>JAYTAM010000064.1:0-10660 GCA_043737505.1 Thermoanaerobaculia bacterium
GTGACCGAAACTCTGCGGGGTACTGCGCGTGACTCTTCGGCATCCTGGCCTCCTCGCTCTAAAGAGCATGAAGTGTCCACGAAACCGGGGCAACTCCACAGAATGAATGTCTGTTGCGCTACCCACCGGATCTTCGAGCCTCAGAAGCACTCTCCCGGCGCCGCCCCTTGCTCCAGAATGGAGCTACTCCATCTGCGCTGGGTGACGATAGCGCTCGGTCAGTCGCTCGACATCAGCCTCTTTCATCCCAAGGCTCTTCAGCAATGCTTCGAACTGCATGAGCATTTCTTTGGTCTCAGAATCTTTCTCACCGTTGGCCTGCCACAACGACCTCACCGCGCTTTCGCCATACTCCAGCGCGTGCTGAAGATCACTCGGGCTCTTTGTCGTCTCGGCTCGTTGGGAGTAGTGCTGGCCGAGATGCAGAAGCGCCTTTGCCTCCTCGGCAGATCCTCGGCCGAATCGCTCCTGTCTGATCTGCAGCGCCGCCCCGAAAGCTGCAAGAGCTTCCTCTTCTCGCCCGAGTCCTTCCAGGGCACCCGCCTTCCAATCAAGCGTCGCCGCCAAAACGTCTTCCCCGCCCTCCACACCTAGGAGCTTGGCCTCCACCTCCGCGAGAACTTTCAGCTCGCTTTCGAGGCTGGAGTACTCCGGAAGCGACAGGTAGAGGAATGCAGCCTTCGCTGCGACTCGCGGATCGGTCTCCGACAACACGCACGCGCGCTCTAGCTCCCGAAGCGCATCCCAAAGACCGGCTCGCCTTGAACTAAGCGTCTCCTGCGATCGGGCCTCGCACTCGCGGAGCAGAGATTCGCACCGGTCTTCTGCCAGATCGGGTGCCGCCGGGACAGGCGCGGCGTCGACTCCCAAAAGGACGATCCACAGCGCAGCCACTGACCACTTGTTACTCATATCAGTACCCGTTTCCCACATCGGCTGGAGAGGTGCAAGCATTCTCCACTTCATCTTGAATCGCGTCGGACGACGGCGGGTTGTTGGGCCCTGCGACGCCGTTGAGGTCCTCTCGCTGGCCGGCGACATGTAGCAGCTCGTGAATCAGCAACAGCGACGCCGTGGGTGGAGCAAACCCGAAGAAAGTATCGCAGAGGAAGATGTAGCGATCGTTAATCGCACGGACGAAAGCAATCGGGGCGTTGGTCTCCTGACAGGGCGTTCTGGTGACCCCATCTGCTAGATAGCTGAAGTTTTGACCATATCGAAAGACGGCGCTGCCGAAAATCTGCGAGCCCGGCATATGGGTCCTGTTGTTTGCGAACAAGGAGGTGCACGTCGTCTCCCAGCACTTGATCTGCTGGTCGACCGGATCTTTGTGGCAGTTCAGCGCGAGCTTGGAGCCGGCACTGGACTTCGCGCTGTTGAGCTTGTCTGTCTTGGGGCCCGAGGGCACCGAGGTACCGGGGGGAGGGCTCGAATAAGGGTTGAGGTTTGTGTTCCCGCCAAAAGAGCCACCATTGTCAGGAACAGAACCCGTTGGCGGAGGCGTCAGTGCCCAACCCCCGTCAGCGCCCCCACCACTCGCCTCCGTGCACCTTACTTCGATGTAGATGCCGGTGTCCAAAGACCACTCGATGCATATGCAATCGCCACAGGCCTGAAGGTTTGCGCGGGCCGGATCGACAGACAGGTGCAGAATGATGATGAGAAAGAAACTCGCCCGCAGCCACGATCTCATGAGGCCCTGCATCCGAAGACTTTCACCATTTCCATCTCCCACCTGCCGCCTGGATCCCTGAATTGCATCCCTTCAACCAACCTGGCACAACGCCAAGAGCTGTCCAGCACGGGTTTAAGTGCCCTGAGATCGGGGACCGGGTTGCCCCCCCTTCATGCCTCTGCCCGCCGCGCAGGACGCGTTTTACCTGCCGCCGCGGGGAGCCGTCGCTCGATGCCGATAGGCGGCGAGTCTCCCGTCCGGCGGCGGAAGACCTCTGCCAGAATGGACCTCCATGTTCGAACAGGCGTTCCGCAACATCGACGACGTCCTCCGCAAGGAGGCGGGCTGCACGACGGAGCTCGACTACACGGAGCAGTCGTCGTGGCTGCTGTTTCTGAAGTACCTCGACGGTCTGGAGCAGGATCTCGCGGCGCAGGCGAAGCTCGACGGTAAGCCGTACAGCTTCATCCTCGACAAGCCCTACCGTTGGGAGTCGTGGGCGGCGCCCAAGGACAAGCAGGGGAAGCTCGACCACAACAAGGCGCTGACCGGCGACGACCTCTGCGACTTCGTCGACGACAAGCTCTTCCCCTACCTGCAGAAGATGAAGCAGCGGGCTGCCGGGCCGAACACGATCGAGTACAAGATCGGCGAGATCTTCGGCGAGATCCAGAACAAGATCCAGAGCGGCTACAACCTGCGCGAGGTCATTGATCAGATCGACGAGCTCCGCTTCCGCTCGCAGACGGAGAAGCACGAGCTCTCGCACCTCTACGAGGCGAAGATCCGTAACATGGGGAACGCCGGCCGGAACGGCGGCGAGTACTACACCCCGCGCCCGCTGATCCGCGCCATGATCCAGGTCGTCCAGCCGAAGATCGGGGAAACCGTCTACGACGGCGCCTGCGGCTCCGCGGGCTTCCTCTGCGAGGCGTTCGTCTACATGACGTCGCAGGGCAAGCTGACGACGAAGGACCGGACCACCCTCCAGACCAAGACCTTCTACGGCAAGGAGAAGAAGTCGCTCGCCTACGTGATCGCGATCATGAACATGATCCTGCACGGGATCGAGGCGCCGAATATCCTGCACACCAACACGCTGGCGGAGAATCTCGCCGACATCCAGGAGAAGGACCGCTACGACGTGGTACTGGCGAATCCCCCCTTCGGCGGCAAGGAACGGCCGGAGGTGCAGCAGAACTTCCCCATCCGCAC
Organism: Thermoanaerobaculia bacterium; assembly: GCA_043737505.1. Classification (GTDB taxonomy): domain Bacteria; phylum Acidobacteriota; class Thermoanaerobaculia; order Multivoradales; family JAGPDF01; genus JAGPDF01. Next base: position 2,891 of record JAYTAM010000064.1, read on the forward strand.
GGGGGAGACCGCCTTCCTCTTCCTCCAGCACTTCATCAAGAGCTTGAAGGCCGGCGGCCGTGCCGGCATCGTGATCAAGAACACCTTCCTCTCGAACACCGACAACGCCTCCGTCAGCCTACGGAAGCTCCTGCTGGAGAGCTGCAACCTGCACACCGTCCTCGACTGCCCCGGCGGCACCTTCCAGGGCGCCGGCGTGAAGACCGTGGTGCTCTTCTTCGAGAAGGGCAGGCCCACCCGCAAGACCTGGTACTACCAGCTCACCCCCGGCCGCAACCTCGGCAAGACCAACCCCCTCAACGACACCGACCTTGCCGAGTTCGTGAAGCTGCAGAAGACTTTTGCCGATTCCCGCAGGAGCTGGGCCGTCGACGCCAAGGTCATCGATCCGAACACCTTCGACCTCTCCGCCAAGAACCCCAACGGCGGCGAAGAGATCGCGCACCGCACCCCAGCTGCAATCCTGAATGAGATTGCCGCGCTGGATGCCGAGAGCGCGAAGGCGCTAGAGAGAATCAAGGCGCTGCTTTGACGAATCGATGGCAGTTGAGGAAGCTGGGGGACGTGTGTGCCGCCATTCAGGATGGTGCGCATGAATCACCAGCGCACCAATTTGATGGCCCAGGCAAGGACCGATTCCTCTATGTCACATCGAAGAACATCAGGAACAACCACCTCGACCTGGGCAATGTGTCCTACGTAGGAAAAGAGTTCCACGATCGCATTTATCCACGTTGCAAACCAAGCATTGGAGATGTGCTCCTCACGAAGGACGGCGCGAACACCGGCAACGTGACACTCAACACGCTCGACGAGCCATTCAGCCTTCTCTCAAGCGTTTGCTTAATCAAGACCATGCCCCACGTCCTTCAGCCGGCTTTCTTGAGCTACTACATTCAAAGCCCACAAGGCCTCCAGAGCATCACGGGGCAGATGACAGGCGCAGCGATCAAGCGAATCATCTTGCGCGACATCAAGCTCGCGGAGATCCCTCTTCCTCCACTTCCAGAGCAGCAGCGAATCGTCGCCCTGCTGGACGAAGCGTTTGCGAGCCTCGCCATCGCCAAAGCCAACGCCGAAGGAAACGCCCGGAACGCCCGCGCCCTGTTCGAGAGCCACCTTCAAGCCGTCTTCACCCAGCGAGGAAACGGGTGGGTAGACCAGTCGCTAATTTCTCTGTGTGAGCTGTTTGTAGATAGCGCCCATCGGACGCCGGAGTACCAGGCAGAGGGAATTCCGGCGCTTCGACCCCGCGACATCGTAAACGGAACATTGAATCTCGCTAGGGCGCTTCGAGTCTCCAAGGCGGAAAGCGACATTCAGTCGAAGCGATATGAACCCCGACCTGGCGACATCGTGTATTCGAGGGAGCTCAGCTATGGCTGGGCGGCGGCCCTACCGCAATCGCCGCGCGTCTGCCTTTCCCAAGGGATGTGCCTCTTTCGCCCAATTGCCCAGGTAAACGCCGACTTCCTCATCTATGTCTTGAACGGCCCAATTGGCCGAGGACAAGCTGCACAGGCAGCAGTCGGCGCCGCGCACCCGCACATTAACTTGAGCGACATCAAGTCGTACGTGATTCCCGTTCCGCCCCTGAGAGAGCAGGAGCGGATCACTTTCCGGCTCGATGGGCTCATCGCGGAGACTACGCGCCTCGCCCGCATCCACGAGTCCAAGCTGGGTTCGCTGGAGGCGTTGAGGAGCGCCCTTCTAAGGGAGGCTTTCTTGGGAAAGCTCACCTGAGGGCAACATGAAGTGTGACGCGGCATCTGAGGTGGCGAAGCGGAAGCGCGATCGCGCGAAGTTTCTTGCATTCCTTCTCGCCGGGGTGGCATCGCGGCCAGCTGGATTGATGGACAGCGCATACTTTTCGCGGCTGCGCGCCAAGCTTCCGGCGCAAGAGAAGGTTGGCTCCTAGCCCATGAACGAAGCCGAAACCCGAGCCGAGCACATCGACCCTGCGCTGAAGGCCGCGGGCTGGGGTGTCGTGGATGGGAGTTCGATTCGGCGCGAGTACCCGATCTCGCCGGGGCGGATCGAGGGGCATGGGAAACGCGGGAAGGCGCTCACGGCGGACTACGTTCTCATCTACCGCAACACGAAGCTGGCGGTCGCCGAGGCCAAGGCTTGGAACCAAGAACTGACCGAGGGCGTGGCGCAGGCGAAGAACTACGCCGGGAAGCTCGCTGTCCGCTTCACCTACGCCACCAACGGCAAGGGCATCTACGCCATCGACATGGAGACGGGCAAGGAGCGCGAGCTCGCGGCCTACCCAACCCCCGACGAGCTCTGGGCGATGACCTTCGCCGAGGCGAACGCATGGCGCGATCGGTTCGCCGCTGTCCCGTTTGAGGACAAGGGCGGTTCGCACCCCAGCCGCTACTACCAGGAGATCGCCGTCGAGCGCGTGCTGGAGGCGATCGCCGAGGACCGTCAGCGCATCCTGCTCACCCTCGCCACCGGCACCGGCAAGACCTTCATCGCCTTCCAGATCGCCTGGAAGCTCTTCCACAGCCGCTGGAGCCTCCTCCGCAAGCCGGAGCGCCGGCCGCGGATCCTCTTCCTCGCCGACCGCAACATCCTCGCCGATCAGGCCTACAACGCCTTCTCCGCCTTCCCCGAAGACGCCCTGGTGCGCATCGCGCCGGCCGACATCAAGAAGAAGGGCAAGGTACCGAAGAACGGCAGCCTCTTCTTCACCATCTTCCAGACCTTCATGAGTGGGCCGCCCAAAGACGGCAAACCCTCCCCCTACTTCGGCGAGTATCCGCCCGACTTCTTCGACTTCATCGTCATCGACGAATGCCACCGCGGCGGCGCCAACGATGAGAGCAATTGGCGCGACATCCTCGACTACTTCAAGCCTGCAGTTCAGCTCGGCCTGACCGCCACGCCAAAGCGCCAGGACAACATCGACACCTACAAGTACTTCGGCGATCCGGTCTACATCTACTCGCTGAAGGAGGGGATCAACGACGGCTTCCTCACCCCGTTCAAGGTGAAGCAGATCTCGACGACCCTCGACGAGTACGTCTACACCTCCGACGACCAGCTCATCGAAGGCGAGATCGAGGCCGGAAAGCGCTACGTCGAGGCGGACTTCAACAAGGTCATCGAGATCCGCGACCGCGAGAAGAACCGGGTCGGGATCTTCATGAGCGAGATCCACCAGAACGAGAAGACCCTGGTCTTCTGCGCCACCCAGGCGCACGCGCTCGCGGTGCGCGATCTCGTCAACCAGAGCAAGACCAGCACCGATCCCAACTACTGCCAGCGCGTCACCGCCGACGACGGCGAGCTCGGCGAGCAGCACCTGCGCGACTTCCAGGACAACGAAAAGACGATCCCGACCATCCTGACCACTTCGCAGAAGCTCTCGACCGGCGTCGACGCCCGGAACATCCGCAGCATCGTCCTGATGCGGCCGATCCACTCCATGATCGAGTTCAAGCAGATCATCGGCCGCGGCACCCGCCTCTTCGACGGCAAGGAGTACTTCACGATCTACGACTTCGTGAAGGCCCACCACCACTTCGGCGACCCGGAATGGGACGGAGAGCCGATCGAGCCTGAACCTCAGCCGCAGCCCAAACCGGCTCCGCCAGGCCTGCCACCCGAGCCCCCGAACCCCGGCCCCGAACCACGCCCGCCGCGGCAACGGATCAAAGTGAAGCTCGCCGACGGCAAGGCGCGCACCATCCAGCACATGATGTGCACGACCTTCTGGCACCCCGACGGCACGCCGATGTCGGCGCAGCAGTTCATGGAGCTCCTCTTCGGCAAGCTCCCGGAGTTCTTCAAGAACGAAGCCGAGCTCCGGGCGCTCTGGAGCGCGCCCGACACCCGCAAACAGCTTCTGCAGGGGTTGGCCGAGAAGGGTTTCGGCGCCGGTCAGCTGGCGGAAATGCAGAGGATCATCGAAGCCGAGAAGAGCGACATCTTCGACGTGCTGGCCCACGTCGCCTACGCCCTGCCCCCGCTGACCCGCGAGGAACGCGCCGCCAAAGCCAAGGTTGAGATCAGCGCCCGCTTCAACACCAAGGAGCGGGTCTTCCTCGCCTTCGTCCTGTCCCACTACGTCGATGTCGGCGTCGAAGAGCTCGACCAGGAGAAGCTCACACCACTCCTCAAGCTCAAGTACCACGACTCGATCGCGGACGCGCTTGCAGACCTGGGTCAGCCGGAAGAAATCGGCCGCGCATTCTCTGGATTTCAGAAGTACTTGTACCTCGATCGCAGTATCGCCTGACGTCCAGGGCGCCGGCCTTTCGGGCGCATGGGCTTTGAAGCCAGCCTGGCTACTTCCTGCGCCTTCTTCTCTTCGCTTCACCCCGCAGCCAGACTTCCACCGCCCCGCTGTTATGGATCTTTGCGATGAAAGGCGGACGCTCCTGACTCAGGAGCTTGGCAATACGCCCCCGAGCCCTCAAGAAGGCGGCGGCTTTCTCATCGTGCGGGGCTCGACCCGTGAAGACGAATGCGGCGACTCCGTGCGCGAGGATCGCCTTCTGTTCGAGAGGGTTGTAGCGCAGCCGGGCGTCGATTGTCAGGAGGACCCAGCCGCGCCTTCCGACTTCGGGTAGCCACTCGGTATCGGGAGTGCCCTGTTTGAAGTGATCGGTATGGACTTCGAGGGCAACACCGGCCTCGCGAAGCAGCCCCGGGAAGATCCTTCGACCGAGGTTCTCGTCGCTGAAGAAGACCGGTTCAGGCGGCGATGAGCTCGTAGCGGATCGCTTCTTCAATCCGGTCCGCTCCGACTCCGTAGTCGTCCGCCAGGGTCTGGATCGATTCCCCCGCCTTGAGTCGGCTCGCGATGACCTCGGTGCGCACCGAGGTACCGTCGATTACGGGCCGACCGAAGGAAACATGGGGGTCCAGCACCACCACGCAAGGCGCTTCAAGACGCTCACCGCGACTGAACGGGAAGAGTCGCAGGGCGAAGCCGCTCGAATCGTGGACGATGCGCTTCAGGTGAACCGTCAAGAGCTCTTTCATCGCGAGTTGACCCTGAGCCGACAGATCCACCAACTGTCCGAAGCGCTCGACGAAGAGAGAAACGCCGTCCGTCAGCAGCTCCTCGTGCGCGAGGGGGTGCGGCACCTTCATCCGGTTCTCGAGATGGTCCAGGGCCGGACGGACCTTCTGCATCGCGAGCCCGTGATGACGGCGAATCGCCTTCAGCACGTGGGCCTCAACCAGGTTCGTGAACGAAAGATACGGTTCGCGCGAGTCCGGCAGCTGGATCAGCGGCTTGGAATGTCGCTGCCCGCGCGACGTCTGATAGTGCCGGCCGCGCACCCAAGCGCTGAGCGTCGCCGGCGGCAGCGCGACGTAGTGCGCCGCTGCTGCGATGGCATAGGTTCCGGAATTGCGAAGTTCGTTGGCGATCGGCCCTACCCCCGAGGCAAGTATAGAGGATCGTCTGTCGGTGGGAACCGCCGGCCCCGGCCGACTCTTTCCTCGCTGAGAGAGGGCGCCGACGCGCGCTGAGCTTCGTTGCGATTGAAACAGTCCGAGGAGTACAGTCGTGCCGACGGTGCTGTTCGGCTCGGAGGCTTAGCCGCTCGATTCGGCGACTCGGTCTCATCGGAATCAGGAACTTCGCGGGCCGGAGGGAGAAATCATGGCGGACACGCCGCAGCGATCTGACGGGAGATCATCCAGCCCAGTTGTGTGGAGTCGAATCTCTGGGGTTCTCACTCTGGCTTCGGCGCTCGCCGCCTTTCTACCCGGAAGTCTTTGCGCCCTGAGCTGCGCCAGAGGACCGGGGCTCGATGTCTTCCCTCTTCCCGGCGAGGTTCCACCCAACACCGTCTTCGTACTGCAGGTCATGGACGACGGCGGCTTCGCTCGCGGACTCTCCGCGAAGGTCATCGAGTTCCGGGCGGAGGCCTGGATCTCCAAGGCGCAGATTCTCTCCATCACCGAGGATTCCGCGAGCCGCATCGAGTTCGTCTCCATGGAACCGCTTCCCGAAGGCCAGTTCGAGATCTGGCTCCGCGGGGAACTGGGTACGAAGGGAGAGGAGCATTGGGGTCGTCTGGGAACCTGGATCCGGAAGGGACCACCCGACGAAACCTACCCGCGCATTTTGCTGCAAGAGAACCAGGCCACCGTGCGGGTCTCGGACTCAAGCTGGGGAGGGAGCATCACCGCCCAATTCACCGTTACCAGCGAGGAGGAATCCGACTACTGGATGGCGACGGTCGAACCGAGTCCGAACTTCGACCCGGCCGGAAAGCCCTTTTCGATCCTGCTTGCCGCAAAGAGCTTGTACTTGAGCTTCGGCCCGTGTGGCGGAACCTACAATTTCGAGCCCAGCAAGCAGTACCTGGTCGATCTAACCCCGATCGACGCCGCGGGACACCGCGGCAAGGCGACGGCGCCCGCCATTCTCGTCGACCTTTCGAAGATGGAGGCCCGGCCTCCAGCTACGGACGACTGAGCCGCTCGGGCGCTACGTCGACTGCCGACCTCTGGGCCAGGCCACCGCTACCCCCACCCCGCGATAGAGAGCCAGGCAGGGTTCAGCCGCGGCGGGTACGCGGCACCCGCGCTTCGATCCGCAGCCGCCCGCCGAACTCGGCGCGGATGCGCTCGATCGCCTCGGCGTCGGCCTGGATCTCCAGGCGATGCGGCGAGGCGGAAGGCTCCGGGGAGGAGGAGGCGATCACCCGCACACGGGCCTGCCAGTCGGTCGGGAACTCCTCGCGCAGCTCGCGCGGCACGGCGAGGACGTAGCTTCCACCTGAGCGGTGGGGCGGCAGCTCAGGCCGCCGTGAGCCGCACCTTCGAGACTCCGCGGAGCTTCACTCGCACCCGCGCCTGCCAGAGGTCGTGATTCCCCTGCATGGCGAGCCAGCTCTCCGCCGAGCGGCCGAGCGCCTTCTCGAGGCGGAGCGCCATCTCCGGGCTCACTGCGCTCGAACCTCGCAGGACGCGGCTCAGGGTCGAGGCCGAAACGCCGAGCTTCCCCGCCAGCTCCCGACCGCTCAGGCCGTTCGGCTCGAGATAGACCTCGGTCAAGAACTCGCCAGGATGAGGGGGATTGTGCATGTTCATCAGTGGTAGTCCTCGTAGTCCAGGATGAAGACGTCGCCGTCGCGAAACTCGAAAGTGACACGCCAGTTGCCGTTGACCCAAATCGACCATCGGCCGGCATCTTGTCCTTGAAGCCGGTGCAGTCGAAAACCGGGAATGTCCAGGTCGTCGATGGTTCGCGCCGTCTCGAGGGCCGCGAGCTGCATTCGCAACCGCCCGGAATGGTGGGGCTGGATACCGACTTTCGACCCGGTCTCGTGATACTTCCGCAAACCCTTGTGCCGGAAGGAGCGGATCACAAGGTGATTGTACCGCGTTGCGCATCGCGCAACAACTGGACCGATGACGAAAGCGTGCCACCCGCCCGCCGGTCGAACAGTCAGAGGTTCAGCCGCCGGTTCTCCGTGGCGCGGTGGCGCCCTGCAGAGCACCGCCCAAGGAGTATCCGCGGCAGGCATCGCGTTCAAGGCACGATTCGGATCGCCCCCTGTCGTCTTTCGTCGCGCTATTTCGATCTCTAGAGCAGGAGGCCCGCACCGTCGCGAGCCCTATCCCGCACGAGCCGGGTTGCCCTCGGTGGACCCCAAAGGAGAGGACATGCACGCCGCCCCGAGCCTTCCCCGCCGCTGCACCCGCGCCAGTGCGGTCCCTTCCGACCTCTCCGGCGTCCCTCACGTCCGCAAGGTCTACGGCGTCTTCGGCATTTTCGCCAGGCCTGACCGGTGC
>JAYTAM010000065.1:0-23916 GCA_043737505.1 Thermoanaerobaculia bacterium
GCGCGAAAAGCGTCGCGAAGGCGATCCAGATCTGCGGGTCGGAAATCCATTCCATGGACAGTTCTCCGAAAGTCAGTTTCTATGCTGCGTCTGCGAGCGCCACGCCGCCCAGGAACCGCACGTCGAGCTCGCGCGCCTCGCGCTTGCGGAACATCACGAACCCTTGATCGTGTAGGAAAACGCTTTCCGCCGCAAGGCCAGGGGCCCCGCGCGGCTCCGGGGAACTCGTCAGGGTTGCGTGCTCGACCAGCGGCCGGTCGAGCCGACCTCGAAGCCATCGGCGAAGAGAGCGCCGTAGAGGATCGTCGCCGCTCCGGCATCCGTCGCCGATGCCGTGTCGAAAGAGGGCACGCCGATCGCGAGGTCGGCGAAACCGTCGCCGTCGAAATCACCCGTGGCGAGGGAGCGTCCGGAGTCCTGCAGGACCTGCGTCGAGTCGCCGGGAATCCCTTCCCAGCCCGTCGCGAGAAGCCGGTGACGCCCCGACGCCGCGATCCCGGAGAGGTGGCCCATCACGATGGTGACGTTGCCGTGGCCGTTGGCGCTCCAGTCGTCGAACGGGTGCCCTACGGCGAGATCGGCGAGCCCGTCGCCGTCGAAGTCTCCGGCGGCGAGCGCCGAGCCAAAGGCGTCGAACTCCCCTTCGTGAATCGTGTCGCCGTGGATGTCGCTCTGCCACAGCCGGTCCGTCCGCCCGAGATCGAACCAGGCGGGCGGCGGCGCGCCGTAGGCGATGGCGATCTTGCCCACTCCCTGGATCGGGCCGCCCGGCTCGAAATCCTCTCCCGGGCTGCCGATGGCGAGGTCGTCATGCCCATCGCCGTCGAAGTCGGCTACGGCGAGGGCCTGGCCCATCAGGTCTCCGCCCTCGGGCGATTCGCCGAGCGCGCCGGGATACCAGGTGGCGTTGTCAGCGAAGATGAGACCGAACTCGCTTCCCATGACGATCTGCAGCGCGCCGTGGCCGCTTTCCCCGGGGATGCCGATCGCCAGGTCGTCGAAATCGTCGGAGTCGAAGTCGCCGGCAGCGACGGCGCCACCGAAGTGATCTCCTGCTTCGACCGGATCGAAGCCGAACGAATGCTGGGACATGCGGTAGCCGAAGAAGGGCAGAAGTCCCGCCGCCGTGCCGTGAGCGACGACGACCGACCCGCCGGCGACCAGCATGTCGCCGATCTGTTCGCAACCGCCGTGGGCACCGATCGCGAGGTCGGTGTAGGCGTCGGCGTCGAAGTTTCCCGCCGCGAGCGACCAGCCGAACTGCGCGTTGGCGCACTCGTGCTGGGGTTCGCCAGCGTCGCTTTCCCGGAGCAGCTCCGCGCCCGCGAGGTCGAGCCCGGCGCTTCCGCCGAAGTAGATGCGCACCGCGCCGCGGCTCTGCGGCTGATCGGCTGCGATGCCGACCGCGAGATTGTCGTAACCGTCGCCGTCGAAGTCGCCCGCAGCGAGCGCGGACCCGAAGTACTCGTTCGCGTTCGACTCGGAAAGCGGCTGCTGAAGGTGAGTTGCAGGGAGATCGGCGCGGAGTCCGCGTCCGACCTGGCCGTAGCGCACGGCAACGCTGCCGACGTTCGAGAATCCCGAGCCGGCGGGCCCGTCGGCGAACGGCGCCCCGCTCGCGAAGTCGAAGGCGCCGTCGCCGTTGAAGTCTCCGGACGCCACCGCCCAGCCGAGCTGGTCCCCACCCGGCGTGCCGTCGTCGTGGGGGAGCATCTGGCCGCGGACCTCGGAGAGGCCGATCGGCGCGAGCTGGGCGGAGGCGGCCGTCGCGAGGGCCCAGGCAGCGAGCACGAGAAGAGGCGGACAAAGCGCAAGGGATGGAGTTCTCATACCTCGTACGCGTCGAGCGGTGGCGAAAGTGCTCATGTCGCCGCAGGAGCGGGGGACGGGAGCTCCGGGAACTCTCGCCGCAACGCGGCGTAAGCACCTCGCCATCAGTGGTTTGGGGTTGGGTGGAGCGGAGGCCGGAGCTTGCCGGATGCTATAGTCCCGCCCGGCAGAGGCTTCAAGAGGGGCCCGAAACAGATGGGGGTGGCAAGGATGTCCGAGTCGGTATCTTCCAGCACCACGGAAGTTCAGATCTTCGGCGCCACGTACCACATCCGCGGGGGCCACGACGGGGGCAATCTGGCCGATCTGGCCGCTCAGGTCGACAGGAGGATGCGCGAGCTGGCGGGTCACGCCGTGACGGCGGACACCGGCAAGCTGGCGATTCTCGTGGCGCTCAACCTGGCGGATGAACTCTCCCGGCGCGACGAGCGTGCGGCGGGAGAGCGGAGCGAGATCGAGACGCGGGTGTTGGAGCTGACGGAGAGGCTCGAGGAAGTTCTGAAGGTCTGATTTCCGAGGGTCTTGAGCAGCTTAGGAAGGGTGCAGGACCAGAGACATTTTACGGCATCCTCTGAGGGGACCGTGACGAGCCGACGCACTGTAGAACCAACATTGCTACTCAGGGAGTCCGATATCCGCGCGGCCCGTGCCTGCCCGGCCTCGACCGGGACGCTGACGGCCGCTCATGAGGACACCCACCTGACGCGTTTCAGGTTCTAAACGCAGCGTCTCGCTCGGTCTCCCAGAGGGTGCCACTTTCCTTCCGGCACTCGAAGTCAGCGGCCTCGCCCCGATACGCATCATGGATGTGGGGTGAGCTCATGATTCCGGCTCTTTGGATCGCGGTCGCCGCGATCGTCGTCACAGTTGCCGTGCTGATTTTCGGTTGGTCGAGGATTCGCCATGTCGGCGAGAAGCGGCTCGCCGAGGCCGAGCGCGAAGCGACCCGCATGCGCGAAGAGGCGCGGCGGGACAGCGAGGCCAAGCTCAAAGAGGGCGAGCTCGCGGCCAAGGAGAAACTCCTTCACGCCCGCACCGAGTTCGAAACCGCCTCGCGCGCGCGCCGCGGCGAGCTCGAGACCCTCGAGCGCCGCCTCACCCAGAAGGAAGACAGCCTCGACAAACGCCTCGGCGAGCTCGACCAGAAGGACAAGGAGCTCGTCGGCCGCGACCGCACCGTGACCTCGCGCGAGCGGGAAGTCGGCGGCAAGGAGGTCGAGGTCGACCGCCTCGTCGCGGAGCAGAGGAACCGGCTGGAGCAGATCGCCGGTCTGACGGCGCAGCAGGCCAAGGACGAGCTCACCCGGGGCCTCGAGAACGAAGCGCGTATCGACGCCGCCCATCTGGTCAAGCGGATCGAAGACGAGGCGCGCGAACAGGGCAACCGCAAGGCGCAGTGGCTGATGGGCCTCGCCGTGCAGCGCCTGGCCTCGGACTTCATTTCCGAGACCACGGTCTCGGTCGTCGAGCTGCCGAGCGACGAGATGAAGGGCCGGATCATCGGCCGCGAAGGGCGGAACATCCGCGCTCTCGAGCTCGCCACCGGCATCGACCTCATCGTCGACGACACTCCGGAGGCAGTTATCCTTTCGGGCTTCGATCCCTACCGCCGCGAGATCGCCCGAGTCTCCCTCGAACGGCTGATCGCCGACGGCCGAATCCACCCGGCTCGCATCGAAGAGGTCGTCGAGAAGGTCAAGGCGGAGTTCGAGCAGCGCATCCAGCAGGAAGGCGATGCGGCGCTCCTCGAGCTCAAGATCCCCGGGATGCACCCCGAGCTGGTCAAGCTCATGGGGCGGCTGCGTTACCGCTACTCCTACGGCCAGAATGTGCTTCAGCACTCGAAGGAGGTCGCCTTCCTCGCCGCGACGATGGCGGCGGAGCTCAAGGTCAACGTCACCATCGCCAAGCGCGCCGGCCTGCTGCATGACATCGGCAAGGCGATCGATCGCGAGGTCGACGGCACCCACGTCCAGCTGGGCATCGAGCTGCTGCGGAAGTACGGCGAATCGGAAGAGGTTGTCCACGCCATGGCCTGCCATCACGGCGACTTCGACCCGCAGACCGTCGAGGCCGTGCTGGTCACCGCCTCCGACGCGCTCTCGGCGGCGCGCCCCGGCGCCCGGCGCGAGGTCCTCGAGACCTACGTCAAGCGCCTCGAGAAGCTCGAGGAGATCGCCAACAGCTTCAAGGGCGTGCAGAAGAGCTTCGCCATCCAGGCCGGGCGCGAAGTACGCATCATCGTCGACAGCGGCAAGATCGGCGACGAGCAGGCGATCTGGCTGTCGAAGGACATCGCCAAGCGGATCGAGGCCGAGCTCACCTATCCCGGCGAGATCCGGGTCACCGTCATTCGCGAGACCCGCGCCGTCGAGTTTGCGCGATGAAGCTGCTCTTCGTCGGCGACGTGATCGGCAAGCCGGGAAGGCAGGCGTTGAAACGGATCCTGCCGAAGCTCGTCGACGAGCACCGGGTCGACTATGTGGTCGTCAACGTCGAGAACATGGCCGGTGGCTTCGGGGTCACGCCCGAGACGCTCGCCGAGCTCGACGAGCTGCCGATCCACGCCCTGACCACCGGCAACCATGTCTGGGACAAGAAGGAGGTCCTCGACATGCTGGTGCACGAACCGCGGTTGCTCCGGCCGGCGAACTATCCCGAGGGAAATCCCGGGCGCGGCGTCCACATCGGTGAAACCTCTGCGGGTGTGCGCGTGGCGACGATCAACCTCGAGGGCCAGGTGTTCATGAAGAACCTCGATTCGCCGTTCCGCATCGCGGATCGTCTGCTCGCCGAGCTCGACAAGGGGATCAAGGTGATCTTCGTCGACTTCCACGCCGAAGCGACGAGCGAGAAGCAGGCACTGGGCATCTACCTCGACGGCCGCGTGAGCGCCGTCGTCGGCACGCATACCCACGTACCGACCGCCGACGACCGCGTGCTGCCGCAGGGTACGGCCTTCCTCACCGATGCCGGGATGACCGGCCCCTACGAAGGGGTTATCGGATTTCGTTCGGATCGCGTGTTGCAGCGGTTTCTCACCCAGGCGCCGGCCGCTTTCGAAGTCGCCAAGCGCGACGTGCGGCTGGCCGGAGTGCTCATCGACATCGACGAGGCGACAGGACGCGCCCGCGGCATCGAGCGCTTTCTCGTGCCCGACACGGGAGCCTGACGCAGGAGTCCGAAAAATGGCCGCCAAGAACCCCACGCTCGATGCCCTTCGCGCTTTACCCGGGCGCAAGAAGCTCTCGGTCATCGTCACCACGTTCAACGAAGAGATCAACGTCGCCGAGTGCCTCGAGTCGGTGCTCTGGGCGGACGAAATCGTTCTCGTCGACTCCTTCTCGACCGACCGCACGGTCGAGATCGCCCGCACCTTCCCGATCACCGTTCTGCAGCGCCAGTACTTCGGCTCGGCGGCGCAGAAGAACTGGGCGCTCGACCGGGTCCAGCACGAGTGGGTACTGATCATCGATGCGGATGAGCGGGTTCCCGAGGCGCTGGCGCGAGAGGTGCTCACCGTAATGGCGAGTGATCCGGCGATCGACGGCTTTTACATCCGGCGCGAGAACATCTTCATCGACAAGGTGATCCGGCACTCCGGCTGGTCGACCGACAAGGTCGTGCGCCTGTTCCGGCGCGACAAGGGGCGCTACCCGAACCGCCGCGTGCACGCCGACCTGGAGATCGCCGGCCCCGTCCCGGTGCTCAGGAACCCCTTCCTGCACTACACCTTCCGCACTTTCGACCAGTACTTCGGCAAATTCCTGAACTACGCGGAGTGGGGGGCGGCGCAGGCCTTCCGCGACGGGCGCCGGGCCGGACTGGTGGAGCTCGTCCTCAGGCCCTGGTGGCGCTTCATGCGCACCTACTTCTTTCAGCTCGGCATCCTCGACGGAATGCACGGCCTCGTCCTCTGTTCGCTGCAGTCGTTCGGCGTCTTCCTGAAGTATGCCCGGCTCTGGGAGTACCGCATTCGCGAGGCCCGCGGCGAGAAGGTGGCCCTGCCCGCCTTCGACGACAGCGAGGCCACCTGGAAGCGGCCGAGCGAAGCGAGCGACGACGACGCTCCGGTCGAAGCCGATCCGCGCTGACGCGCGTCAGGGATTCGGGGTCGGCAGCTCGTCCACGGTCGCAGCCGCGCCCGTCTCGCCTGGGACTGCATTCGCCGCATTCGTCGGAGAAGCCGACTGGAGCAGCACGTAGCCGTCTTCGCGCGCGGCATCGCGCACCACCTCTTCGAGGGGGAGCGGCGCCGCGAGGGCGTCCAGGGCCGGTCGGGTGATCAGCAGCCAGACCTTCTCCGGGCGGCGGGCGAACGCCTGAAGCTCCTCTTCGGAGCCCGGAGTCTCGGCGAAGCGCCGGGTGTGGAAGACGAATCGGGGATCGAGGCGCGGGTAGATGGCGTACGGATCGCCGGGCGCGGCGAGCTCCACGAGCTTCTGCGACAGCGGCCGCGCGCTCTTCACCAGATCGAAGCGCGGCAGCACGAGCAGTACCGCAGCCACGCTCGTGACGCCCATGCCGGTGGCGAGGGCACCGACCAGACGCCCTGGATGCCCACGGCGTCCCAGCCACCAGGCGGCCAGAGCGCCGGCGAAGAGCAGGCCAACGAGCACGGCGAGCTCGGTGACGAGGCCGGGCCCCAAAGGTTCGACCGTCGCCTGGAGTTTCGCTGCGCGCTCGGGGCGCCTCCGGGCGAGAACGAACCAGGCCACCGGCAGCGCCGCGAAGAACACGGCGAGGAGCGCCGCAGGCACGGTGGCGAAGCGCCGGAGACGCTGCCAGCTGTTGGCGATCTCGCTGAACGACCAGGCGACGATCATCGCCATCGCGGGAAACATCTGCAGCACGTACACCGTCCGTTTGGCCGGTGAGAGGCTGAAGAACAGGACCGTCACCGCCATCCAGCAGAAGGCGAAAAGGTAGCCGCGGCGCTCGTTTGCGGTCGCTCGACGCCAGCCGAGCCAGAGGGCGCCGGGGAGGAAGAAGATCCAGGGAAAAAAATCCGCCGGCACGGTCGTCAGGTAGTAGTAGATCGGCTGGAAGTGATGCCAGGGGTCGGCGTAGCGGGTGACGTTCTGCTTGATGACCAGCGTCTCGATGTAGGCCGATCCGCCGGAGATACCCCCCGGAACGAGCCAGAGCAGCACGATCCCGGCCCACAGGGCGAGACCCGTGCCGATGCGCATCTCGCGCAGCCGTCCTGGCTCGCGCGAGAGGATCGCGAAGGCGAGGATGGCGAGGAGCGGCGGCAGGAGCCCCACCGGCCCCTTGGCGAGCGTTCCCAGGCCGGCGGCGACGAAGAACAGGCGGAAGAAGCCGGGTCGGTGCTCGAGCCATCCGCGCACGAAGAAATACATCGCCAGGGTCACCAGGGCGAGGAGGAGCATGTCGATCTGACCGACCCGTGCCTGCCAGAGGATCCGCCCCGAGGTGCCCAGGATGGCGACCGACCACCAGGCGACGCGGCGGTCGAAGAGCCGCCGGGCCATGCCGAACAGCAGGAAAATCGTCGCGATCCCGGCGAGCAGCGAAGGCAGCCGGGCGGCAACGGCGTCGACCTCGCCGGTCGCCAGGGAGGCGGCGGCGATCGACCAGAAGAGCAGCGGCGGCTTCTCGGAGTAGATCTTGCCGTTCAGGTGCGGCACGAACCAGTCGCCGTTCTCGCGCATCTCGCGCGTCACCTCGGCGTAGCGCGGCTCGTCCGGATTCCACAGGTCGCGCCCGCCGATCCCCGGCAGAAAGAGGACGAGAGCGAGGAGCAGAAGTCCCAGGCGCTCGAAGTGGCTCATGGCTGCCGATCCGCGGGCGGCATGGGCGACGTCGGCGACATGGGCGCCGACGAAGTCGAGGGCGAGGGGCGCAAGCGAGCGATCTCCTCGACGTTGGTACGGACGATCCAGCGCGTGCGCATCCAGCGCACCGCCATCAGGTCCGCCAGGGCGCGGAAGAGCCGGTTGCCGATGCCGTACTTGGCGGTTCCGTGCAGCCGGGGGCGGTGGTTCACCGGGATCTCCGCCAGCCGGGCGCCGTTCCAGCGCACCAGCGTCGGCAGAAAGCGATGCATGCCGTGGAACATCGGCAGGCCGGAGAGGACTTCGCGGCGGTAGGCCTTGAGCGAGCAGCCGACATCGCTCACATTTTCGTCGGTGGCCCAGTTGCGCACGGCATTGGCCACCCGTGACGAGGTCCGTCGCACCCAGCTGTCCTGGCGACGCGCCCGCACTCCGGAGACGGCGTCGCAGTCGCTCCCGGCAGCCGACGCGCCGAGCCGGTCGAGCAGCGCCGGAATGTCGGCGGGATCGTTCTGGAGGTCGGCGTCGAGCGTCACGACGATGGCGCCGCGCGCGGCGGCGAAGCCGGCGGCGAGCGCGGCCGACTGCCCGGCGTTCCGGCGATGGCGGAGGATCCGGACGGTCGCGTCCTCGGCCGCCAGCTTCTCGAGGGCCGCGAAGCTGCCGTCGCTCGAGCCGTCGTCGACGAACAGCGTCTCCCAGCTCGCCGCCGTGGGCTCGAGCGCCTGGCGGATCTCCCGGGCGAGCACGGGGAGGTTCTCCGCTTCGTTGTAGAGCGGAATGACGAGCGAGAGGTGGGGCCTTTGCGGGCCCGCGGTCACTCCCAGATTTTCCACGGGGCGCGGCCCGACTTCCAGAGCTCGTTCAAGTGCTGCCAGTCGCGGTAGGTATCCATCGGGTGCCAGAAACCCTCGTGCACGAAGACCGAGAGCTCGCCGTCGCGCGCCAGCTTCTGCAGCGGCTCGAGCTCGAGGAAGACTTTCGGATCGTCGCCCAGGTAGTCGAATACCCGGCGGTTGAAGACGAAGAAGCCGCCCGAGACGATCCCCTCGGCGACCGTCGGCTTCTCGTTGAACTCGACGACCTTGCCGCCGTCGACCTTCATCTCGCCGTAGCGCGAGGTCGGATGGACGCCGGTGACGGTGGCGATTCTCCCCTGGGCGCGATGAAACGCGAGCAGCGCGTCGAGATCGACGGTGCCGACCGCGTCACCGTAGGTGAAACAGAACTCTTCGGCGTCGACGTAGCTTTCGATCAGCTTGAGCCGTCCGCCCGTGCCGCTGTCGGCGCCGGTCTCGGCGCAGGTGACCTGCCAGTCCTCCTCGCCGACATGGTTGTGGAAGAGCACCTGTGGCGGATCCCCCTTCATCGACAGCGTGAAGTCGCGGCGCATCTCGTGATAGCGCAGGAAGTACTGCTTGATCACCCACCCCTTGTAGCCGAGGCAGAGGATGAAACGCCTGAATCCACGCATGCCGTAGAGCTTCATGATGTGCCAGAGGATCGGTTGCTCACCGACCTCCACCATCGGCTTGGGGACGTTGTCGGTGTGCTCGCGGAGGCGCGTGCCCTGCCCGCCGCAGAGAATCACCACCGGCATCGAGGCGGTCTGTCCGGGGCGTTCCGGTCGCGGACTGTCGGGGCGGGGTGGCGTCATCGTCTCTCCCTGGGTCGAGCTTGAAACCATTCGGCGGTTCTGGCGATGCCGGCCCCGACTTCCTGCGCGGCGCGAAATCCGAGCTCCACCTCGGCGCGCGACGGATCGAGTGCCGACCGGCGGGGTTCTCCCGGCACCGCCGGACCGTGTGTCGGCAGGGCACCGGGCCGAAGCGAGGCAGCGAGCCGGGCGAACAGCGTGCGCACGTCGGTCTCGATGCCCGTCGCCACATTGTAGACGCCAGGCGGTCCAGTGAGCGCCAGAAGGCAGGCTCGGGCGACGTCGTCGACGGAGACGAAGTCGCGGCTCTGCCGGCCGTCGCCATGGATCGTCACCGGCTCGCCGGCGAGCAGACGCTGGCAGAAAACGGCCACGACACCGGCCTCGCCGACCGATTCCTGGCGCGGGCCGTAGACGTTGGCAAACCGCAGCGCAACCCCGGCGATGCCGTGCTGGCGGGCAAAGAACGAGAGGTAGCCCTCGCCGGCGAGCTTGCCGACGCCGTATGGGGAGAGTGGGGCGAGCGGTGCCTCCTCGGGCGTAGGGATCTCCTCCGGGTCGCCGTAGACCGCGGCGCTGCTGGCGAAGACGATCCGTTCGACTCCCGCCGCGACCGCCGCGGCGAAGAGCCGGACGGTGTCGAGGATGTTCACCTGGGCGTCGAAGACCGGATCGGAGAGGCTGCGTCGCGCGTCGACCTGTGCCGCGAGGTGCACGAGCGCCTGTGGGGCGAAGGCGAGCAAGCGCGCGCTCAGGGCGGGATCGCCGATGCCGAGCGCCTCGAGGGGAAATTCCGCAGGGAGGTTGTCGCGCCGGCCGCGGGAGAGATCGTCGATCGCCAGGACCGAATGGCCGGACGCAGTCAGGAGCTCACAGAGATGGCTGCCGATGAAGCCGGCGCCGCCGGTGACGGCGACCCGCATGGGAGATCCGGAGGTCACGCCGTCACCTTGCCCTTGTCGGCGCCCCGGCCGCCGTGGCTGCCGTCGCTGCCGTCGCCGCCGGCGCCGTCTCTGCCGCCGAGCCCGGCGCGAAAGCGCCAGAGGCGCTCGCCGCCGGCCCGGCGGACATGCCGGCGGACCAGGCGGGCGATGCGTTCCGGAGTGCGGAAAAGGGGAGTCACCTGCGAAGCGTAGCAGGCGATCGCGGCGATGCGAGCGGCGACGTCTTCCTGCGCGAGCGGTTGCGAGACCGACTCCCAGGCGGGGCCGGAGATGCCGGCACGACGCAGCGCCCAGAACTTCCAGACGATGTAGGGGAACTCCTCGTAATAGCGCAGGTCCCGGCCAAAGGCGCGCTCGGCGGCGGCGCGGACGATGCGGTGATCGACGTGCCCGCCGACTCCGAGCGGTGCGACGATGCGGGAGGTCTGGAGAGCTTCTGGGAGGGCGGCGAGGCGTTCAGCAAGGCGCGCGACCAGGGGCTCTTCCTGCGGCGCCACCGGGCCGAAGAGCCGCGGGAGGGTGGGGTAGAGGGCGTCGTTCCGCAGCGGGTCGCGGCGATGGATCGCCTCCTGCAGCTCCCAGTGGAGGACCTCGGCCGCGAGCTCCCGGGCGGCTGCCCGATCTTCGAGCCGCCGTGTCGGCATGATCTCTCCGGGCTCGAGCTTCCACAGATCGTAGATCTTCTCGACCAGGGGGGAGGCGGTCGGCTCCAGAGGTCCCGGCTCGTCGCCGGCGAAGATAGTGAGGATCGTCACCGGGACGCCGCTCCGGGCCGCGCCGGCGATCTGTCCGCCGCACGACAGGGCGACGTCGTCGAGGTGCGGCGAGAGAAAAAGGCACGGGGCGGTGGCTGCGGTGGCTGCGGCGGCCGCGGAGCTCATCGGCTGCGCTCGCCGACGGCGCGAGCCAGGCGCGGACGGAAACGCTCCAGAATCGCGCGCAGCGCGCCCTCGTAGCCGCGCGAGAACTGTTCGCGGGTGTGGTGGGCACGCACCCATTCCCAGGCACGGAGGCTCTGCGCGCGAAGCTCTTCCGGCGGACGGGCGGCCAGCTCGAGCACCCGGCCGCGGATCTCGTCCAGGGACGAGCTGGCGAGCTCGACGCCGTACGCCGGAGCGATATCGAGCCCGCTCTCGCGCGACAGCACCGGGATGAGTCCAGCGTGCATGCAGGTCACCGCGCCCCCGTTCTGTCCCTCCGAGCAGGAGGGGTAGACCAGGGCCAGATGCCGCCGCGCGAGGTCGAGAAACCCGGGGCGCGCGACGTCGATCCAGCCCAGGGTGTGGATGTTGGGTGTCTCGTAGAGCTCGCGACGAAAGGCGCGCACGAACTCCGGCTCGCGGTCGATCGGGCCGAGAACGGTGAGCTCGAGGTCGGGCAGCCCGGCGAAGACCTCGAGCACCCGGTCCAGCCCCTTGTGCAACAGCCCGCCGCTGCCGAACCAGAGAAAGCGCTGCCGGACGGCGGTGAAGTCCTTGCCCTCCGGCCAGGGATAGAGAAAGGGCTGCGAGATCGGCACCGGCCACAGGGGTCTACCGGCATGCGCGTAGGTGGCCTGGGTGGTTCGGTTGCCGAGGATCGTCGCGGCGTCGGCGTGCTCGATGGCGTGGTTCGGCTCGAGGAGCTTGTACGGAGCGAGGCGGATTCCGCGCCGGGCTTCGAGCTCGGAGAGCCGGCGTCGTTGCGCCGGGTTGTAGAAGTCGCAGTGGGCCGTCTCGATATGCATGACCTTGAGGCACTCCGGACCGAGCACCGGGCCGAGGCGTTCGAGATTCAGTCGCACGTCGACGAAGAGGTCGTAGGGATGCACGGGCAGGAAGGTGTCGTTGGTCCAGTGCACGACGTCGAGCTCGAAACCGGCGGCGACGAGAATCCGGCCGATCTCGCGCGACTCCCAGAAGTGGGTGTGCGAGTGCGGCTCCGCGGCGCCGGGAGCGAGGAGGTAGGGATCCAGGATGTACGAAAGCAGGGCGCGGCCGACCGGCTTCCCGGTCCCGGGGGGGGGCGTCCGCTTCACCACCCGGGTTTCCACCCGCCGGATCCGGCGCGACAGCCGCTCGAGGAGGCGCCGGCCGCGGCCGACGAGGGCACCTACACGCATGCAGAGGGGCAAGGTATCACAGGGGTTTCGTGAGGCCGCTTTGCCGTATGATTTCGCTCTCTTGCGGCCCGTACCCGTCCTCGTCACCGGCGCCTCCGGCTTTCTCGGCGCCCATCTCGTGCGCGCCCTGCTCGCGGCCGGCTGTCGCGTCGACGCGGTGTCACGCCGGGAGCAGAGCGCCGTTCTTCCGAATCTGAGGTGGTGGAAGGCGGACCTCGCCGTCGCCGGTGAGTGCGAGCGCGTCCTCGCCGGGGCCGCCCCTGAGGTCGTCTTCCACCTGGCGAGCCTGGTCACCGGAAAACGCGAGCTCGACCTCGTCCTGCCGGCCTTGAAGGACAACCTGGAAAGCACCGTCCGCCTGCTGGCGGCGGCGAGCGCCGCGCCGCAAAGCACCTGCCGCCGGATCGTCGTCGCCGGTACGATGGAAGAGCCGGATCGCAACTCGCTCGAAGCCCCGGGTTCGCCGTATGCCGTCGCCAAAGCCGCGGCGACGCTCTACACGAGGTTCTTCCACTCCCTCTACGGCACGCCCGTCGTCACGGCGCGCATCTACATGGTCTACGGTCCGGGGCAGAACGATCACACCAAGGTCGTGCCGTATTCGATTCTGGCGGCGCTGCGTGGAGAAGCGCCGCGCCTCACCAGCGGCACGCGCCCGGTCGACTGGATCTACGTCGACGACGTGGTTGCCGGGCTGCTCGCCGCGGCCGAGGTCGCCGGCATCGAAGGCGAGAGCTTCGACCTGGGCAGCGGTGAGCTCGTCACTGTCCGCCAGATCGTCGAGAAGATCTGTCATGCACTGGCGGCGCCAGCGCCTGAGATCGGCGTGCTCGCCGACCGGCCGCTCGAGGCGGTGCGACGCGCGAACATCGCCAAGAGCAGCAGCCGGCTCGGTTGGCGTCCGCAGGTCGGCCTCGAAGAGGGGCTGCACCGGACGATCGTCGGCCTGCGCGGCGAGCTCGCGTCGGGGCGCTTCCCTCCCAGGGCTTGATGGGCATTCCGCGCGGCACCGCCCGCCTGCTCCTGGACGAGGCGCGCGAGCGGCCGTTCGGGGGGAGCCTGCTCGAGCTCGGGCGGATGTCGGTCTACGCCACACAACAGGAGCTCGAGCGTTGGGCGCGGGAACAGCAGACGCCGCTCGCGCCACTGCCTACGGGCGTCGGGGTGACCCTCTCGCATCAGCCCGAGCTGGCGGCCGCCGGCTGCCTCGACGACCGGAGTTTCTTTCGCCTCCTCGGCTGCGAGCGCGTCGAGAGCGCCGACGTCTCGAACTGGGAAGGAGCCGACCATCTCTTCGACCTCAATCTGCCGGTCCCGCCGGAGCTCGCCGGCCGGTTCGACACGGTCTTCGAGGCCGGCACTCTGCAGCACGTCTTCGATCTGCCGCAGGTCTTTGCCAACCTGCACGCGCTGCTTCGCGCCGGCGGCCGCATGATCCACGGCATGGCGCCGTCGAACAATCATGTCGACCACGGCTTCTACATGTTCTCGCCGACGCTGTTCCACGACTTCTACACCGCCAACGGCTGGCGGATCGAAGCCTCTTACTTCTTCGAGTTTTTTCCCTACTGGTTCCGCGGCCGGTTCCACTCGACGCCATGGAAGATCCGGCGCTACACGCCCGGCTGTCTCGACCACCTGGCCTACGGCGGCTTCGGTGCCCGCCAGGTGGCGCTCTTCGTCGTCGCCACCAAGATCGCCGGCGCGACCGCCGGCCGGATCCCGCAGCAGAGCTACTTCTCCCGCCTCCCGCCCCGACTCGGCCCAGCGAAAACGCCAGGAAAACCCGTGACAGTTACCGGATTTCCGTCAGGGTCGAACGGAGTCGGAAATCCGGTAACTGTCACGGGTTTTCCTATTCTGCTCAAGCTCAAGGAGTGGAAGCAGAGGCTGCAGCGCCTGCTTCCTCGCCGGTTGCCGCCGGTCGAGAAGCGCTACTAATCCCGTTTGCGTTCAGACCGCGGCGTTCAATGCACGGTCCGAACGCTCGGCAGCCAGCTCCCGATAGCTCTCGATCTGGGCGATGGTGACCTGGCGCATGTCAGCGCCGCGGTCCATCTCGTGGTACCAGTCCGCGATCCACTGCAGGCCGTCGGCGAGCCTCAGCACAGGAACCCAACCGAGCACCGCCCGAGCCTTGCTGCAATCGAGCTTGAGAAAGGTGTCTTCGTGTGGGCGAGGGATGCGATCGGCTTCCCAATGCACCTCACGGCCCCACTTGAGCGAGAGCTCGCGCGCCAGCCAGGAGACCGGCAGGCAGTCCTCGTCGACCGGCCCGAAGTTCCAGGCGGCGGCCACCTGACCCTCGCCGTTGTACAGATTCTCGGCGACCTGCAGATAGCCGCGCAGAGGCTCGAGAACGTGCTGCCACGGACGGATGGCCTTCGGGTGGCGCAGGACGAGCGGGCGGTCCTCCCGCAGCGTTGCGATGACGTCGGGAACGAGGCGATAGGGGGCCCAGTCGCCGCCGCCGATGACGTTGCCAGCGCGCACGGATGCGAGGAGGGCGGTCGGCTCTCCGGCCGCCTCGGGGTTGAAAAAGGACTCGCGATAGGAGTGCACGATGAGCTCGGCGCAGCTCTTGCTCGCGGCGTAGGGGTCGCGCCCGCCGAGCTGGGACTTCTCGCGGTAGGCCCAGTGCCACTCGTGATTGGTGTAGCACTTGTCGCTGGTGACGACGACGATTGCCTTCACGCTCGGGGTGCGGCGGGCGCACTCCAGCAGGTTCACCGTTCCCATCACGTTGGTCGAGAAGGTCTCTTGCGGATCTCCGTAGGCGAGCTGCACGATCGGTTGAGCCGCCAGGTGAAAAACGATCTCGGGCTGGACGCGATCGAAGGTCGCCTGAAGGAGATCGAGGTCACGGATATCCCCGACCGTCGAATCCATTTCGGAGGCGGCGCCGGCGAGGTCGTGGAGGTTGGGGCGAGTGGGAGGGACCCGGGCGTACCCATGCACGTGGGCGCTCAGGAGTTGCATCCAGAGGCAGAGCCAGGTTCCCTTGAAACCTGTGTGACCCGTGATCAGGACCCGCTTGCCCTTCCAGTTGAAATCGCTCATGGATCTGGATCCCAGGGTTGACGTCCGGCGGAAATGAGGCCGCGTCCCGAGAGGGACGCGAAGCGAGGTTTCATTCTATCGACTGGAGGCTTCTGGCGCAGCCAACTGTCCACGGCCAGCGAAAAAGGCCAGAAACCGGCCGCCGAAGCGCCACCAGAACCAGCCGAGACTGGCGAGGCCGGCGAGGGCCGAGAGGCCGAAGCGCAGCCAGGTTCCCTCTCCAGCCGCCCACCAGGCAAGGGCGAAGAGCGGCAAGGGCGCAGCGTAGACCTCGACGAGATCGAGGAGCAGCCGGCCCAGGCCCTGCCGGTCGATGCGCGCCAGGACCACGAGGAGAATCGGCGCCCCCAGCGGCAGGAAGTTGGCCCACGCCATGCCGACCGGCCCGTAGCGGTGGGAGAGCCAGAGGCCGCCGGCGACCAGCGCCGCGAGGTGGAGCACGAGCGACAGGATCCGGTCCCGATCGCGGTGGCGTGCGACCAGGAGCTCGCCACCGAAGCGACCGAGCGGATCGACCAGCGGGGCGAAGGCGAGGAGGCGCAGGAGCCCGGCCTGGCCGGCGTAGCTCTCGCCGCCGAGAAACCTTACGGCGAGATCGGCGTTCAGAAAGAGGAAGAGCGCCGCCGGGACTTCGATGGCGAGCAACGCCTTGGTAGCCAGGCGATAGGCCAGAAACTGCTGCTCCGGGCGGTCGCCGAACTGGATCAGAGCGGGATACAGCGCGCGCCCGATCGGTTGCTGCAGGACGCGCGAGGCAAAGAAGGCCCAGACGTAGGCGAACATGTAGCCGCCGACCACGGCATCGGGAAAACGGCTGCCGAGAATCAGCGCGTCGGCATAGGTGACCGCGAAGGCGAGCAGCCAGATGCTGCCCAGCGGCATGCTGACCACGAGCATGGCGAAGGTCTTGCCGGGCTCGAAGTGCAGCTCCATCGTCGGCCGGGCGCGCCACCAGAGCAGCGCGGCGTAGAGCGCCTGCGAACCCACCATGGCGAGCACGAACGACCACACCCCCCACCCGGCGATCGCCAGGGCGAGCGCTGCGCTGCAATAGGCGAGGGTCCGGGCGAGCTCCGGCACGATCGACCGTCCGATCTCGAGCCCGGCCTCGAAATGAGTCAGCGGCACGCTCGCCACACCTTCGAGGAGCAGATAGAGAACTAGAACCTGAAGCACCAGAACGACGTCGGGGCGCGGGGTGCGGAAGGTCCCGGCCAGAAGCGGTGCCAGCGTCAGGATCGCCAGCCCGAGCACTCCACCCCAGATCAGCTGGACCCGCAGGAGATTGCCGAGCGGGATCGGCCGCAGACGGACGACGTGGCTCGGGAGGCCCAGATCGCGCACCGTCGCGAGCAGCAGGAAGAGCGATTCCGCCCAGTCGCGCAGGCCCCAGTCCGCGGGCGGAATCAGCCGGCGCAGGGCGAGATGGGTGAGCAGGATCGCGACCACGCGCACGAACTGCGCGAAGGTCGCGGCGCCGCTCGAATGCAGGAGGCCCCGCGGGGTGTCGGGCGCTGCCGTAGCGTCAGCCAGCGGGGCCCTCACGGCGCACTAGCGGTCGTCGGAAGGCAGAACAGTGACCGCCAGGCGCCGGGTCGAGTCGGGGCGCTTGCCGGAGAACCAGGCAAGGCGTTCGCGCAGCGCGTCGAACTCCAGGATGTACTCGCCAGGCCGCTTCGGAGTGGCGATCTCGAGCTCGAGCTCCACCGTTTCGCCGGCCGCCACGTCCTTCGGCAGCGAGGTGCGCAGGCCCTCGTAGATGACCGGTTTCCCGGCGCTGTCGAGCCAGTGGTAAGCGAGCGCCACTCGCGTCGCGCCGCGGGCCGGCCAGGTAGCGGCGCTGGCGTTGCGTATCGTGGCCGGCACCTTGACCAGCCGGTTGGCGCGCCATTCGGCCGGCGGCTGCCCGGCGATCCACTCGAGCCGGTAGACGTCGGCCTCGAGGTCGGCCTCTTCGCCGAGATAGGTGACGGCGGCGCCGACGAGGACGGTGAGCTCTTCGAACTCCGGGCGCGAGGTCGAGCCGGGGCGCTCGAGCTCTTCCGCCTCTTCGTCGGTCGGCGGTTTCGCCTGGACGACCTCGGTCCGGAAGGTCTGCGCCGAGGCGTCGATCCACATCTTGTAGGCGAAGTAGGTGGTGCCGTCGTCTGCTTTTTCGACGTCGGGCGGTCCGGGCACGAGGGTGATCCGCGTCGTGTTGCCCGGCGCCTTGTCAGAATCGAAGTGGGTCACTTTGCGGTCGTCGCCGAGCGCCAGTGAGACCCGATTGGGCGCAATTGCGCTCTCGATCTGAAAGACCGGCCGGACGAGCGGTCGATCGGTTTGGACCCAGATCTCGACCGGTTTGCCGCCCACCGCCCAGAGGCTCTCGCCCACCGCCGAGAGAACGTCGCGGCGGCCGAAAAAGTAGACCCCGTTGCCGATCTGGCCACGATAGCCGGGAATCTGCCGAGCGAGAGTGCGCTCGTAGGGAAAGAAGCGGAACGGCGAATTGCGCACGTGCGCCTGCAGCGTCGGGCTGGGCACCGGCGCGCCGAAGGGAGTGAAGAGGATCGGTCCGACGAAGATCCCGCCGAGCGCGAAGCCGACGACCGGCAGCCAGGCCGGCGCGATGCGGGTGACGAGAAAGAGCAGCGCCGGCAGGGCGTTGACGAAGTAGCGATTGCCGATGAAACCGCCGCCGCCGTGCCAGTTGAACGGAATGAGGGTGAGAAAGAAGAATGCGACCCCGGCGAGCGCGGCGAGGACTCCCCAGCGCTCCGGGGATCGCCGGCCGTAGAGCGCGAAGAGCAGCAGGCAGAGGCCGGAGAACGGGGCGTAGAGCAGGAGCCCGGTGTGCCGGCCGAGGAAGAAGTAGCCGGCGTTCTCGGGCAGCCGATGGTCGACCTCGGGCAGGCGGAAGATCCACGACCAGGAGTTGCGCGGTCCGCTGTCCTCCGGGACCTTCTCCTTGTACTCCTCGGAGCGCGCAATCGGCAGCTCGGGCATGCGGGTGAAGTCGAGGACGCGAACGCCGGAGCGCTCGACTCCGAGGTAGGCCGAGGGGTGGCCGGTGAAGCCGATGGAGATGCCGCAGACCAGGATCCCCGCTGCCGCCGCTCCGGCCAGCCACTTGGCGGCCCCGCGCAGGCGCTCGGCGCGGTAGGCGAGATAGAGCGCGGGCAGCCCGAGGAGCGCGAGAATCGGCTTGTTGTAGGCCCCGGCGATGATCGCCGCGCCTGACCAGGCCGGACGGCTGGCGGCGCTCCAGAAGAGACGCCGGAAGCGTCCCCAGCGGCCGGTCGGGACTTCGATCGCGGCCGGTGTGAAGGCGAGGTACAGGCAGGCGGTGACCGAGGCCATGCAGAGCACTTCGGTGTGGATCCAGAAGACGTAGGCGAAGGCGTTCGAGAGCAGGAAGAAGCCGGCGGAGAACAGCAGCGCCAGTCCATCCGGATTGAAGCGCCGGAGATAGAGCGCGCCGAGCCAGATGGCGAACATCAGCAGCGCCATGTTGGTGGCGAGGAAGCCGTCGGCGCCGAAGAGCGCGACCGCCGGCGCCGCAATCAGCGAAACCAGATAGGGCTTGCCGAACCAGACCGTTTTCCAGTCGTCGTCGGTCATCAGGATGAGGTTGTTGGCGTTGTTGTACGGGAACTCGTTGGCCAGGCGCTGGATGTCCTTCGCCTCGCAGAGGAGATCGAAGTCCTCGACGAGCGACAGCGCCATCAGGTAGTAGGCCGGCTCGTCCGACTTCAGGTCCTGCGGCAGGCCGGGTTTCTGGAGCGTCAGCGGGAAGAGAACGAAGAACAGCGCGAGGCTGGCGAAGGTCAGGCGAACCGTGCGGGACACGCGGCGAAGTCTATCCGCATTGCCGCGTCAGACCGGAAAAAACGAGGGCCGGCAGCGCGTCGCGGCCGGCCCTCGGATGTCCTTCGAGTTCTTAGACGTCAGTCGACGGGACGCTCGAGGTAGACCTTGAGGTTCTTGTAGGCCCAGCCGTAAGTCGGCACCTGGTTGTCACCTACTCCGCCGCCCACTTCGCTGCCGAAAGTGATCGAGAAGCCGTCGCCCTCGGGGGTGATCGGGTTGTCGCCGGTCGCCTCGCCGAACATGTTAAACAGGAGATTCTGCCCGACGTTGCTTCCCTCGTACACGTACGTTTTCGTCTGCGAGCGCTGGGCGTCGTAGGAGAGGAGGAAGGAGTAGACGCCCTGGGGATTCAGCGAATGGAAAACCGAGCGGTAGTGATTCTGGCTGCCCGGCAGGTCCGCGTTCGAGGCCAGCTCGAGCTCGTTGACGTTCGGTCCGTAGATCCCGAGCTCGCCGTAGATATCTCCGCGTAGGTCGTCGTCGCCACGGAAGATCGTGAACAGGTTGTGCTTGCGGTCGGGGTCCCCGGGAAAGTAACCGTCCATGTCGACTTCGACCTCGACGACGATCTTGTAGAAGATCTCGTCGGGGTCGACCGGAATATCGATTCGATGGGTCGGATTTGCCGCGCTCGGAGTGAAGAAATGTCCGGGACGGGTGGTGAGGATCCACGGCCCGTCGGGGTTCGGATCGGGATCCGAGCCGTCGCAGGTGAAGGCTTCGATGTCGGCGATCGATTCGGCGAGGTGCAGGTCGGCGTTGGTGCGCGTCCAGGTGTGGGTCGGATAGAGCTTGTCGGTCACAGTCAGCGTGAAGCCGACGTTGGTGCCCGCAGAGAAGTAGACCCAGGCATGGTTGTTGGAGGCGCAGCCATTGATGATCTTGACGATCAGCTCCGGGTTGTCGGCCGAGAAGAACCAGAAGAGACCGCCGCGTGAGACGCCGACCGGGGTGAGCGGCACGGCGTGGGCATGGCCCGACGAGCCGCCGCCCAATGTGGTCGACCAGTCGAGCTTGACCTCCCATCGCCCGTCGCCGGGCGCCTGGTCGATGCACAACGTGGTGGCGTTGGCGGTACAGAGCGGGACGAGCACCTCCGCCGTGGAGGCGCTCGGCACGGCGAGCAGGCTAGAGAATGCGACCAGGGCGCTCAAGACAAGCGGACTGCGCTGCGGAATTGTCGACATCGGGGCTCCAATCGGTGAAGGGAAGGACCAGTGTGGGCGAGCGTTTACAACCAAACGATTACAACTATATAACGCGGTCTGGAGAGGAAGCGAGGGCGGCGATCGCCCGCGCCCGCGCCCGCGCCCGCGCCCGCGCCCGCCGTAGCCTTGCGATAGGCTGACGGGCCTTCATGCCGGACCCTGCCCCAGCTCCGGCACGCCCGCGCCGGTCGCCGATCCCCGTCCTCGCGGGTCTCGCCGTGCTGCTGTTGGCGCTTCTTTTCCTGCTTCGCGCACCGGGCCGGAGCCTGCTCGGGGACGAGGGCACCTACGTCGCCATGGCGGCGTCGATGGCGCGCGACTTCGATTTCGCCTTTTCCGCCGCCGACCGGATCTGGGCCGAGGCGCATTCGGGCGGCGCCGTCGCGCTGATCCTCGAGCGCACGAGCCACGGGGTGGCCTACTCCAAGCCGGTCCTCTTCCCCCTTCTCGCCGCGCCCTTCGTCGGCCTTCTCGGCGACTGGGGGGTCGCGCTCTTCAACCTGCTGGTACTGCTCTCTGCACTTGCCCTGGGGCGGGCCTTTCTCGAGCGTCTGGGCAGCCGGGCGGCGGCGCGGGATGTGCTCCTCACCTTCGTAGCCACCGGTCTCGTCGTGCCGTACGTCGCCTGGCGGATGACCGAGACACTGCAGGTGGCCTTGGCGCTCGCCGGGCTCGTGCTCGCTCTGACCGGAAGCGTTGCGAGCTCCCTCCCGCACGAACGGCGGGGCTGGGCGGAGCGCCTGATGGCGAAGCCTGCGGCCGATCTTCTCGGCGGCCTGTTGCTCGGAGCCCTGATCTCGTTGCGCGAGCCCAATGCCCTGATCGCCGGAGTTCCGGTGCTCGCCGCACTCCTCGGTCGCGATCTGCGCCGTGCCGTGCGCATCGCCAGCGCGATTCTCGTCAGCTACGTCGCCGCGCTGGCGCTCACCTGGGCGCTCACCGGGGCGGTGAATCCGTACAAGGCACCGCGCGCGACCTTCAATGCCGAGACCGGCTATCCGGTCGGCAACGCCGGTGGGGCCGCGCTCGCCCGCTTCGACCGGCCCGAGGAGCTGGCGACCTCCTCGCTGGTCTTGAGGCCGCTCTTCGACGGCGGCCGGACGGCCTATGCCGCACTCTATTTTTTCGTCGGCCGGCACACCGGCATCGCGATCTATCTGCCGGCGGCGCTGTTCTTCGCGGCGCTCGCGCTCCGGCGGCGTTCGCCTGCGGGGGTCGCGGCCCTCGCCGGATTCGCCGGCCTGGCGCTGTTCTATCTCGTCTGGATGCCGGCGAACTTTTTCGGCGGCGAGACGTTTCTCGGCAACCGCTACATCCTGGCGGCCTACCCGTGTCTCCTCGTGGCGCTCTCCCGCCTGCCGTCGCGCCGGATGCTGCTCTCGATCTGGATCCTCGCCGGGCTCGTGGGGCTCTCGGCGCTGGCTTCCCAGTTGCGCTTCGGCAGCCTCGACCCGACCAGCCAGGCGCATGCCAACGCCGGGCTCTTCCGCCTCCTGCCGTACGAGTCCACGGCCTCGAACCTCGACGGGCGCAGGGATCGCTACTGGGCCGGTGACTTCGTCCGTTTCGTCGATCCGTTCGCCAGCGTCGGCGCCTGGAGCTTCGAGCTGCGAAGCGACCTCCCGGATGCCGAGCTCCAGATCGCCACGCGCTTTCCCGGTGCGCCGATGCACTGGATCGCGGTCGCCGATGCCGCCCCGGCGACGCTCGTCGTTCACGACTGGCGAGGGGCGCGGCGCTATCCGCTCACCGCCTTCGCTCCCGGTCAGTCCGGTGGAACGGTGGTGCACACGCCCGCCGCACCCTGGCGGCGGCATCGCTTCTGGTGGTCGCCGGAGGAGCGCTACCACGTAAGGCTGCTGCGCCTCGCGGTCGAAGCGCCCGAAACTTCCCGTGCCTCGCTGCGACTGCGTTACCTGGGGAAGAGCGCGCCGCCGAGCGAGGCCTTCGAGCGCGAGGTGCTACCGGTCGCCTTGCCGACGGAGGTGGCGCCCGGCTCGCAAACGCGGGTCGAGCTCCGGCTGCGCAACACCGGCAGGTGGATCTGGAGCTCCGAGGCGGTCCTGCCGGTGCAGATCGGCGCGCGGATCGAACCGGTCACGGCCGGCACGGGCACCGCCAGTCAGCCGCGATTCCCCCTGCCACGTCCGGTCGCACCGGGTGAGGAGCTGGAAACCGCGGTGACGATCGTCTGGCCGCAGGTTCCCGGGCGCTATCGGGTGAGCGTCGATCTGGTCATCGAAGATCTCGCCTGGTTTGCCGACCGCACCGGCGCGCCGCTGGCGACCGGCGAGGTCGAAGTCAGGGCACCGTGACCGGAAGATCCGGAAGATCCGGGAGAGCCGCGCGCGCCGCTGGGCTCGCGAGATCGAACAGTTCGGGGCCTACCGGGCGGGCCTCGAACTGACCGAAACGGATCTCGAGCGGTGCTCCGCCGCGCAGCACCTCCTTGACGATCATCCGCTTCGGCACCCCCCGGCGAGCGTCAGCCCACTCCGGGAACTCGATCACCCGCAAGACCCTGCCGTCGCTCGCCTGCAGGTCGGCGCGGAGCGGCAGCCGTCTGGCGCGCGAGACCACCCAGCGCAGACGCGGCGAAGCGGCCCCCTTGTCGTTCGCGACCAGCTCGAAGGTGACGACGCCGCCGCCTTCGGAGAGCCGCGCGATACGGTAGTCGCGCTTCAGACGGAGACCGAGGAGCTCGTCGAGCGCTGCCCCCTGTAGCCGATAGGACGGGGCCAGCTTCACCGGTCGGGCGCTCCCCGGAGCGATGAAGTAGAGCTCGCGGTCGCGGCGCAGGAGGAACTTGCCGAGATCTTTCGCCGCCAGCAGGCGGACGAGCGCCAGCTCCTCCCCGCGGCGCCAGATCTCGAGCGGCATCCCGGCCTTGGCGGTTCCCTGGCGTACCTCGACCTCGACCCGGAACTCGGACGGCGCGGAGGAGAAGAGATCGCTGGCCTCCAGCAGCTCCTGGTCGGCGGCGGCGACCCGCGCCGAAGGCGCCATCTTTTCCCTGTCCTGCCTCGCCGCGGCCGGCCAGGCAGAAAGGAAAAAGCTGCTGGTAAAGGAAAAAAACAGAACAGTGGCAACGGCGACGCTGCGCGCGGAGAGGCCGCAGCGCTCAGACATGTCGCAGGGCTTCGACGACGGAGATGCGGGTGGCGCGGGCAACCGGCGCGAGGGCGGCGACCAGCAGCACCAGCGCCATCACGCCGACGATGACGGCGAACGCCTCGGGCACGAAGGCGAGCCGCATGTCGATGGGGTCGACTGCGCCGGGCGGCGGCGGCATCTTGAGATGGAGCGCGTTGATGCCGGCGATGGCGGCGGCGCCCAGCAGGTCGCCAAGCAGCCCGCCCAGAACCCCCAGCCAGAGAGCCTCCCACAGCACCATCGCCGCAATCTGACCTGGGGCCGTGCCGATCGCGCGCAGTGTGCCGATCTCGCGTACCCGCTCCATCACGGT
>JAYTAM010000066.1:0-4598 GCA_043737505.1 Thermoanaerobaculia bacterium
GCCGGTGGTGCCGGCGGGGCTGCTGAGCGACTTTCTGGCTGCGGCCTACGCCAAGCTCGGCGCCGCATGAGGGCCTGGGTCACCGCCAACGTCGACGAAACGCGAGCTCTGGGCATCGAGTTGGCGGGAGCGCTCCTTCCGACCGGCTGCCTGCTGCTTTTCGGCGACCTCGGGAGTGGCAAGACCGTCCTCGCACAGGGGGTCGCTTCAGGTCTGGGAGTCGACCCGCTCGAGGTGCAGTCGCCTACCTTCTCCCTGTTGCGCGAGCACGCCCTGCCGGCCGAAGGGGGAGTTTCCGGGGGCCGATTGGCGCACCTCGACCTCTATCGTCTGACGCCGGATGAAGTGGTCGCCTGCGGCTTCGAGGAGGTGCTCCTCGGACCGGGCGTGAAGATCGTAGAGTGGGCCGAACGCCTGCCCTTCGCCGTGCCCGGGGCCATCTCCCTGGCACTGCGCGAACGGCCGGATGGGTCGCGGGAGATCGTCGAGCTCGAGCCGTCGAGCGGTCCGCCGGCGTCCCCTGGCCTGGAGAGAACGGCTAACTGAAAGAAAGGGAAGCGATGGCCATTCGGAAAGTTGGAGTACTGGGCTGCGGGCTCATGGGATCGGGAATCGCTGAAGTGGCGGCGAAGGCGGGATTCGAGACGGTCGTTCGGGAGGTCTCGGAGGCGCTGCTGGAGAAGGGAATGGCGAGGATCCGCGGCTCGCTCGGCAAAGCAGTCGAGAAGGGCAAGCTCTCCGCCGAGGAGCGCGATGCCGTGCTCTCCCGGATCCAGGGTGCCGCTGGAGATACGGGCTTCGAGGCGATGTCCGACTGCGACCTCGTGGTCGAGGCGATCGTCGAGAATCTGGACGAAAAGAAGGCGAGCTATGCGGCGCTCGACAAGATCGCGAAGCCGACCGCCATCTTCGCTTCGAACACCTCCTCGCTGACGGTGACGCAGCTGGCGATGGCAACATCGCGCCCGGCGCGATTTGTCGGACTGCACTTCTTCAACCCGGTGCCGGTGATGAAGCTGGTCGAGGTCGTCCGCACGCTGCTGACCGAGGACGCCGCGCTGGCCGAGATCGACGAGTTCTGCCGCGCGATCGGCAAGACCCCGGTGGCCTGCAAGGACAACTCGGGCTTCATCGTCAATCGCCTCCTGGTGCCCTATCTGCTCGACGCCATCCGCGCGCTCGAAGAGGGCGTGGGTTCGGTTGCCGACATCGACGAAGGGATGAAGCTCGGCTGCGGCTACCCGATGGGGCCGTTCCAGCTGCTCGACTTCGTCGGCCTCGACACCACGTACTTCATCGCCAACATCATGTTCGAGGAGTATCGGGAGAAGCGCTTCGCGCCGCCGCCGCTGCTCAAGCAGATGGTTCAGGCGGGCCGCCACGGCAGGAAGAGCGGCCGCGGCTTCTATGACTACGCCAAGTGACCCTCAGGTGACTGCGGGCAACCTGTTAGAATCGTCCCCCTGCCGATGAATCCTGCCCAGGCTTCATGCCCGAACTGAACCTCGCCGAGGAAGGGCTCGAGCTCCTCTTCGGTACCCGCGACGAGAACCTCCGGCGGATCGAGACGGCCTTCGGGGTCGAGCTCGCCGCCCGCGGCAGCCACGTTTCCGTCGAAGGCGAACCCGGGGCCGTGCAAGCGGCTTCGCGCCTGCTCGAGCAGCTGTCGCAGCTGATCGAGAAGGGTTATCAACTTCGCAACGAGGATGTACAGACGGCGATCCGGGTCATCCGCGAGTCGCCCGAGGCCTCGTTGGTCGAGTTCTTCTCGGGCGAGGCGGCCACTTCGGCGGCGACGGCGACGCGGAAGATGATCTCGCCCCGGAGCCTGAACCAGCAGGCCTACGTCAAGGCGATGACCGAGCACGACATGGTGATCTCCGTCGGTCCTGCCGGTACGGGCAAGACCTATCTGGCGGTCGCCATGGCCGCCGCCGCCCTGATCGACAAGCGCGTCAAGCGGCTCGTCCTGGCGCGGCCGGCGGTCGAGGCGGGGGAGAAGCTCGGTTTCCTGCCCGGCGACCTGGCGGAGAAAGTGAACCCCTACCTCCGCCCGCTCTACGACGCGCTCTACGACATGCTCGGCTACGAGAAGGTCGGGCGGATGCTCGAGCGCGGTCTGATCGAGGTCGCGCCGCTGGCGTTCATGCGCGGCAGGACGCTGAACGACGCCTTCATCATTCTGGACGAGGCGCAGAACACGACCCCAGAGCAGATGAAGATGTTCCTCACCCGGATCGGCTACAACTCCCGGGCGGTGATCACCGGCGACATCACGCAGACTGACCTCCCCAAATCGATGGTTTCGGGCCTGCGCGAGGCGATCGACGTCCTCTCCGGTGTCGAGGGAATCAGCTTCATTCACTTCGACGAGCGCGACGTTGTCCGCCACCCGCTGGTGCAGAAGATCGTCGCCGCCTACGACCGGCATTCGCGGCAGGCAGCGGTGCAGGCGTGACCGCGGAAGTGGCGCTTTCGGGAGCCGGCCGCTTCCCCCGTCTGCGCGCCAGCGGCCTGGCGGCCTGGATGGAGTCGCTGGTCGCCGACCTCGCACCGGATTGCGACTCGGTCGGCGTCCGCTTCGCCGGCGATCGCACCGTCCGGCGCCTCAATCGGGAGTTCCGCGGCAAGGACAAAGCAACCGACGTGCTCTCCTTTCCGGGTGAAGAGTCGCCGGAGGGCCGGCATCTGGGCGACATCGTGATCTCGATTCCGATAGCAGAGCGCCAGGCAGGGGAGCGCGGGGCCGCACTCGAGGACGAGGTGAAGTTGCTGCTGCTGCACGGCGTCCTGCACTGCCTCGGACACGACCACGAAACCGACCAGGGGGAGATGGAGCGGCTCGAGCGCAGCCTCCGCCGGCGCTGGTTGAAGAGCGCATGAGCGGTCTCGCCGGCTCGCCCGTGCCCTTCCTCTGGCTCGCCGCCTTGCTGCTGGTTGCCCTGCCGTTCCTGTCGGTCGCCACGGTGCTCCTCGAGCGCTCGGGCCCGATTCGCCTCCGCCACTGGGTGGAGGAGACCGGCGGACGCCTGCGGAAGCTGTGGGAGGAACCGGCGCGCTTCGGCCTCTACCGCTATCTGCTGAATCTCACCGCGAAGCTCCTCCCCCTGGGGCTCTGTCTGGCGCTCGGCAAAGCCGCTGAGCGCATGGGCTTCGCCCGGCCCTACGTCTTTGCCGTGCTCACCGTCGCTATCGTCGTCGCACTGTCGGAGATCGCCGGACGCAGAATGCTGCGCCGCAGCCCGGAGAGCGCGCTCGCCTCGATCACCTGGATCTACCGCGCCGCTTTCTACGCATTCTGGCCCCTGGTGGCCCTGCTCGGGCCGCTCGTCGGCAGCCTTCGCGATCCGTTCGACGACCGCGCCGAGGATGACGAGGCCTCGGAGGAGGAGGTCGAAGCGTTCATCGAGGTCGGCACCCAGGAGGGGATCCTCGAGCCGGAAGACCGCGACCTCGTCTGGGGAGTGGTCGATTTCGGCGACACGCAGGCGAGGAGCGTCATGACGCCGCGCGTCGACATGGTCTGCGGCCGCATGGGCGACTCGCTCGACCGCCTGGCGGAGATCTTCACCGAATCGGAGTACTCGCGCCTGCCGCTCTACCGCGACTCGGTCGACCAGATCGCCGGCGTGCTGCATCTGCGCGATCTCTTCGGTGCCCTGCGCACCGAGCCGCGGCCGGCGCTCGAGTCGATCGTGCAGTCGCCGTACTTCATTCCGGGCACGAAGCACCTGGGCGAGCTCTTGAAGGAGCTCCAGGCGCGCCGGCAGCAGATCGCGATCGTGCTCAACGAGTTCGGCGGTACCGAGGGTCTGGTGACGATCGAGGATGTCATCGAGGAGATCGTCGGCGAGATCGCCGACGAGCACGACGACGAGCAGCCAGAGAACCGGCTGCTCGAGGACGGCAGCCTCCTGCTCGACGGGCGCGCTCCGCTCGACACGCTGGACGACTTTTTCGGCGTGACCCCGGCCGAGGACGGCTACGAGACGGTCGGTGGTCTGCTCTCGGGCATCTCCGGGCAGGTGCCGGCTGCGGGCACGACGCTGCACCATTCCGGGCTGCAGTTCGAGGTCGAGAAGGCCGACGATCGGCGTGTGCTCACCGTCCGCGTCCGCCGTCCCGGCATCCAGGAGATTCCCATTGGCTAAGGCAGGCACCGTCGCTCTCATCGGGCGGCCGAACGCAGGCAAGTCGACGCTCTCGAACCGCCTGCTCGGCGAGCGCCTGTCGATCGTTTCCGACAAGCCGCAGACGACGCGCCACCGCATGGTCGGCATCCTTTCGCGGGACGAGGGTCAGATCGTCTTCTTCGACACTCCGGGAATGCACCGCCCGATGCACCGGATGAATCGCGAGATGGTGCGCGAGGCGAACGACGCCCTCGGCGAGGCGGATGTCGTCTGCCTGCTCACCGACATCTCGCAGCCGTTCGGCAAGGGCGACGCCTTCCTGCTCGACCTGGTGTCGAAGGCGAAGCAGCCGAAGGTCATTCTGCTCAACAAGATCGATCTGCTGAAGAAGCACAAGCTGCTGCCGATGATGGAGCGCTACTCGAAGGACGGCCTGTTTGCCGCTATCGTGCCGATCTCGGCCGA
>JAYTAM010000067.1:0-23877 GCA_043737505.1 Thermoanaerobaculia bacterium
CGACCTGCGCGACGACCGCTTCCACTCCGAAGTCGATCTCGCGGTGGCAGCAACGGTTCGGGCCGGGATGGGCGAGTTCGACCACCTCTGCTGCGGCGCCGCCGGAAGGCTCGCGATCCTCGGCGAGGTGGGGCTCCGGCTGGGGCGGAAGGACGCCCTCGCCGCCAGCCGTTCCGGAATCGAAGCGCTGCTCGCGCGGCCGATGCGCCTACCCGCCTCCTCCAAGGCACGGCCAGAGGTCGAGGCGGGTCTCTTCCGCGGCGTCGCGGGAGTGGCCTGGCTGGCTCTCTTCGCCGCCGGCAGCGGCGATCCGGCGGTGCTCGATCCTCTGGCGCTCGAGCTGCCATCGGAAGCGCGGGCGCGGGCCGCCGAAGCCCGGGCGCGGGCGGCCGAAGCGCCGACGCGCTCTGCCGACGCTGAAAAGTCGTCCACGAAAGGAATCGCGCCATGAGCGATGGCCTCGAATTCGAGACCCTCGAGCCGGGAAGAGAGCTTCCGCCCGGCCTCGAAGAGATGACGTTTCCGATCTATCGCCCGTTCCTGGGGCTGGCACCGGTCAGCCGCCATCCCGAGCAGGGCGACATCCGGCTGGTGCAACCGGTCGCCGTGGTGGCGCGCAGCGGCGGCCGCCTGGCCGGCCTGGCGCTCGCCGAGCTGCCGCTCGATCCGGCCGACGGCGCCGAAAGGCGCCCCGAGCTGCTGTCGCTCTTCGTCCGGCCGGCCGCTCGCTGCGGCGGGGTCGCCACCGCCCTCCTCGCGGCGCTCGAGCGCGAGTTCGTCCGCCGCGGTGCGACCGCGCTGGCGACCGTCTACACGGCCGGCCGGCCGGCGATCCCGGCGCTCGAGCGGGTGCTCGAGAAGCGCGGTTGGGACCCGCCGCGCGCCCGTACCCTGTCGGTCCGGTTCCCGCCCGCCGCCGCGCTGGGCTCGGATCTGTTCAGCGACCGCCGGATGGGCGCTCTCTCGGGCCGGCTCGAGCTCTTTCCCTGGCGCGATCTCGATGAGGCGTCGCGGGCCCGCATCCGCAGCACCCACGACGCCGCACCCTGGATCACCCCCGCCCTCGCACCCTGGCGATTCGAAGCCGCCGGGATCGATCCGCTGTCGTCGATCGGTGCCCGCTACCGCGGCGAGGTCGTCGGCTGGGTGCTCAATCACGTCGTCGCGCCCGGAACCGTCCGCTTCACCTGCAGCTTTCTGCGCAAGGATCTTTCCCGCCGCGGGCGCATCGTGCCGCTCTACCATGAGTCCCTGCGCCGACTGGCGGAGGGCGGCGTCGAGCGCGCGACCTTCGTCACGCCGGTCAGTTATCCGAACATGATCCGCTTCATCCTGCGCTGGATCGCGCCGATCGCCGAGTTCGTCGGCGAGACGCGCGGCTCGGGGAAGCAACTGGTGGGCGCTGGACGCGCTTGACGCAATGCCCGGGCGAACGTAACCTTCACGCCGTATCCAAACATGTTGAGGCGTCGCCGCACCGGCGACGAGGGGGGAAGTCGATGAAGTTCTCCGGGAAGCGGATCGGCCGGGTTGTGGGAGCCTCACTCGTTTGCGCGGCAGGGGCGGCGACGCTGGCGCTCGCCGCTGGCGCCGCAGGCGCCGCCGTCGCAGAAGGCTACGTGCCACCGAGGTTCAACTATGGCGAGGGCCGGATCGCTCTCTCCGAGGCGGTGCGCCTGACGCTCGAGAACGACCCGAACCTCCTGCTCGACGCCCAGGACGTCGAGCGCCAGCGCGGCATCCTGCAGGAGGCTACCGGGGCGTTCGACTGGAACCTGAACATCGACCTGTCCTACGACTATCGGCAGCAGCGGGTTCGCGACTCGACGCTCCAGCGCGAAGAGGAGAAGCGCAACGACCTCGCCGCTCAGCGCGACTTCACCTGCAGCGAGGAGATCCGCCAGCGCGGCGAGCTCGCCAATCTGCAGCGCTTCGCCGCCGGCGATCCCGCGGCGACGCTGCCCAACGACGTCCAGCAGCAGGTCGAGTTTCTCGACGCCATCATCGCCGCCGAGGACAACGCCACCCAGCGACAGCTGCTCGGCCAGGCGCGATCGAATCTCCTGACGCGGGCGATCGACGCGGCGAGCGAAGGGGTGACCGACCTCGCCAACGGCTGCGTCGAGTTGAACGAGGACGTGGCGAATCTCGGACCGGCGCCGGAGGAGGAGGAGATCGCCAGCGGCCGCTTCGATCTCGAGCTCTCGAAGTACTTCCGCTCGGGCGTCATCTTCACTCCGTTCCTGACCGCCGGCTACGATCACAACCAGTTCGCCGGGCGGCGCAACGGCTTCTTCGTCGACCGCGTCGACGAGAACGGCCTGCCCGTCACCACCGAGTACGGAACGCGCCTGCGGCGTTTCGTCAATTTCGGCGGCAAGAACATTCTCGACCTCTATCGCACCGAGATCGGCTTCGATGTCAACCTGCCGCTGCTGCGCGGTCGCGGCATCGAATCGGCAGGCGCCTTCGAGAAATCGGCGCAGATCGACCTTGTCGCCTCGGAGCTCATCCTGCGCCACGGCTCGTCGACGTCGACGCTGGCGACCGCCCTCTCCTACTGGCAGCTCTACAGCGCGCAACGGCGGGTGACGGTGCTCGAACGCTCGCTCGAGCTGCAGACCCGGATCGTCGATCTCACGGGTCAGCTGATCGAGGGGGATGCCATTCCACGGGTCGAATCGGCACGCTCTGCCGCCTCGCAGGCGAACGCGCGCGCGCAGCTCGAGGGAGCTCGGCGGGATCTCGTCACCGCCCGCCTCGGGTTGGCCCGTTCCATGGGGCTCGACGTCGACGGCGTGGCCAACGCCCCGCTGGCCGAGGGTCCGTTCCCGACCGCGCCGACGCCGGAGGAGATCCGCGCGCTCGACGCCGTGATGCTCGCCACCCAGGCGCTCGATCTGCGGGCCGATCGGCAGGCCACGCACGAGCTGGTCGAGTCGGGCAAGGTCCTCGCCGAAGCGGCCCGGCTCGATCTCAGGTCCCGCCTCGATCTGGCGCTTTCGCTCTCCGCTTCGGCGATCGGCGAGGAGAGCTTCGCCAACGCCGTCGATCGGTGGACCGGCCCCAACGGCACCTTCGCATTGGCTTACGACAAGAGCATCGGCAACCACGGCCAGGAAGGCCGGTACGCGCAGAACGAGGCGCTGGTAAGACAGCGGGAGATTTCGGCCACCGATCTCGATCGGCGGATCCGGATCGCCGTCGTCGAGATCCTGCGCTCCCTCGAGGAGGCCTCCGCCGGCCTCGCTGCGGCGGAAGCGGCTGCCGGCCACTTCCAGGCGACGATCGACGCCGAGTTCGAGAAGCTGAGCCTCGGAGCCTCTACTCTGATCGACACGATCGTCACCGAGCAACAGAAAACGACTTCCGACTTGACGGTCATCGCCGCGCAGCAGCAGGTCGCCTTCCTGCTGGCGCGGCTCCGGTTCGAAACCGGGACGCTGATCGACTGGAATACGGAAGGTGGCCGGTTGGCGCCGGAAACGCTGGTCACCTTGCCCGGTTCGGCCGTCGCCGGAAGCCAGCCGTGAGAAGAGCGATCGACTCCACAGGGAACGCTGCGGCGTTCGCCAGCATCTTCAGAGCGCATGGACCCCTGAAACCCGGGCGAGTCCGCGGGCCAATCGGCCTGCTCGGGCTGCCCCTCCTGGTCGCCCTGGTCGCCCTGGTCACCCTGACGGCGGCCACCCCGCTCCTCGGTCAAGCGCCGCTGCTGACGGCGGACGAGGCCGTGCGGCGGGCGATCGCCGACAATCCCGAGTTGGCGCAAGCCGAGCAGAACCTGGCGTTGCGCTCCGCCATCGTGACCGAGGCGCAATCGCTCTTCGACCACTCGCTGCTGGCCGACCTGCGTCTCGACTACGCCGAGGAGGAGCTCGTCGGCGGTCGCCTCAAAGCGGAGATCGATCGCCGCCTGCAGCTCGAGATTCCTCCCCCGGCGCTGGACGAGGCAGCGCGCCGGCTGCGCCTGGCGATCCCGACCGACGTCAGCCTGCTGAACCCTTCGACCTGCATCGGTGCGGCGACCCTGATCGTGGTCGGCGACGCACCGACCGTGCTCTGCCTCGACGACAACGGCGATCTCCTCGGCGTTCTGGATCCGGCGCTCGCCGTCGGGCCGAACCTCTTCTCGGCGGTCAGCCTCGCCGACGCGTTCGTCGGGCTCGAGGGGTTGAACGGCCGGATTCAACTTTTCGCCGACTCTCTGCGCGCCACGGCGGCCGATCAGATCCGCCTGGTCGCGGACATCCTGTCCGGAACGGCGACGGCGCTGCGGATTCAGCGCGACAACATCGGCGACCTGCCGCGCGACCGCGAAATCATCCTCCTCGACGCCGGGGTCGACTACCGCATTCCGTTTCAGAACGGAACGGCGTTGATCTCGAGCCTGTCGCTCGCCAGCTCCGAGGACAACTTCACCGACAAGCCGCTCGATCCCGAGTTCGGCGATTCGTTCGTCGCCAATCAGTTCCGGGTTTCGGGCGGACTCTCGCTCGAGATACAGCTCGGACGTGGCAGCGGGCGCGAATCGTACGCCGCCCCACTGGTCGCGGCGGAAAAGGCGGAGGAGGCCGCCCGGTCGCTCTACCGCCATGCCGCTTCCGAGCGCGCCGCGGTCGCCCTCGAAGCCTACTGGGACGTCGTCGCCGCCAAGCACCGGCTCGCCCTGCTCGAGGTGTCGCTGTCGCAACAGGACCGGCTGCTCGACGCGACGCAACAACTGATCGAGGGCGAACAGGTCGCGCGACTCGACATCGAGCGCAACCGCGGTCAGCGAGCGTCCACCCTGTCTTCGGTCGCCTCGGCGCGGCGCGCGCTCACGGAGGCACGCGCCGCGCTGGCGCGCGAGATCGGCGCGTTCGCGTCGGATTTCGACGTCATCGACCCCGGCACCGACTTCGCGCTCTTCCTCGACGAAGCGGTCGAGGCGGCGCTCGATGCCGAAGCCGTGGTCCAGCTGGCGCTCGCCGAACGTCACGACCTCAAGGCGGCGGCAGCGCGCGTCGAGGCCGAATCGACGCTCG
This sequence comes from Thermoanaerobaculia bacterium, assembly GCA_043737505.1. Taxonomy (GTDB): domain Bacteria; phylum Acidobacteriota; class Thermoanaerobaculia; order Multivoradales; family JAGPDF01; genus JAGPDF01. The sequence continues at coordinate 5,028 of JAYTAM010000067.1, forward strand.
CGAAGGCTGCCGAGCTCGACCTCCGGCCGTTGATCGATCTGCGCCTGAACGCCTCCTACAACGCCTACCACGAGACCTTCGACACGCGCTTCTACGAGCCAGCGGGGTTCGGCGATGCCTTGAGCGAGCAGTGGGCCGGCCCGAGCTACGGCATCGCGCTGCGCTTCCGCCTGCCGATCGGCAACAATGTGGCCCGCGGGCGGCTCCTCCAGGCGCGTTCGGCGACGACGGCGAGCGAGATCGATTCGACCGAGCTCAAGCGCTCGATCCGACTCGAAGTTCTCGAGGACCTCGCCACCCTGGCCGACGCCCGGGCGGAGCTCGCGGCGCGGCGCGAAGCGCAGAAGCGGATCGAAGAGACCGCCGAAGCGACGTGGACCCGCTACGAGGCCGGCGACCTCACCGTGCTCGACACCTTGATCACCGAGCAGGAGCGCACGCGAGCCGGACTCGAGCTGGTGGGATCCGAACGCGACGTACTCTCGCTGCTCACCCGGTTGCGCTTCGCCTCCGGACGTCTGGTCGACCTGCCCGCCGAAGGCGACGTCCGCGGCGCGCGCCTGCTGCCGCTCGACGCGCCGCTGCGCTGATCCGCACGACGACTGGAGCGAGGAGAAATCGATGCAAGGCCCGGAGAATCTGCTGCGCAAGGCCTCGGTCGACAAGCTTTCGTCGCCCGAGCAGCTCGACATGATGATGCGCGTCACCTCGCCGATGGGATGGGTGTCGGTGGCGGCGATCGGCGCGATCATCGTCGCCGCCATCGTCTGGAGCGTCACCTTTCCGATGCCGGTGAAGGTCGACGGGCGGGGCTTCATGGTGCGCGGCGAGGCGGTGCGGGAGGTACAGATCCTCGCCGGCGGCACCATTCAGTCGATGGAGGTCAAGACCGGCGACATCATCGAAACCGGCACCGTCGTCGCGCGGCTGTCGATGCCCGACGTCGAGGCCCGCCTGCTCTCGGCCCGCGAGCTGCTGGCGGGGCTCGAGCAGCAGACCAGCTCCTCCGGCTCGCAGACGGCGTCGATCCAGGGCCGGCTGCGCGGACAGGTCGCCCGGCTGGAGGCCGATCGCGCGCAGAAGCAGAAGCTCGTCGATCGCGGACTTCTGACCTCGGCTTCGGTAGCCTCCATCGACCAGCAGATCACCAGCCTGCAGAACTCGCTGGCGCAGAGCATGATCGGCACCGGCGATCGCGGCCTGCGGGTGGACGACAAACGCCTCGAGGTCCGAGAGCTCGAGTCGCGGCTGGCGAACGACGCAGTGGTCCGTTCCCCGTTCTCTGGCCGGGTGGTCGCGGTGCGCGCCGGCATCGGTCAGTCGGTGCGGCCCGGCGACGCCCTGCTGTCGCTCGAATCGACCAAGGATCCGATGCGGGTGATCGGATTCGTCCCGCTCGCCGCCGGGAAGAAGGTCCTCTCCGGTCTCGACGTGCGGATCTCGCCGTCGTTCGTGCGCGTCGAGGACTACGGCTTTCTGCTCGGCAAAGTGATCTCGGTGTCGACCCTGCCCCTGACGCCGGAGGAGATTCAGCGCATCGTCGCCAACGACGCGCTCGCCAGGCAGTACATCGACCTCAATCCGTTCCAGGTGGTGATCGAACCGCTGGCCGCGGAAACGCCGTCGGGCTTCCGTTGGACGTCGTCCGCCGGTCCCCCGCTCGAGGTCGGCAGCGGCACCGACTGCACGATCCAGGTCGTGGTCGAGACCAGAAAACCGATCTCCTACGTCATTCCGACGGTGAAGAAGGCGCTCGGACTTTCCTGAGCCATGGCCGAAGCAACTCCCGAGAAGAAGGGTCAGTACAGCCCTAAGTCCCCGAAGGCCAGGCGACAGCGGACGCCGACGGTCCTCCAGATGGAGGCGGTGGAGTGCGGCGCCGCCTCGCTCTGCATGATCCTCGGCTATTTCGGGCGCATCGTGCCGCTCGAGGAGTGCCGGGTCGAGTGCGGCGTGTCGCGCGACGGCTCGAAGGCGAACAACGTCCTCAAGGCGGCCCGCAAGTTCGGCCTCGAGGCCAAGGGCTTCAAGTTCGAGCTCGAGAGTCTCTACGAGCTCGACTACCCGGCGATCCTGTTCTGGAACGCCAACCATTTCGTCGTTCTCGAGGGGTTCAAGAACGGCAAAGCCTGCCTCAACGACCCGGCGCAGGGTCCGCGGCAGGTCACAGTCGACGAACTCGACGGCTCCTTCTCCGGCGTCGTTCTGACCTTCAAGAAGTCCGCCGACTTCAAGCCCGGCGGCGTCAAGCCGAGCCTCGCCGGGGCGCTGCGCCGGCGCCTGCGCGGGTCGGAGATGGCGCTCGCCTACGTCATGGTCTGCGGGCTGTTCCTGGTCGTACCGGGGCTGGTGATTCCGACCTATTCGCGCATCTTCGTCGACGAGGTCCTGGTGGCCAATCGATCGACGATCATCCAGCCGCTGATGATCGGCATGGCGCTCACTCTGCTGCTGCAGGGAGCGCTCACCTGGCTGCAGCGCCACTATCTGCTGCGCCTCGAAACAAAACTCGCGCTCTCCACCTCGGCGACCTTCTTCCAGCACATCCTGCGACTGCCGGTGGGCTACTTTGCGCAGCGCTTCGCCGGCGAAGTCGGATCGCGCGTCGGCATCAACGACAAGGTCGCCGGCGTGGTGTCGGGGAAGCTCGCCACCACGGCGATCGACTGCTTCATGGTCGTCTTCTACGCCGCGCTGATGTTCCGCTACGACGTCGGGCTGACGCTGATCGTCATCGGCGTGGCGCTCGCCAACGTGGTGGCGATCAAGGTCGTCGCCCGCGTGCGCACCGATGCCAGCCGCAAGTTGATGACCGACAAGGGGCGGCTCCAGGGGACCTCGATGGGCGGTCTGCGGATGATGGAGACGCTCAAGGCGACCGGCGGCGAGAACGAATTCTTCTCGCGCTGGGCCGGCTACCAGGCGAAGGCGCTGCGCGCCGAGCAGCAGCTGCGCCAGATCAGCGACATGGTCTCGGTGGTGCCGACGGTGGTGGGCACGCTGGTCACCGCATCGGTGCTGCTCTTCGGCGGGCTCAAGGTGATGGACGGAGTGTTGACGGTCGGTCTGCTGGTCGCCTACCAGGCGCTGACCGCCGGTTTCGTCAAGCCGCTCAACTCGTTCGTCACCTTCGGCTCGACCCTCCAGGAGCTCGAGGCGGACCTCAACCGGCTCGACGACGTGTTGCGCTATCCGCAGGATCCGCTGTACTCGCGGGAGTCCAAGTCCCCCGCCGGCGCCAGCCCCGACGACCGGCGCCTCAAGTTGCAGGGACACATCGAGCTCAAGGGAATCACCTTCGGCTACAGCCCGCTCGAAAAGCCGCTGATCGAGGATTTCGAGCTCACGATCCAGCCCGGCAAGCGGGTCGCCCTGGTGGGCGGCTCGGGATCTGGAAAATCGACCGTGGCAAAGCTCGTCTCGGGTCTCTATCAACCGTGGAAGGGCGAGATTCTCTTCGACGGCGTGCCGCGCGACCGCATTCCGCGGCGCCTGCTGGCGAACTCGATCGGCATGGTCGATCAGGAGATCTTCCTCTTCGACGGCGTCCTGCGCGAGAACATCACCATGTGGGACTCGACGGTCCCCGCCGGCCGGCTGACCGAAGCCTGTCGCGACGCGGCGATCGCCGAAGTCATCGAGACCCGGGAGGGCGGCTACAACGCGCGCGTCGACGAAGGTGGCGGAAACTTCTCCGGCGGCCAGCGGCAGCGGCTCGAGATCGCGCGCGCGATGGTGGGAAACCCCACCATCCTCATCTTCGACGAGGCGACCTCGGCGCTCGATCCGGCGACCGAAGCGGTGATCGACGACAGCCTGCGGCGCCGCGGCTGCACCGCCATCATCATCGCGCACCGGCTGTCGACGATTCGCGATTGCGACGAAATCATCGTCCTGCAGCGCGGCAAGATCGTGCAGCGCGGGACTCACGAAGAAATGAAAGAGCTCGAAGGGCCCTATGCCGACCTCATCAAGACTCACTGAGGTCAAGCTCCGGGTCACGGTCTCGCCGGTCGACGGTCTCGTCGGCAGGGTGATCGAGCTCGATGCCGACGGCCCCGAGCTCGTCGTCGGACGGTCGCCGGACTGCACCCTGCCGGTGGCGGATGCGGCGATGTCGCGCCGCCACGCGCGGATCGCCGTCCGCGAGGAGGGGATTCTCGTCATCGACAACGCGAGCGCCAACGGCGTCTTCGTCGGAGATGAGCGGGTCGTAGAGCGGATTCTCGGCGACGGCGGAAGGTTCCGCCTCGGTGCGACCGAGTTCGAGGTCATCGTCGAGCGTCTGACACCCCCGGAACCGGCGCCGGCGCCGGCGAACACGACAGTCTACGAGCCGGAGCCTGCGCCGCCGATCGACCGCACGATTTCGATCGCCGATATCGCCGAGATCGTGCGCAACATCGAGAAGCCGAAAGGCTTCGAGGAAGAGGGCGAAGCGATCGTCGTGGCCGCCAACCGGCCCTTCGTGCTTTCCGACCCCGACTCCGTCTACCTGGTCGAGTCCGGCAGGATCGAGATCTTCACCGTCACGCTCGAACAGGGTGAGCCGGCGGGCGCCCGCACCCATTTCGTCACCGTCGAAGCGGGTGGGCTGTTCTTCGGCATGGACACCGACCGCTACGGCATGGGGTCGGGCTTTCTCGCCACCGGCAAGGCGGGCTCGCAGCTGCGCCGCTTCTCCGCCGCGCGTCTGATGCGCATGGCGGCGGAGCGCGAAGCGCACCGCGAGCGCCTCGCACCGCTGGTGGCGCGCTGGATTGAAGCTCTCTCCCGCCGCCTGATCGTCGATCTCGAGGTACCGCGCCCGGAGGTCACGATCGAGGCCGGCAAACCGTTCGAAGCCGCACCCGGCAAGCGGGTGTCGAGCGAGCGCAGCGTCTGCTGGGTCGAGATGCCGGCCGCGCAGTTCCTGTTCGACGGCATGTCGAGCGCCTCCTGGGAGCTCGAAGGGGTGCTGTTCCCGTTCGCTCCCGGAAGCTGGATGGAGGTCATCGGCGGCGCCGAAGCCTTCACGGGAACGCCGCGCACCTCCTCCGAAGCGATGGGCGATCCGCGCACCTGGGCCGGGCTCGAGGCATTCCACCGGCTGCTCTGCGAGGGCGAGTTCCTCAACAAGCGGCTGTCGAACGTCGACGAGTTCCAGCGCCTGCGCAGCAAGGCGGAGGAGACCGAGCGCGCGCGCGAAGCGGCGATGGGCGCCATCGGCTCGGTGCTCGGCGGCACCGGCGTCTGGAACCTGCAGTCGTTCCTGGGCTCCGACCTCGGGCCGATCTACGCCGCCATGCAGGCGATCGGCCGCCACCTGGGTGTGCCGATCAAGAGCCACCCGGAGGGCAAGGAAAAGAAGAGCTTCGACGACAGCGTGCTCTCGGTCTGCCTCGCCTCGCGTCTGCGGCTGCGCCGGGTGGCGCTGGTCGACGACTGGTGGTCACGCGACCAGGGGGCGATGCTGGCGCAGCTCGAGGAGACCAAGGCGCCGATCGCCCTGATCCCGGTGAGCCCGACGAAGTACGAAGCGCTCGACCCGGTGACCGGAGAGCGCCGCCCGGTCGACGAAGCGTACGCGCGCACCCTGGTGTCGTTCGCGACCACCTTCTACCCCGGTTTCGCCGACGGACCGGTCAGCGCGAAGCAGCTGATCCAATTCGCCGTCCGAGGTCTCGGCCCGGATTTTCGTTCGGTGGTCTGGATGGGAATCGCGCTCGGCATTCTCGGCACCGTGCCGCCGCTCCTCACCGGCAAGGTGTTCGACACCGCGATCCCGCAGGCCGAACGCGGCATGCTCTTCCAGTTCGCCGGCGGACTGTTCCTGATGGCCCTGGCGCAGGCCGCCTTCAAGATCACCCAGTCGATCGCCACCGTCCGGATGCAGGGCAAGATGGACTACGCCGCCCAATCGGCGGTCTGGGACCGGCTGCTCGATCTGCCGATGACCTTCTTCCGCGACTACTCGGCGGGCGACCTTGCGGATCGCGCTTCGGGCGTCGATCAGATGCGCGGCATCGTGGCGGGAGCCGGCATCGCCGCCATTCTCGGCTCCTTCTCGTCGTTGTTCAACGTCTTCCAGATGCTGGGCTACGACTTCACGCTGGCGGCGGTGGCGATCGGTCTCACCATCCTCTACGTCCTGGTCACCACCTTCGCCAACTTCCTGCAGCTGCGCTATCAGCGCGACGAGCAGCGAAAACGCGGTCGCATTACCGGGTTGATCCTCCAGTTGATCTCGGGAGTCGCCAAGCTCCGGGTCTGCGGCGCCGAGAATCACGCTTTCCGGGTCTGGGCGACGGCCTTCTCGGAGCAGCGCAAGGTGAGCTTCCGCGTCGGCCGGGTGAAGAACGTCATGCAGGTCTGGAACGCCTGCTTCCCCGTGCTGTCGACGATGATCATCTTCTTCACCGTGGTTTCGCTCAAGAAATCGGCCGCCGAGTCGGGTACCCCGTTCGAGATGACCACCGGTGACTTCCTCGCCTTCTCGGCCGCCTACGGCATGTTCCTCGCGGCGATGCAGGCGCTCGGCGACGCCTCGCTCTCGATGCTGCGTATCGTGCCGATCTGGGAGCGGCTGAAGCCGATCCTCGAGGCCACGCCCGAGATCGATTCGTCCAAGGTTCACCCGGGAACGCTCTCCGGCGCGATCGACATTTCACACCTCTCGTTCCGCTACACCGCCGACGGGCCGTGGATCCTGAAAGACGTCTCGATCAAGATCAAACCCGGCGAGTTCGTCGCCCTGGTCGGCGGCTCGGGCTCGGGCAAGTCGACGCTGATGCGGCTGATGCTGGGCTTCGAGACCTCCGAGGTCGGCTCGGTCTACTACGACGGCCAGGATCTGGCGACGCTCGATCTCCGGCTGGTGCGCTCGCAGATGGGCGTCGTCCTGCAGGAGAGCCGCCTGCTGCCCGCCGACATCTACCGCAACATCGTCGGTTCGTCGTCGCGTACGGTGGCGGAGGCCTGGGAGGCGGCGGAGAAAGCCGGCATCGCCGACGACGTGCGCGCCATGCCGATGCAGATGCATACGGTGATCTCGGAGGGCGGCGGCGGCTTCTCCGGCGGCCAGAAGCAGCGTCTGATGATCGCCCGCGCCATCGTCCACAAGCCGCGCATCCTGTTCCTCGACGAGGCCACCTCGGCGCTCGACAACAAGACGCAGGCGATTGTCACCGAGAGCATGAACCGGCTGGCGGCGACGCGCATCGTCATCGCCCACCGGCTGTCGACCGTCGTCCAGGCCGACCGGATCTGTTACCTCGAACAGGGCGAGCTCAAGGAGCAGGGCACGTTCGACGAGCTGATGGCGAAGGACGGGCTGTTCGCGGCGCTCGCCAAACGTCAGCTCGCCTGAGCGCCCCGCCACGATGCCTGATCCAGCGGACAGCGAGCGGCGCCAGTTCCTCGCCGGGCTGGGCGCCGAAGGCAGCGCGCTCGAGGCCCTCACCGCCTACGTCGGGGAGTCGTACCCCGAGTTGCCGGCGGCGGACCTCGAGGTCGAGCTCGAAGAGGAGCCGCAGACTCCGTTCTGGCGGCAGTACGCGGCCGAAGCCCTCGAGTCCGGCGTGGCGAGGGCGCTCGCCCGGCGCTTTCCTCAGCTCGGCTTCCCGGTGGCGGCGGGCACCTCGGAGGACCCGGAGTATCGCCGCGCCACACGGCTGGGAGAGGCCGATGCCGCACGCCGCGTCCCCCTCGGAGTCGAACGAGAAGATCTTCTCTCGCTGCATATCGAAGAGAGCATCGCCGGTGCGATTCCGGTGCTCGTCGCCCGCAACCGGAACGACTTCGTGCTGCTGGTGCGCGCGCTCACCGCGCGCAACGAGCCGGAGGCCGTGCCGGAAGCGATGGGCGCCTGCCTGGTCAAAGGCTTGGTCAACTGGGAGCGCGTCGGCGCCGAGCGCCGTCGTTTCGAAGCCGGTCTCCGGTCGATGGGCCGCGCGGCGAGCGAGGAAGAGTGGGCGGCGGAGATGGCGGTGCGGATCCGGCCGCGGAAGGAGCTCTGGCAGGATCGGCTGATTCTGCTTTCCGACGGACCGTATTCGGCGGTTCCGGCGGCGGAGGTCGGACTCGACCCGGCGACCTGGCGCCAACGCTCCCTGGCGCTCCGGCTCGCCCACGAGTGCTTTCATTGCCTGACCCTCCGGCGGCACGGCCGGATGCGGAGTCACCTGCTGGACGAGCTGCTCGCCGACTATGTCGGCAGCCTCGCGGCCTTCGGCAGCTACGACGCCGGGCGCGCCCTGCGCTTTCTCGGACTCAGCGGTAGCGAGGTCGCTGCGCCGTCGGCGCCGGGGGGCCGCTGGGAGATCTACCGCGGTGCGCTTCCAGAGGCGGCGATTCCGGCTCTGGCGCAGCTCATCGGCCTTGCCGCTCAGGCCCTCGAGAAGCTCCCCGTCGAACCTCTCGCTCCACTGTCGCGCGCGCGCCAGCTGCTCGGCCTCGCCGCTCTCGGGCTCGACGGGATCGCCATGAGCAGCACGAGCGCAGCGAGCACTCCACCTGCAACACCTGCGGCACCGATCCTGCGGCGCTCCGCGCCGTCGACCATCGCCGCGGTGGCCGAGACGACCGCTGAGATCCAGCTCTGGGCGCGCCAGGCGGGCGTGCCGGAGCGCCCCCTGCGCGACCTGCTCGTGGTCCACGACGAGCTCGCTTCGAACGTCGTGAACCACGGCGCCGGTGCGAGCGAGTTCGCTCTCCAGATCGACCTCGATCGGACGTTGCGACAGGTGCGCTACCGGCTGGAAGACGACGCGGCGGCATTCGATCCTGGGACCTGGTCCCGCCCGGACACCGCAGCCGCACTCGAGGATCGCTCCCCCGGCGGGCTGGGGATTCATCTCGTCCGGACGCTGGCGCGCGACATCCGCTGGTCGCGCGTCGGCGACCGCAACCGGATCGAGCTCGAGATCGCGCTCGACTAGTCGCCCTCAGCCGAGGCGGAAGATGAAGCGCACGGTGCCGATGTTGACGCGGTCGCCGTCGGCGAGCCGGCGCTTGTCGATGCGCTCGCCGTTCACCCAGGTACCGTTCTCCGCCTTGAGATCTTCCAGCGTCCAGGCCTCCGCCGTGAGGCGCAGGATCGCATGGTGCCGGGAGACCGATCCCTGCTGGATCTGGATGCTGTTCTCGCGCACCCGCCCGAGAGTGTTCTCGGGGGTGAGCGAATGCTCCTGGGCCGAGCCGTCTGCCGCATCCACCGGCACCAGCTTGGCCAGCAAGCGCAGGGTTGCGGCGCCCGGATCGCCGGGCGACTCCGCCTCGAGGCTCGGCGGCATCGGCGTATAGACCATCGTACGATCCAACGGCGGCGGATTCGCCGCTACGACCGGCGCCGTCAGCGGCGGTGCGGCCTGCGGCAGCGGAATGGCCGGCGATGAGGCCCGTGGTGGCGGAATCGGATGCGGCAAGGTGATCTCGACCGGGTTGGGTGCGACGCTGACGATCGTCGCAGGCTTCGCTGTTATTGAAGGCATGGAAGGCATGGCAGGCATGGCAGGCAGTGGCGGCGGCGGAGCCGGCTCGAGGGTGACGACGGACGTCACGCCGGCGGGCTGGGGCGCCTTCGCCGGCTCGGGGGTCCCCGACGCCTTGGCTCCGGCGACCTCTTCGCCGCGGGCGGCGAGCCAGAGCTCGCGCGTAGCACGGAGCTTCTCGAGCTCGAGCCCGAGCTCGGTAATCCTCTCGCGCGGCGCCTGCGCGCGCTCCTTGAACTCGGCTTCCGAGTACTCCTCCAGCCAGTGCCGCAGCTCGACCTCCTTCAGATCGACTTCGACGCTCCGCTTCTCGGTTTCGAGCTCGGCGAGCTGTTCTGCGAGGGCTGCAATCGTACGCGTCGCTTCGATCCGCAAGCCACTGGCGAGGCGATCGAGATCGGCGATCCGGTTCGTGTAATCCTCCCGAACGCGCCGATAGACCACCTCCGACACGCTCTCGCGGCTGGCCTCGAGGCCCTCCAGCCACCTCACGATCGGGTCGCGATCGGCCCCCAGCCGATTCAACTCTTCCAGTACTGCCGGTTCGATCGATTTGTCGCTTTTCGCCATGGTCGTCGGCGTCCTCCTGGGCTCGCGCTCGATTCTATCGTGTACCCGTATCGGGGGCTCGGTTCTCGGGCTCCTGGCTGAAGCCGCTGACGCGGCTGAAGCGGCCGAAGCGGACGAACCGGACGAAGGCGGCGAGGGTGGCGACGTCGATCCCGGAGTCCGACAGCGGCTCCCCCATCTCTTCCACCGCCGCGCGGAAGCGAGCGGCGGGCGTCCGCGGCAGCGAGGGAATCGATTGCCGCAACTGGCCCAGAATCGCCAGCGCCGCGGCGCCCGTCGACTCGACCCGGGAGCGCCATTCGGCCGGCGTGACGACCTGGAGCGGCTCCTCAGCCAGCGGTAGCGGCCCCAGCCGACGATCGCCGGGTTCCGCCCGGACCTCCATCTCCGCGAACAGGAGCAGATCGAGCAACCGCGGCAAGGTGACCAGTCCGCGCTCGCCGGGGGCAAGATTCGAGACGTGGAACACGGGCGCCTCGCTCCGGTCGCTCGTTCCCATCTCCGACCTGTCGCGGGTCCATTCCGCCAGGCGTTCGATCGCCTCGGCGGCGAAATCGACCGGCACGAGATCGAGGCCGCGAGCCGACGTATCGGTCTCGGGGATCCAGCCCGGCACCCCGGCCTCCGCCGCGCCGGGAATCGACCGCGTCGTCAGGCAGGAGGAGAGTACCCGCGTCAGCCAGTCGTGATCGTTGGCGTAGCCGGTCGCTCGGGACCAGGAGAGCAGCGCCGGCCGGCTGATCGAAGCGCGAAACCGGCCACCACTCCCACCCATCCGCTTCACTAGCTCCTGAACCATCCGCTCACCGACCCACTTGGTGATCGCATAGCCGGTGTTGACGTCGAACTGCTCGCGCGACAGGCGCTCCGGCAACGGCGTCGTTTCGGAGGCGATCCCGCGCCCTGGTCCGGCGACCAGAAGGGAGACGTTCAACGAGGAGACGAGGTGAAACGTCTTGAGCGTCCGCGTGGTGGCGAGCTCCAGCGCCCGGCGGGTGCCGACGACGTTCGTCGCGCGCAGCGCGCCGTAGCCGCTCGCGCCGGTGACGCTCGCCGCCACATGAACGATGACCCCCACTTCGCGGGCCAGCTCCTCCCAGCGCGCAACGTCGAGGCCGAAGTACTTCGCATCGAGGCGGCCGGCGATTCCCACCACCCTGGCCGACCGCTCGCGCGGATCGGCGGTGAGGTGGGGCTCCGGCAGGCCGGCGGCGACAGCGGCCGTCCGCAGCCTCGCGCAGGCCGCAAGGTCGTTCTCTCCCCGGACCAGGGCGAAGATGCGCGCGCCTTCCGGAAGAGTCTGCTGCAGGCGGGCCAGAAGATGCACCCCGAGGAATCCGTTGGCGCCAGTGAGCAGGACGTCGCGCGAGGTCGCCCGCGCGAGGTCGGGGTCGATCCCCGGCACGTCGACGGCGTCGCGATTGGCCAGCTCGAGCTCGCCTTCCGAGGCCCCCTTCGCCGGGGCGGTTTCCGACTCCTTGGAAAGCAAAGGCTCGGACAAGGGAACAACAGATGGCCCGCTCTTCCGGGTGCGCGCCGGTCCGAGTCCAGCCGCGAGCTCGCGGAGTGGCCGCCGCGCGATCGATTCGGATGCGGCTTGAACGGCCTGGTCGAGCTGCTCCTTGCCGCCGAAGACCTCCTCGATCCGCATCGCGAACTCGAGCGTGGCGAGCGAGTCGCCCCCCTGCTCCGCGAACGAGCGCTCGAGGTCGATCTCCTCGCGCGGCCGCCGCAAGACCGCTGCGACGATGGCGGTGATGGCAGCGATGGCAGCCACGGCGGCGATGGCGCGAAGGCTCTCGGCGGCTGCCCCTTCGTTCCTTGTGAGAGCTTTCGCCGCAGAGCTCGCGCCGGCTTCGACATCGGCACTCGATTCGAGATCCGGCACGCCGGCGCTGGCCGCGCTGGCGCCGCTGGCGCCGATCGCGCCGATCGCTCCGGCGATCGCCTCGCGGTAGCGCTCGGCGAGCGCGCGGCGATGGATCTTGAACGAGGGCGTGAGAAGCCCGTTCTCCACCGTCCAGGGGGAGGCGCCTCCTTCGCGCCGCGCGATCACCACTCCCGCCAACCGCTCGTGCGGGCGGAGCGCTGCTGCGGTGGCGACGCGCAGCAGCTCCTGTACGAGCTCGCGCTCGTCGATCCCGTCGCGGCGCGGCACCACCACCGCCACGACCCGCGCAGCGTCCGGCGCGGCGGTAATCCAGATCTGCTCGATCGCCTCGCTCTGCGAGTAGACGCGCTCGAGCTCTTCGGGCGAGACCAGCTCCGCTCCGGCAAGCTTGAAGGTGAGCTTCGATCGCCCGACGACGTGGACCCGGCGCCCGGGCCCGAGCTCGACGAGATCGCCGGTGAGAAAGAGGCCGTCGGCGGTGAACTCGGAGCTCGATCCGGGCGCGGCATCGAGATACCGAGCCGTCGAGCGCGCCGTGCGCACCGCGAGCTCCCCTCGCGGCAGCGGCCGGTCGGCGGCGGTGAAGCCGAGCTCGGGCCGGTCGATGAGCCGATACTCGATGCCCGGCAGAAGGAGGCCGTTGCGGGCGATGAAGCCGGTCTCGGTGGTGCCGTAACCCTCGGACATCGGAATGCCGAACAGCGTCTCCATCGTGCGCCGCACGCCCTCATCGCTCGGCGCGCCGCCGGTCGCCATGAAGGCGATGCGGCCACCGAGCGACTCGCGGAACTGGCGCCGGATCGCGGCGACCTCCGCAGTGTCGAGATCGGCCCGGGAGATCGCCCGCCGGTACTCGCCGTAGAGCGTGTTCCAGATCACCGGCGGAACGTCGAACAGCGTCGGGCGAATCCGTCGCAGGTCGTGGAACAGCTCGGCGCCGCGGCGCGCGAAGCCGACCCGGCCGCCGTTGGTCAGCGCGCGCCAGACGGAACCGCGGTCGCCGGCGATCGCCGACGGCTGAAACGAGGCTCCGACGTAGGGCCAGAGGTCGACCTCGACGCACATCTCCTCCGCCCACCGGCGGCGCGTCGCGAGCGTTCCTTTCGGCTCGCCGGTGCTGCCCGAGGTGAAGAGGATCGTGAACAGATCTTCGGCCCCATCCTCGGCAATGCCGAGCGCGCGCGCCCGAGCATGGCCCGCCGTATCGTCGCGCAGAACTCCGGTATCCAGCGTCAGTCCGGAGGCGGCGCGCCAGGATGAGAGGCTCTCCTTCGCCTCCAGCAACGGCGCGAGTGAGCGCTCGTCGCGCAGCAGCTCGGGCAGCGACTCGCCGAAGCCGATGATCCCGGCGGTCGCGGCGAGAGCGCCGCGCGCCGATGCGAACCCCGGAGCGCGCAGAAGCTCGAGACCGCGGCGGTCGGCGACGACCACCCCGAGCCCGGCGCGGCCGGCGATTCCGCCGAGCGCCTGGGCCGAGAGACCGGCCGGCAGCCCCACCGACGCGCGATGCGAGAGCACCGCAGCGAGCTCGGCGAGATAGAACTCCGGCGCGTTCTCGTCGACCAGGATGCCGATCGTCGAGTCCGGCGGCACCCCGAGACCCTCCCAGGCGCGCGCCAGAGCGAAGGCGTCGCGACGCACCTCGCCGTAGCTCCGCCATGCGTAGGGCGCGCTTCCCGCGCCCTTCAGGATGCCGAACAGCGGCCGGTGTGCCCAGGCGACGAGCAGGTTGTTGAGCCCGACGGCGAGCGACGGAAAGTCGAGCAGTCCGAGGCGGGCGAAGGTCGGGTGACAGGGCTCGGCCAGGTACTCTTCGAACAGGAATCCGAACGAGCTCCGCAGGGCATCGAGCGCCGCAGATCGCGGAGCCTCGTCCGGAATCAGGGCGAGCGCCGTGCGCAGCCGTACCACCAGTTGGTGGCAGGCGGGCGAAAGCACGTGATGGGCCGCTTCGAGCGAGCGGAAACGAATCAGCGGATCGCGCGTGCGGTCGACCAGGAACGGCTCGCCCGAGAGCAGGCAGCGCTCGCCCCACGGGCGCTTCGCGGCGGGCGTAGCAGGGAGCTCATGCCCCGAGATCTCGAGCTCGTCGAACGGCGCCTCCGGATCGAGGTGCGAACAGAGCTCGAGACGCCACGGCAGCACGCGAAGCGACCGGCCGGCGGCCTCCTTCTCGAGCGATCCCCAGGCGCGCACGAACAGCGACTGCGCCTGGGAGAGAGCGCTACGCGCCTCGGTCGAACGAAAAACGCGCCGTGGAGAGAACGCATGGCGCGTCGCCCGGGCCGCCGCCACCGCCCGGTGGAGACGCTCGATCGCTCTCTCGCCCCCGGAGGAGAGCGAGCCGCGCTCCGCCATCTTCTCCAGAGCCGCGACCGCCGCGGCGAGCTCGTCCATACTGGCCCGTACCGCGTCTCCGGCCGCCCACGACGGTGCCGCTTCGACGTAAGCCCGTCGCCGAGCGTCTCGCAGCGCCGCACCCCGCTCGAGCAGGCTCTGTACAGCAGGCAAAAGCTCCGGCTCGCGCTCGAGCAGGCGAACGATCGAAGGTGCCTCGACGACCCGCGGCATGATGAGGCGTGGAGACTATCGCGATGGCGGGGGCCTAACGCTTTCGGTTGGGGACGATGGTGATCTCGCCGCTGGTTTCCAACGTCGCGAGCTTTACGTCTTCGAGCGACTCGATGCTCGCCGCGCGCGCGGCTTCGTGGACGTCGCTCGGAGGCACGTGATTCGCCCGAAGAGCTGCATGCAGCAGCTTGCCGTCCTTGGCAAGAGTGACGGACGTGCCCTCGATCAGCGCGCAAAACCGCTCGTTGCGCGCCGTGCCGAAAGCCACGAGATAGTTCAAGCCGAGGAGCGTCGCCGCGACGATGATGGTGCCGAGGACGGACTCGTCGCCTCCCAGGAGGGCGCCCTGGGCACTCTCCGCCAGGAGGAGAACGACGATCAGGTCGAAGGGCGTGAACTCCCCCACCGTCCGCTTCCCCGACAGGCGCACCAGCAGCAGGAACGCGCAGTAAACCAGGAACGACCGGAGGATGAGCTCCGGCGCGGGCGTGGTGAGAGTGAACATCTTCTCCATCTTCTACCTCGCTCCTGCACGGGTGCCCGGGTTCTAGGGGCCGAAGAGGAGGCATTGCACCGAGTGTGCCAGCTCGGGAATCTGCTGCAGATTCGCACTTCGAGCGGACGAAAGCAGGCACAATGTTCAATGGGCCAGTACTTCGCAGCTCTGGCGAGCATGAGCAGTGTCGTCGACTTTCGGCGCGTACCTGTCATGAGCTCCCCAACCTGCACCTCCGCCCTCTTCCGTCGCATCGTGCCAGCGGCCTTCGCCATCCTCGCCGGGATCACCTCGATCTCCGCCGGCTTCGCTCAGTTCTCCCCCGTCGGCCTCTCGGCCGTTCGCGGCCAACGGTTCGACAACGAGGACCTGCTGTTTTTCGAGCCCGAGACCGGCGACCGCTTCGCCTGGGCCGTCGCGGCGGGCGACTTCAACGGCGACGGTGCCGACGACCTCGCCTCCGGCATCCCCTTCGACGAGGGGATCGCCGGCAGCGGCTGCACCGACTGCGGCATCGTCGTCGTCCGCTATGGAGTGCCTGGACGGGGCCTCGCAGGCTCGGCCGCGAGCACCGTCCTCTTCCAGGGTTTCGTCGGCAGTCCGACTCCGGCGATGGCGTCGGAGAAGTTCGGCCACGCCCTCGCCTCCGGCGACTTCAACGGCGACGGCTTCGACGACCTCGCGGTGGGGATTCCGGCCGAGCGTCATCCCGACTTCGGTAACGCCCCGATCGGCGCGGTCGAGGTTCATTACGGCACCGCCGACGGCCTCCTCGTCCAGAATGCCGACTGGGTCCATCGCTACTCCGCCGGCTGGGAGTTTCCGCCCACGAGCTGCCCCGCCGCGCCCGACGAGTTCGGCTATGCCCTCGCCGCCGGCAACTTCGACGGCGACGCCTTCGACGACCTCGCGATCGGCGCACCGCGCGGCTGCTCCGGCACAGTCCAAGGCGCCGCCGACGGTGGCGCGGTCTTCGTGGCGCACGGCGGCTCGGGCGGCCTGGTGCCACTCGAGGGCTATCTCATTTCCGAGGACTCCGTCGGCATCTTCGGCGACGCGGCGAACGGCGAGCGCTTCGGCGATGCAGTGGCTGCCGGGGACTTCGACGCCAACGGTTACGACGACTTGGGCATCGGCGTTTCCCGCGAGGGCGATAACGGCTCGGTCTACGTCATTTTGGGCAGCGAGTTCGGCCTGATCTTCGTCAACAGCGTCTTCTGGGCCCCCGGCGCCCTCGGCATCGCGCCGGAGGCCGGCGCCCGCCTCGGCACGTCGCTCGCCGCGGGGGACTTCGATGGCGACGGCCACGACGACCTGGTGATCGGCGATCCGGAGCAGGACGTGGGCGCGGCCAACGAGATCCCCGACGCCGGTCTCGTCGTGTTCGCCTTCGGCGCGCCGTCCGGGTTCGACCTCTCCCGGAGCTTGATTTCGAGCGACCCGGAGGGCAGCGATGCCGGCGACAAATACGGCTGGGCTCTCGCTGTCGGCGACTTCGACCACGACGGCCGCGACGACGTCGCCGTAGGGACGCCCCTCGAGGACACGGACGGCACGAACATCGGTTCGGTGTCGATCCTGATGGGCCAGGCCGGCCAGGGCGTGGGCACTCGTCAACGCACTTTCCTCCCTGGGCGCGAGGGCATCCTGGGCGGGGAGCAATCGCACCAGGACTTCGGCCGCGCCGTCGCTGCCGGCGACTTCGACGGCGATTCGCACGCCGACCTCGTCATCGGCGCGCCCTATTTCGACATCGCCGGTATCGGCTCCGACTTAGGGCTGGAGATCGTCCTCCACGGCTCGCTCTTCGCGGACGGCTTCGAATCCGCCTGGATTCAGAACTGGAGCGGCTCGGCGCCGTGAACGGCGACCGAGCCCGCGGCTTTCCAGAGCCCTCAGCCGGGAAGCAACTCGACCGGATCGCCGACCCGGACGCGCCCGCCCCGCACGACTTCGGCGTTCAGCCCGAGAACGCCGCCGGTCTCTTCCACGACGGTACGCAGGACGCGCGGCTCCTGCAGCAGGGTGTCGGGATCGAAGGTCGTCATGACGCAGCGCCCGCGCAGGTCGGCCAGCGCCACGACGACCTGGCTCGCGCTTCCCGGAGCCCCGATCCGTAGCCGACGCCCCTCCCAGCCGCGTTCGGCGAGCCCGGGCACGCCGGCGATGAGCAGGTTCGGCCGGAACCGGCGGCGGTCGGTGGCGACCGAGCCGGCGGCGAGCGAAGCTTCCGAAATCACCGCGATGGCACCCTCGGTCATGACGAGGAGCGGCAGGATGTCGAAGCGCGCTTCGGCGACCTCCGCGCGCACCAGCTGCGCCCCGGCCCCGGCAGCGCGCTCGACGTCCGCCGCCACCGCCGGATCGCCCCACGGCCGCCCGTCGACCAGAACCGCGCCGCCGGCGCCGAGTCGCGCCCGGTGTCCGAGGAGCCGCGGCCGGCTGCGCGCCGTGACGACCCGACCGTCCAGACGCACCTGGACGAGCCGGTCCCCCTCGACCCCCGACCGCGTCAGCTCCGCCTCCTCGAGCGACTCCCCCGCCATCGACTTCACCGGATACCGCCAGATCTCCGCCAGATGCATGGCACCTCCCCAAGCCTCCTCCGAGCCGATCGGCGATCGGCCTCCTGTCTTCTTGGATGCTTCGTGGTTTCAGTCGGCGAGGGGGCCGCTTCGCGCACAGAAAAAACCTCTCCGGAAACCGTTCCCGGAGAGGCAGCAGCTTGACGAAGGACGTCACCCCGGCCGTGCTCGCCGAGGCGATTCGCATCGTCGCGGCGGGAGGGCGCGTCGGGGATAAATAGGGGATAAATAGGGGATAAATAGGGACAGTCCCCAATTCCCCTATGGCCCGCGGAGGCGGGCCCTCCGCGTAGTGGGTCAAACAAGGAGATCTCGATGCCCCGCACCTTCGCCGCCCGTCCCGCTCTCGCCGTCGCCAGCTTCTTCGCTCTCTTCGTCCTGAGCGCCGCCGCCCCCCATCCGGCGGTCGCCGCCGGACCGGTTTACACCTGGCCCGGCGCGCCGCCTTGCGACACGCCCGCCCCCCAGGACTGCCTCGCCGGCGTGCCGGACGGCGCGACGGTCGAGCTGGCGACGAACGATCCGATCCCGGCCACCCTCTACGTCGAGCGCCAGGTCGCGCTCACCGCCGCCGCCGGTTTCCTCCCCATCCTCTCGGACGTCCGCATCACCGGCACGGGCGGGATCGTGCACGGCCTGGTGATCCACGGCTGGGTGGCGATCGTTCCCGGGCAGGGCATGACGTCGGCGAAAGTCGCCGAGAACGTCCTCCTCGCCAGCGGGCAGGCGTACGGCATCCATGTCATCGACAGCTTCGAATCGAACCAGCCGCCGCTCTGGATCTCGATCGAGAACAACTCGGTGCACGGCCCCGACCTGTGCGTGAATCTGATGGGTCTGGCGAGCTTGGGCGCCCCGGCGCAGACGATCGTCGCCGGCAACCGCCTCGACTGCACGAACGGCGGCGTGCTGGCGACGAACGGTCTGGAGAAGGCCGAGATGATCGTCAGCTGGAACCAGATCGTTTCGCCGTTCGGCATCAGCTTCGCCGATCGCGATCCTGCGGTCATTTCCAAGCCGCGCAACCTCCGCGCAGAAGTCATCGGCAATCGCGTGACCACTTCCTATGGCTCCGCCCTGGTGGTTACGAAGGACGAAACCGGCGGCACGCTCGAGCTCGTCGCCCAGCGGAACTTCCTTAGCGGCGGAACCCACGCCGCCTACCTCTCCGACCCGTACTCGCCGCTCCTCACCGGCGAGCTGTCGCACAACGTTCTCGCCTGGAGCTCCATGGCCCCCATCCTGATCATCGGTGCGCCCAACTTCC
>JAYTAM010000068.1:0-4590 GCA_043737505.1 Thermoanaerobaculia bacterium
CCATTGAGTTGCCGGCTTTGTCGATGAGCGCGGGGCCGATCTGCAGGGTGTGGGTGGTGGCGCTGATCGCGGCCTGCGGTTTGAGGGTGTAGCCGTCGGGGAGGGCGACCCAGGTTCTCGTCGTGCCGTCGAGGAGGATCGTGGCGCTGGCGACGACCGGGTCGATCTCTTCGCTGAAGCCGACGGCGAGCTCGCCGTCTTTCGTCAGGAGGAGGTCGACGCGCGGCGGCGAGGTGTCTTCGACCGCGTGGTCGGCCGCGAGCCAGACGAACGCCTTCTCGTAGGCCGTCTCGGGTCGGTTCTCGAAGAGGTCCACCATCGCGCCGGGCTCGATGTGGAGGAGCATCCCATGATTCGCCTCCGGTGGGCTCCCGGGGTCGGGGGTGAGTAGCAGACGGCGCCCCTTCTGCTTGCCGTCGCGCACCGGCTGGCTGGCGATGATGGTCACCGGCTCGTCGTCGGTCGTGTCGTGGAGCGTCAGGCCGCCGCTCGCGATCGCCTCTTCGACTCGCAGCAGCAGGATCTCCTCCGAGAACTCGAGCAGTAGCCGGCCGTCCGCTTCGCGCAGCTGCTCGACGGCCGGCGGCGTCAGGTCGACGCGGATCGTGCGCGGGCCGTACGGCGCGTACTCGTAGCGCTCGACGGCTTGGCCGCTCGCGTCGGTGATCGCCACCGCGTTGCCGATCGAGTCGTAGACCGGGATCGTCACCGACTCGAGCACGCCGTCGCCATCGCTGTCGGCCTCCTGCCGCACCACCTCGTCGAGCCCCTGGCCGTAGACCCGCCGCATCGCGAGCGCGCCGTTGCGATAGCGCTCGACCAGCTGCCAGCCCGACCAGACCCACTCCTGCGTCTCGCCGCCGACGAGGCGTTTCGCCAGCCGGTTGAAGGCGTCGTACTCGTAGCGCGCGACCTCGCCCACGCCGTCGCGAGTCACCCGCGTCAGGCGGTTGCGATAGTCCCAGGCGAAACGATCCGTCCCCTTGCGGAGCAGATTGCCGTTCGCGTCCCAGGCGAGCGGCTGGCCGGCGAACGAGCCGGGCCGGTTCCGCCCCGAGCCGTCCGAAGGACTCGCCTGAGCTTTCTCGATCTCGTAGCGCTCCGGCCGCTGCTCGAGAAGATTCTCGGCCTGGTCGTAAGTGAAGCCGAAGGAGTCGGGGAGCGCGGCGACCGTTGCCTCCGCCGGAGTGGAGTTGTTCGGCGCGAGGGCCACGGGATTCGCGGTCTTCGCCGCCTCGATCAGTCGCCCGGCATCGTCGTAGGCGACGACGTAGCCGGCATCGTTGAGGTCGACCCGCTGGATTGCCGTCTTCAGATTTCTTGGGCTCCAGGAAAGCAGCTCGGTGAACGGTTCGAAGTTGGCGCCGCCGAGGGTCGAGCGCGTCGGTCGGCGAGCCGGGTCGTAGGAGACTCCGCCCGCGAGCCCGTTTCCGAGCGACTTCGCGGCGACGAGGTCGCTGCCACGGAAGCCGTAGGAGGCGTCGGCGTGGCCGTTCGAGGAGATCGTTTCCATCCGGTTCAAGGCGTCGAACGACAGGGAAAGGCTCTTGCCCGAAGGATAGGTCTGTTGAGTGGGGTTGCCGGCGTCATCGTGCTGGAACGAGATCGTTCTTCCGCCGGTCGTCTCGCTGAGTCGGCGCGACAGCGAGTCGTAGGTGTGGCTCGTCACGTGGCTGCCCGCCTGCACCTGCGTCAGGCGCGAGAGCCCGTCGTAGGCGAAGGTCTCGGCCGTCGGCCCTTCCACGCCGTCGCCGCGCACGATCGTTCGGAGGGTGAGGCGGTTCGCCGCGTCGAAGCTCTGCGTGACGCTGGTGCCGTTGGCATCGACCAGCAGGGTCGGATTTCCCGCGGGGTCGTAGGTCACGTTCTCTTGCGTGGCATCGGGATAGGTGGCCGAGCGCTTCCGCCCGTGGGCGTCATAAGTCCAACTCGTCGTCTGCCCGAGGCCATCGCGGTAGGTGGTGAGCCGGGAGCTCCGGTCGTAGCCGTAGTCGACCGAGATCCCCTCGGGGCGCTCGGTCCGCGTCAGCCGGTCGAGGCCATCGTAGGTCGACTCGGTGAAGTGCCCTTCCGGATCGATCGCGAGGCGCACGTTGCCGCGGGCGTCGTAGGTGGTTGTCGCACGGTTGCCGAGGGGGTCCGTCGTGGCGATCGGGCGACCCAGCGCGTCGTAGCCGGCAGCGACGGTCGTCGAGATCGGCCCTTCACCGGCGACCTGCTCGACTATCGTCACGGCGCGTGCGTTTCCGGCGGCGTCGAGCGACCAGTCCGTGCGATTTCCGGCGGCGTCCGTCGCGCTGGCGCGGCGCTCGGCGCGGTCGGAGCTCTGATGCGAGATCCGCCCCAGGGTATCGGTCGTCGAGATCGCATTGCCGGCGGGGTCGTAGCTCGTCGACGAAGAGAGGATCCGGTCATCGGCGGCGTCGTTGCCGCGCCAGAGTCGCGAGGTCGAGCCCTTCGGACGCCCGCGCAGGTCGAAGGTCGAGCCGCCGGCGGCGAGCAGGGTACCGCCGCTGTCGAAGCGCCGCGACTCGACGACGTTCGAGCCGTTGTCATAGGTCATACCACTGCTGTTGCCGAGCGCGTCGGTGGCGCTCTTCACGCGCCCGAAACCGTCGAAGGCGGTGAGGCGGGAGTGGCCGCCCGCGTCGGTGAAGAGCGTGCGACTGCCTTCGCTGTCGTAGGTGTAGCTCTCGGTCGCGGCGTCGGGCGTTCCGGTGGCGCGCGTGACGGTAGCGAGGAGGTTGCGCTCGTCGAACGTCTGCTCGGTGCGCTCGCCCTCCGGTCCGGTCGACGACGTCAGGTTGAAATTCTCGTCGTAGATTCGGCCGGTGGCGATCCAGTCGCCGGCACCCGCTGTCACCTCCCGCCGCTCCTCGAGCAACTCCCCCAGCACTCCGTACTCCCGCTGCACACGGGTGAAGCTCGTTCCGTCGTCGCCGGCGGGCAGGCGCTCTTCGATCGGGTTCCCGACTTCATCGTAGAGGTAGACGGTCTTGTAGCCGAGCGCCGGGGCGAGGCCTTCGGGATCGTGGGCGGCGTCGGCGCCGCTTGCGGCCTGGGTGGACTCGACCAGCCAGTCGACTTCGTTGTAGACCGACTCGTGGCGCACACCCCGCGCGTCGGTCACGGCGGTGACGTTGCCGCGCGCGTCGACGTCGAAGGCGGTCACCAGGGCGAGACCTTCGGGGTCGACAGTCTGCTTCTGCAGATAGCCCTTCTGCGGTCCGGTCGCAAAGTAGTCGTAGGTCGTGACGTGGCTGTTCGGGTTGGTGGCCCGCGTCGGTTGGCCGAAGGCGTTGTAGGCGCTGGTCGAGGTGCCCGCCTCGGGGGCGCCGAACGCCTCGGTCACCTCCGTCGGAAGGCCGACGCCGTTGCGGACGATTTTCGTCGCCGCGCCGCGCGGATCGGTGATGAGGGTCGGCTGGTTCGAGTAGCTCTCGTACTCGTACGATGTCCGCAGCGTATGCGCCGAGCCGTTGTCGCCGCGGCTATCGGCGGTGACCGCGACGGTGAGGACGTTGCCTCGCGCCCGGCGGTCACCGGCGGTGTCGTAGACGAGGTCGGTCACCCGGCCGAGCGGAGTGGTCACTTTCGTCACCAGCCCTTCGCCGTCGACGGTGTACGTCGTCGCCGCGCCGGCCGGATCCTCGAAGCGGAGGAGCTGCCCGGAAGGGTTGTGCTGGTACTGCCAGGGATTTCCGCGCCGGTCGGTGACCGTCGCCGCGTGCCCGGCGAAGTCGTAGGCGATCGTCAGCGGATGGCCACCCCAGCTCTCCGCGGTCGCCTCTTCGGCGCGGCCGTCGCCGTCGGCGTCGGTGTAGGTGATCTCGAACGGCCTCTCGCTGCGGGCGTCTTCGACGGCCACGAGGTTGTCGCGCGTCGTGAGCGCCGCGGCGAGCCCCTCTCCGGCCGCCGTTTCGTCGTACTCGTAGGTCGTCGAGAGGCCACCGGGGAAGACGGACTCCCCGAGGGTGATCTCCGGCGAGGTCACGCGGGAGAGCCGCCCTTCGTCGTCGTACTCATAGGCGACCGTCCGGTCGTCGAAGTCGGTGACCGTGGTGAGCCGCCCGGCCCCGTCGTAGAAAAAGTCGTAGGCGCGGCCGAGCTCGTCGACGACCTGCGCGAGGCGCGAGGAGCGGTCGTATTCGAAGCGCACCTCGTTGCCGGCGGTGTCGCGATCGCGCACGGCGTCGGCGATCGAGACCAGTCGCCCCCAGAGGTCGAAGCGCACCGTGCTGTGCGCCGGATCGACCAGCAGGTAACCCTCCGGCGTCTCGAAGAGCTCGGCGAAGAGCCCCGCCGGTGAGCGCAGACTGTCGTCGCTCTGGCGCGCGAAGGTCACCCGCCGGCCGCCGCCGTCGTAGAGCTCGACACTGCGGTCGGGGAGCGCCCGCAGGCGCAGGCGGTAGCCGAAGTCCCAGCCCGGGCCGAGCGGGCCCGAGCCGATCGTCTGATTGCGATAGCTGCGGGCGAGCGCAAAGCCGAGCGCACGCCCGCGCACGGAGAGATCGACTGCCCCGTGGGTGAACTCGCCGGAGTGGAGGAGCGTTCCCGGAACGACGCCGCCCGAGCCGCCGGAGGCGTTCC
>JAYTAM010000069.1:0-10570 GCA_043737505.1 Thermoanaerobaculia bacterium
GAGGAGGCCCACGACAAGGGGATCGTCCACCGCGACCTCAAGCCCCAGAACGTAAAAGCCACCAGTGAAGGGAGAGCCAAGGTCCTCGATTTCGGGTTGGCCAAGGCGATGGACGCGAGCGCGAGCGCCGCCTCTGCCGCCGCTCTGGCGCGCTCGCCGACGCTGATGAACTCCCCCACCTTGACGGCCGTTCACGGCACGCAGTTGGGCGTGATCCTCGGCACCGCGGCCTACATGGCGCCGGAGCAGGCGCGCGGTGCGATGGTCGACAAGCGAGCGGACATCTGGGCCTTCGGCGTGGTTTTCTTCGAGATGCTGACCGGAAAGCGCCTCTTCGAGGGCGCGACGGTTTCGGACACGCTCGCCGCCGTGCTGCGGCAGGAGCTCGACTGGAAGCTGTTGCCGGGCGCGACACCGCCGGCGATCCGCAGCCTCCTGCGCCGCTGCCTCGAGCGCAATCCGAAGAACCGCCTGCACGACATCGCCGACGCGCGCCTCGTGATCGAGGACGTGCTCGCCGGGCGAGCCGACGAGCTGCCGCCTGCAGGCGCAGCGCTGCCGCTGAGCTCGCCGCCGCTCTGGCGCCGAGCTCTCCCATGGCTCGGCGGCGCCGTCGCCGGTGTGGTGATCGGGACGCTCGCGACGCTCTCGGCCTCGCGCTCCTCGGCTCCCCTCGCGAGTCCCAGCGCCGGCGGGGCATCGCTCCGGACACTGGTGGCGGCGGGTCTCTCGACCGACCCCTCGGTCTCTCCCGATGGCCGCACGCTCGCCTTCGGCTCGCGGCGCGACGGCGTCGAGAAGATCTGGATCAAGGACCTGACCAGCGGATCCGAGAGCCTGCTCGTGCCGCACCGCTCCCACCTGCCCGCGTTCTCTCCCGACGGCACGAGCGTCCTCTTCTCCGCCGGCGAGGGGGAGGAGTCCGATCTCTTCCGCATCTCGCTCGCGACTCGCGAAGAGCGCCTGGTGGCGCGTGCCGCCGATGAGGGCGACTGGGCCCCGGACGGCAAGAGCGTCGTCTTTCTGCGCCGCACCCGGGTTGCCGGCCAGGGAGATGGGCGCACGCTCGTCTCGGCCGACCTCGAGGGCGGAGCGGAACGCGAGCTCCTCCATGCCGACGGCGGACAACTCCACGAGCCGCGCTGGTCGCCCGACAGCAAGCGGATCGCCCTGGTGCTGAGCTCGCCGCAGACCGGGGTCGCCGAACGGCTCGGACTCTTCGACCCGGGGACGGGCAAGCTCGACGAGGTCTCGCTCTCGCCGCTCAGCCGGCGCGGCATCAAGATTCAAGGCATCGCCTGGATCTCGGCGCGGCAGCTCGCCTTGCTGGTGCTCGACAGCGGCGCTCTGATCTCGTCGTCGGGGCGCATTGTGCTCTTCGATCTCGCCAGCCGGCAGTTCAGCAGCCTCCTGCCGCTGGCCAGCGGCGGCTGGGGTCTCGACGTCGCGGGGAAGAACTCGCTGATCGTCGGCGCCGGCTCGACCGATCAGAACCTGCTCGAGGCCCGGCGCGGCGTGGCGGGTCCGTGGAGCGCCCCGGAGCTCGCGACCGAGGGACCGTACCGCGATCGCCAGCCGGTCTACTCGCCGGATGGGAAGTGGTTGCTCTTCACCTCCAACCGCAGCGGCAATCTCGACGTCTGGCGGCGAGACCGCACGACCGGCGAGCTGCGCCGCTTGACGGACCACGAGGCCGACGACTGGGATCCGGCGTTGAGTCCGGACGGCCAACGGCTGCTCTTCAGCTCGAACCGCAGCGGGAGATTCCAGATCTGGATCGCCGAAGCCGACGGCAGCTCGCCGCGTCAGGTGACCGACCTCGAGAACGCCCAGAACCCGACCATGAGCGCCGACGGCGCCTGGATCGTCTTCGGATTGCAGGAGGCCGGCGCCGACAAGGACGGCATCTGGAAGATCCGTCCCGACGGGTCCGAAGCCGCTCTCGTCGCTGCCGGCGGCTCCCTCCTGACTCCCGAGATCAGCCCGGACGGCCGCTACGTCGCGATGCAGAGCGCGGGCCAGCAGCGCCTTCTCCGCGTCGCCGACGGCGCGCTGCTCGACGGCGACCTCGGCGAAGCCTTTCGCTTCCGCTGGTCGGTCGAAGCCGGCAGAACGTATCTCTGGGCGATCGGCACCAGCGCGCAGGGCAAGGACATTCGCCGCTACCCGTTCGACGCCGACAGCGGCCGGCTCGGTCCAGTCCAGATCGTGCTCGCCGGCGACGCTGCCGGCGGCGCTGAGACCTTCGGTGTCGCCCGCGACGGCTCGGCGGTCACCTTCGCCAGTCTCGCCAACCGGCGCGGCCAGTTGATCCGGATCGACGGCCTGACGGGTCTCGAACCCTAGCCCGGGCAGCTCAGCAGGCTCTTGCCGCGGCGCAGTCGATTTCCCCGGGTCGAAGGAGTCGCCGAGGCGCAGCACCACTGACCGATATAGCCAGCCATACCCTGCTATATTGCTACCCATATGAAGACGACGATCGATCTCCCGGACACCCTGCTGGAGGAGGCTCGGCGCGTCGCCGCCGAGCGCGCGACGACGGTCCGGGCGCTGGTCGAGTCGGGCTTGAGAAAGGAGCTGCGCGAACGTTCCAGGAAGAGTTCGTTCGCGTTGCGGGATGCGAGCTTCAAGGGACGAGGCCTCCGGCCCGAAGTCGAGAACGCCTCCTGGGAGAACCTGCGCGACCTGGCCTACGGCAGCCGCGGCGGGTGATAGCGCTCGATACCAACCTGCTGGTCTACGCCCACCGCGCGGACTCCCCCTGGCACCAGGCGGCGGCCGAGCGGGTGCGTGAGCTCGCCACCGGGCGCGGCGCCTGGGCGATTCCCTGGCCCTGCCTGCACGAGTTTCTTGCCATCGTCACCCACTCGCGGATCTACGATCCGCCGACACCGCTCGCCAGGGCTATCGACCAGGTGAGTGCCTGGCTGGAATCGCCGACCGTCGTCCTGCTTCAGGAGGGGCACGACCACTGGACCGTGCTGCGCGAACTGTTGAGTGGAGGCAAGATCCGCGGACCGCAGGTACACGACGCGCGCGTCGCCGCCCTCTGTCTCGCGCATGGAGTCCGCGAACTGTGGAGCGCCGACCGCGACTTCGGCCGCTTTCGCGCCCTCACGGTACGAAATCCTCTCCTCTAGCGCGGCAAAGATGGATCGCGCGACCCGGTTTCCGGCTACGATGTGCGCCGACCGATGATCGGGAACAGACTCGGCCCCTACGAGATCACCGCCAAGCTGGGCGAGGGCGGTATGGGGGAGGTCTATCGAGCCACTGACGGCCGGCTCAAGCGCGAGGTGGCGATCAAGGTCCTGCCGGCCGCATTCACCGCCGACAGGGAGCGTCTCGCCAGGTTCGAGCGCGAAGCGCAGCTCCTCGCTCAGCTCCATCACCCCAACATCGCCTCGATCTTCGGGCTCGAGGAGAGCGGCGGCGTCAGGGCGCTCGTCATGGAGCTCGTCGAGGGTCCGACACTCGCCCAGCGTCTCGAGTCCGGAGCCTTTTCCATTGCCGAGAGCCTTTCGACCGCGCTGGAGATTGCGCGCGCGCTCGAAGAGGCTCACGAAAAGGGGATCGTCCATCGTGATCTCAAGCCCCAGAACATAAAAGCCTCCACTGAGGGAGGAACCAAAGTCCTCGATTTCGGGC
This sequence comes from Thermoanaerobaculia bacterium, assembly GCA_043737505.1. Classification (GTDB taxonomy): domain Bacteria; phylum Acidobacteriota; class Thermoanaerobaculia; order Multivoradales; family JAGPDF01; genus JAGPDF01. The sequence continues at coordinate 3,649 of JAYTAM010000069.1, forward strand.
TGGCCAAGGCATTGGATCCTGCGGGAGGCGCCGCCCAGGCGGCCGATCTGGCGCGCTCCCCGACGCTGATGAACTCCCCGACGCTCACTGCGGCCGGTACGCAGCTCGGGATGATTCTGGGCACCGCGGCTTACATGGCCCCCGAGCAGGCGCGCGGAGCCGCCGTCGACAAGCGGGCCGATATCTGGGCTTTCGGCGTCGTGCTCTACGAGATGCTGAGTGGTGAGGGTCTGTTCAGCGAAGGGAGCGTCGTCGACACGCTTTCGGCGGTGATGCGCAAGCAGATTGATCTCAATAGTCTGCCGGCTGCGGTGTCGCCGCGCGTGCGCGAGTTGGTGCGGCGCTGTCTCGAGCGCGATCCGAGGCGACGCCTGCGCGATATCGGGGAAGCGCGGCTGCTGATCGAGCGCGAGCTCGCGGGCGAGCCGGGAGTCGGAGAGGGAGGAAGCGGAAGTAGCGCCGACAGCCGCACGGGCGCGGCTCCTTCAGCCTCGAACACCACCCGCCGGCTTGCCCTCGCTGGCGTAATCGTCGGAGCCGTCTTGATCGGGCTCGTGGTCGGAAAGTTCATCCTGTCGCCTCCTCCGGCGGCCCAGAACGTGCGATCGATCCGCGCCACGATTCCGCTCCCGGCCGGGCTCGAGCTCGACGGTGTCGGCGCACCGGAGATCGCCCTCTCCCCGGACGGCTCGACGCTTGCCTTTCTGGCCCGGGGTGAAAGTGGGCCTCAGCATCTGTACCTAAGGCGGCTCGACGGCGACGAGGTGAAACGGGTGCCGGACAGCGAGACCGCCGAGGGTCCGTTCTTTTCCCCCGACGGCAAGTGGGTCGCCTTCGCCGTCGGCGTCTCGGGCCTGGGTGGAGGCATTCCGCGCGAGCTGCGCAAGCAGTCGCTCGAAACCGGGCTGACGCAGACGATCGCCCCGATCGAGGACTACTTCGGCGGCGTCTGGCGGAACGATGGGACGATTTTCCTCGTCGAGGCTACTGACGGAACCCTCTCGTCCGTGCCGGCGAGCGGCGGCCAGCCTTCTCCTGCGGTCGAGAGCGTCCTCGACCGCGGCGAGCGGCGCGAGGTGGCGATCTTCTGGCCTGAGCTGTTGCCGGGTGGCAAATCCATCGCCTTCTCCACGGACGAGAGACCGACCGGCGAGCTGGCCGTGCTCGACCTCGAGTCGAACGTCCTCAGCCGGCTCGGCCTGCATGGTATGTCGCCGCGCTACCTGATGACCGGCCATCTCGCCTTCGGCGGTGAAGGCGGAACTCTCGACGTCGTGCCGTTCGACGCCGCAGGCAAGCGGGTCCTCGGCGCGCCGGTGGCGATGCTCGGCAACGTCGCCCGGGCGCGCAATCGCTCGGCGACCTACGCCGTCGCCGCGGACGGCACGCTCGTCTACGCCACCGGCTACCTGCGCAATAGTCGCAGCGAACCGATGCGCGTGGTGCGCGCTTCGCAGCACGGCGTGTTCGAGACGCTGGCCATCGAATCCGATCTCTACGACCGCGCCTTCGCCGTCGCACCGGACGGCGGTCGTGTGGCCCTCGCACGCGAAGATCGCGGCAGCTGGGTGGTCGACCTCGAGCGCGGGACGCGGACCAAAGTCGCCGGCGTGGAGTTGAGCGGCGCGATGAATGTCGCGTGGTCTCCCACCGGCGACCGGTTGGCCTGGGTCGCTGCGGCTCCCGATGGGAGCGCGGTCGCCTTGTTCGTTCAGCCAAGCGACGGGCGTGGGGCGCCGCAGGCACTTCTGGTGCGCGACTCCGATCTCACGGTCGCCGGCTGGATGCCGGACGGCCGCGAGCTGGTCTTTACTCGCTGGGGACAATCCGCGACGATCGAGCGCATCCCACTTGACGGCGAAGCCAGCGTCGTCTGGAAGGATCCCGGCTCGCTCAGCGCCAGCGCCCTTTCGCCCGACGGACGATTCGTCGCCCTCGAGTCGGACGCGGGCGAAGGCTACGAGCTCTACCTCTTCACTTTCTCCACGGAAAAACGGACCCAGGTCACCGGCGCCGGCGGACGCGATCCGTTCTGGGCGAAGGATGGGCGGGAGCTCTACTTTCGCCGGGGTGCCGGGATCTTTTCCGTCGCGGTCTCTTCCGCCGCGGACGGTTCGCCCCGGATTGGCCCGGAGATGCGGCTGTTCGAATGGCCCGCCGCCTACCGGGTCGCCGCGGGTCGCGACGGCGTCTTCTTCGGGATCGAGCCGGTCCCCGGCGCCGCGACGCAGAGAAGCCTCGAGCTGCGCACGGAGTGGTTCGCCGATGTGAAGCGGCTCGCCGGAGCGGGAGACAAGAATTGAGTTGGCCATGTCCTTAAGCGCGGGAAGTCGCCTCGGCCCCTACGAAATTACCGGCAAGCTCGGCGAGGGCGGTATGGGAGAGGTCTACCGGGCGACCGACACCAAGCTCGACCGCCAGGTCGCGATCAAAGTCCTTCCTGCTGGATTCACCGAGGACAAGGAGCGCCTGGCGCGGTTCGAGCGCGAGGCGAAGCTCCTCGCCCAGCTCAATCACCCCAACATCGCGCAGATCTACGGCCTCGAGACCAGCGGCACCACCCATGCCCTCGTCATGGAGCTCGTGGACGGACCGACCCTGGCAGAACGCCTCGAATCGGGGCCTCTTTCCTTTACGGAGAGCCTTTCTTTCGCGCTGCAGATCGCCCAAGCCCTGGAAGAGGCCCACGAGAAGGGCATCGTCCATCGGGACTTGAAGCCCCAGAACGTCAAGGCTTCCAGTGAAGGAAAGGCCAAGGTCCTCGATTTCGGGTTGGCCAAGGCGATGGACGCTGCCGGCGCCGGCTCCTCCGCGGCCAACCTCGCGCGCTCGCCCACTCTGATGCACTCGCCGACGCTCACCGCAGTTCGCGGCACCGAGCTCGGGATGATCCTCGGCACCGCCGCCTACATGGCGCCGGAGCAGGCGAAGGGTAGGCCGGTCGACAAGCGGGCCGACATCTGGGCGTTCGGCGTCGTCCTCTTCGAAATGTTGACCGGCAAGCAGCTGTTCGGCGGCGAGACGGCTTCAGAGACGATCGCCGAGGTCCTCAAACAGGAGATCGACTTCAAGACGCTTCCGGCGGCTCTTCCGACCGGAGTCGAACGGCTTCTGCGGCGCTGCCTCGAACGCGATCCGCAGCGCCGGCTGCGCGACATCGGCGAGGCGCGCATCGCGCTCGAGCAGATTCTTGCCGGCCGCACCGACGCGGAGTCGGCGCCGGCCGGCTCGGCCATCGCCGCCGCCCGGCGCCCGGTGCTGCGCGCGCTGCCTTGGGCTATCGCTGCTGTCGCCCTGGCGCTTGCCGCCACGGCCATCGTCCTGGGCCGCTCCGGAAGCTCTGCCGCAGGCGCTGCGGGGCGCCCCACGACCGTCCTCGCCGTGCGCCTCCCGGTCGGCCTCGGCTTGCCGCTCGACAACCGCGGCCTCGACGGGCAGACCGGTGTGGCGGCGCTGTCGCGCGACGGGCGCCGCCTCGCCTTCGTCGCCGGCCCGGGCGACGAAACGCATCTCTTCGTGCGCCATCTGGACAGCGCGAAAGTCGTCGAGATCGAGAACACCTACGGCGCGAGCAGCCCGTTCTTCTCGCCGGACGGGCGATGGATCGCCTACTTTTCGCCGGGCAAGCTCAGGAAGATCGCCGTCGAAGGAGGCAAACCGATCGATGTCGCCGACGCCGCCCTCGACCGCGGTGGCACCTGGTGCCCCGACGGCTCGATCGTCTTTCCGGCGAGCGTGACCTCCGGACTGGTCCGCATCCCCGCCGGCGGCGGAGCGCCGGTTCCGCTGACCACCCTGGACCTCGCCCAGGGCGAGCGCACGCATCGCTGGCCGGCGGTTCTGCCGGGCGGCAAGGAGGTCGCCTTCACCGTCGGACGCATCGGCCAGCCGGGCGACTACGAGGGGGCGACGATCGAAGCGGTCGACCTCGCCACTGGCAAACGCCGACCGCTCTTCCGCGGTGCCAGCATGGTGCGCTTCACCTCCACCGGCCACGCTCTCCTGGCGCGCGAAGGGCAGGTGCTCGCCATGCCCCTCGCCGGGGCCTCGGGGCAGAGCACCGAGGACGCCGTGCAGGTCCTCTCCGGAGTCGCCGGAGTCGCCGCGAGCGGGGTGCTGTTCTTCGACGTAGCTGACGACGGCACGCTCATCTACGCCGAACGCGACCCGGGCGCGAACCAGCTCGAGCTCGCCTGGCTCTCGCGCTCGGGCGAGCTCGAAAGCCTCGGCCTGCCGCCGCGCGAGTACCAGGTGCCGAAGGTATCGCCCGACGGAAAACGGGTGGCCGTTACCATCGGCCCGAGCGGCGGGCGCGCGGGCGACGTCTGGATTCACGATCGAGCGAGCGGTGCGCTGACCAAACTCTCCTTCGAAGGCCGCAGCTGGACGCCGATCTGGAGCCCTGACGGGAGCGTCGTCACCTACGCCACGATTCTGCCTTCGGGCGAGGACCAGTTCCGGACGCGCTCGGGGGCCGGCGGCGAGGAATCGCGAACGATCCGGGCGTTCGCGGACGGCATGGCTCGACAACCCGTCGCCTGGACGCCCGACGGCACGCTCCTCGCCTGGGAGGACGCCGGCAGCCCCGAGGTGGGCAACATCGTCTACTTCCCGCCGGGCGCGCAGGAACCGCTGCCGATCGCCAGCACGACGGCGATCGAGAGTCAGGCCGCCCTCTCTCCCGACGGCCGTTTCGTCGCCTACATCAGTGACGCGGCCGGCGCCTCGGAGGTCTACGTCCAGCCTTTCCCGCCGACCGGAGCGAAGTGGCAGGTCGCCAACAGCGGCACGATGCCGCTCTGGGCGCCCGACGGCCGCGAGCTCTTCTTCCTGAAGGGCCGCAATCTGATGTCCATCCCGGTTCTTCCGGGCGGTTCCTTCAGCGTCGGAGCGCCGCGCAAGGTCATCGAAATGCCGCCCTCCCTTCTGCTCGCTACCGACACGACGACCAACTTCGACATCGCCCCGGACGGCCGCTTCCTGGTCGTGCGCCAGACCTCGCAGGAGAACATGACCGGCCATCTGGTCGTCGCGCTCAACTGGTTCGAGACCCTGCGCAAGATGGCGCCGATCCCGGCCGGCCGGTGAGGAGCCCGCGATCGTTCGACCGACAGCCGGCTGCGGTCCGCAGCCCTGCTGCCCTGCTGCCCGCTGCCCCGCTGCCCCGCTGATCGATTCGGCACCGCTAGAATGGACGCGATGCGCCCCCAGTCGCTGGACACACCGCTCGAGATCGAGTCGATCCAGATTCGGCTCTTTCGCGAGATGGGCCCGCGGCGCCGTTTCGCCGCGGCACTCGAGTTGAACTCGGCGCTCGACACCCTGGCGCTCGCCGGCATTCGCGCGCGCTGCGGCGCCTTGCCGGAGGCCGAGGAACGCTTGCGACTCTACGCGCTCCGACTGAGTCGCACGCAGATGCTCGACGCTTTCGACTGGCAACCGGCGAGCGCGTATGACTGACGCTCGCGACCCGGTCGCAAGCGGAACCGGCCAAGGAATTCTGGCGACGGTGATCGCCGTCGCGCGAGCCCTGGAGGCGGCCGAAGCGCCCTACTTTGTCGGCGGATCGCTCGCCAGCTCGTTGCAGGGGATCCCGCGTTCCACTCAGGATGTGGATCTCGTCGCCGACCTTGCCCTCGCCCGAGTCGGCGCTTTCGTCGGCAGCCTGGGAAACGGCTTCTACGCCGATGAAGAGCGCATTCGCGACGGCGTCGAGCGACGCGCCTCCTTCAACGTGATCGATCTCTCCAACGGGTTCAAGGCGGATGTCTATCTCGCTTCCGACGATCCGTTCGGCCGGACTCAATACGAGCGCCGGCAAGCGATCGAGCTCTCCCCCGGGACGACGCTCCCGTTCGCCTCGCCCGAGGACGTCGTTCTGCAGAAGCTGCGCTGGTTTCGCCTGGGCGGCGGCGTCTCGGAGCGCCAGTGGCTCGATGCCCTGGGAGTGCTCAAAGTTCAGCACGAGAGACTTGATCTCGCCTACCTCGCGCGCTGGGCGGCCGCTCTCGAGCTCTCGGACCTGCTACACCGTGCCCTTGCTGAAGCGGGCGTCGTTCCGACCGACCCGGGCGGGAAGGGGGCGAGTTGAACGCTCGCAAGATGGAATGATCGGATCGCGGCTCGGCCCCTACGAGATCACCGGCAAGCTCGGCGAGGGCGGCATGGGTGAGGTCTATCGCGCCACCGACTCCAGGCTCAGGCGCGAAGTGGCGATCAAGGTCCTGCCCGCCGCTTTCACCGAGGACAAGGAACGCCTAGCGAGATTCGAGCGCGAAGCGCAGCTCCTGGCCCAGCTGCACCACACGAACATCGCCTCGATCTTCGGACTCGAGGAGAGTGGCGGCGTCAAGGCTCTCGTCATGGAGCTAGTCCCCGGTCCGACGCTGGCAGAGCGCCTCGAATCGGGGCCTCTTTCCTTTACCGAAGGCTTTTCCTTCGCGCTGCAAATTGCGCAGGCGCTCGAAGAGGCGCACGGGAAGGGCATCATTCATCGCGACCTCAAGCCCCAGAACATCAAGGCTTCCAGAGAAGGAAAACTGAAGGTCCTGGATTTCGGCTTGGCCAAGGCAATGGAAGCCCCCACCGGATCCGCTTCGGCGGCCGATTTTGCGCGCTCGCCGACGATCATGAACTCGCCGACGCTGACTGCGGCGCACGGGACGCAGCTCGGGGTCATCCTCGGCACCGCGGCCTACATGGCTCCCGAGCAGGCGAAAGGAAAGCCGGTCGACCGCCGCGCGGACGTGTGGGCGTTCGGGGGTGTCCTGTTCGAGATGCTGACCGCAAAGCGCGCGTTCCCCGGAGACGACGTGACGGACGTGATTGCGTCGATCCTGCGCGGCGAGCCGACTTGGAGCGCGCTGCCGGAGGACACGCCCGCCTCGATTCGCAAACTGCTGCGGCGGTGCCTGGAGAAGGA
>JAYTAM010000070.1:0-4584 GCA_043737505.1 Thermoanaerobaculia bacterium
GAATCGCGGCATCTTCATGACCCCCGGCGACGAGGAGCAGTGGACGCTGTCGCTGCAGCACAGCGACGCCGACATCGATCTCTACATCGAAGTCTTCGCTTCGTTCTGCGACGCCCTCGCCTCCTGAATCTCCTGAAGGAGCGCCGGTGACCCCGCGCGCCGCAGGTAGACGAGAAGCGCCAGTGGCGAGAGCAGTGGCAACAGCACGACCGTCGCCCGCAGCCACTCCGGAGCGTCGAACTCGACCCCGGCGTTGGCGCTCGCTTGGATGAGCGCGAGCGCGAGCGGCACCCCCCAGCGTTCGACGAGGTTTCGCCACGAGGGGCCGCGCCGCAGCGCCGTGCGTTCCCAGTAGAGCTTCGCGACAGCGACCTGTAGCGGCAGCGCGAAGAGGAAACCGTGCGCCCAGGCGACCGGCAGGGCGAGCAGGGCGACGACGGGCGCCGTGTGGAGGCGATCGACGTCGCCGACGGGCCGGCGGCGACTCAGCCAGAGCGCGGTCAAGAGTACGGCAAAGGTGATCGCCGTCGCCGGAACCTCGAACCCGAGGCCGTCGAAAACGCGCCGGAACGACAGGTTGCGGGAAGAGAAGAGAGGTGGCTCCGACATGCGATGCAGGAGAGCCGGAAGTTCGCCCGCCCACGGTAAGAGGAAAAGCGCAGTGAACGGAATCCACGCCAGGGCCTCGACCCACCGCCGGGCCCGATCGCGGCGCTCCAGCAGCAAGCGGACCGAGAGGAACAGCGCACCGACCAGCGCGATCGGCTTGAAAGCGAGACTGATGGCCACCAGAGACGCACCGGCCAACGGCCTGCGAGCGCCGATGCGCCAGCCGGCGAGGGCAAGCACGACGGCGACCGGCGTCGTGTTGCCGATCCAGAAGGTGTAGTGGACGATGGGCAGAAGCGCGACTAGAGCCGCGGCGAAAGCGAAGCGCCAGCGCGGGGCGAGGCCAGCGAAGCCGGCGGCGAATAGAGCCAGAGCGGAAACCGCCAGCAGGTTCGCCCCACGCATGAGGCCGAGAAACAGCCCGGTCCCGCCGAGCTCGAGCGCGCGCGCACCGAACCAGGCGAGAGGCGGCGGATAGTTGTACTTCTCCTGCAGGTAGGGCGAGCGGCCGGCCGAGACCAGCTGCGCCGCCTCGAATGGAACTGTTTCGTCCTGCTCGGGAAGCGGTTGAAGCAGGGCCGGATGATGCACGAGCGCGGCCACTCCGACCACGCCGGCGAAGCCCAGCGCGAAGAGGAAGCGACCGAAGCGAGAGGCCGGGGGGAACAAGCGAAACGACGCTAGCACGCGACGCCTGCGCTATCGTCCCGCTCATGCGAAAGCGCCAGGTAGCCTTTCCTTTACTGGAAGCTTTTCTTTTCGCCGGACTTGTCGCGGCGGCAACGCCTGCGCCATCCCAGCCCGACGGCTCAGCCGACCCGCTGGTCTCGACCTTTTCGATCGTCGCTCTCGACCCGGTGACCGGAGACCTCGGCATCGCCGTGCAGTCGAAGTTCCCCAACGTGCGGGCGGTCGTCCCGTGGGTGCGGGCCGGCGTCGGGGCGGTCGCCACCCAGAGCTTCGCCAAGATCTCGTTCGGCAATGACGGCCTCGATCTCCTGGCGCGCGGAGCGACCGCGGAAGAGGCGCTCACCATCCTGCTGCGCGACGACCCGCAGCGGGAACAGCGCCAGGTCGGCATCGTCGATGCGCGCGGTCACGCTGCGACCTGGACCGGCAAGGAGTGCTTCGCCTGGGCCGGCGGGCGCATCGGCCAGACCGACGCGCCGACCCGGGCGGTGGGCGTCGGCGCCGGCGTCGGCAGCGTGGTGGCCGGCAACGGCTACGCCATTCAGGGCAACATCCTGGTCTCGGAGGCGACCGTCGAAGCGATGGCCAGGGCGTTCGAATCGACGGCGGGAGAGCTCGCCGACCGGCTCATGGCGGCGCTCGTCGCCGGCGGCAAGGCGGGGGGCGATCAGCGTGGCGAGCAGAGCGCGGCCCTCCTCGTTACGCGCAAAGGCGCCGGCTACGACGGCTCCGACAACTTCATCGACATCTCCATCTACGACCACCTCACACCGATCGCCGAGCTCGAGCGGCTGTACGCCTTGAACCGGCTCTACTTCACCCGCTCGCGGGCGGAGAACCTCATCCCGGTGACGCCGGAGATCGCGCGCGAGATCCAGACGATCTGGATGCAGCGCGGTTTCGACCGCGGACCCGCCGACGGCGTCATCGATGCCCGCTTCCAGAAGCTGCTGGTCGACTACATGGGTTGGGAGAACTACGACATCCGGGTGGAGAACGTGCAGCGGATCGACCTCGCCAAGGGAGAGCCGCTGCTCATCGACCGCGAGGTCCTGGCCGATATGCGCGAGGTCTTCCGCACCGGTCGCTGGAAACCGAGCCTCCACCGTTAGAAATCGTCCGCTCGTTCGTAGTCTCCCTGGTATGACGCTCCCGCGCCCCTGCCGACGCGCCGCGGCACCCGCCTTTCTGGCTGTCCTGCTGGGCGCAGTTCTCCCGCCCGGCGGGGCCTTCGCCGCCTCGCCGGCGAAGCTGGTACTCGGACATCAGCGCCTCGAGCTGCCCGGCGTGCCGGTGCAGATCCTGGCGGTCGATCTGAATCGCGACGGGAAGCGCGACCTGGCGGTGGTCGTCGCCTCGACCTCCTGGGGTGAGGTCGGGTTCGAGGAGCCGATGCAGGTGGACGAAGGCGGAACGTTCGTCGATGTCCTGACGGTGGTCCCGACGGTGCTCGATCGCCGCGAGCTGCTGGTGTTCCCGGGCTCGCCAGCGGGGTTCACCGCGCCTGCGCTGCGCCTCGAGCTTCCGTCCACCGTGCACGCGATGGCCGCCGGGCCGGCTGTCGCTCCGCTCGTCGTCTGGACGGACGACGGGGTCGCTGAAGTCGTCCTGGCGGAGCCGGCGGCACAGGAGGCTCTTGCTCTGGTGCCGCGCATCGTCGCGCGTTCCATCTTCGCCGGCAGCAGCTCCTACCTCGCCAAGAGCGGACTCATCGCCGACCTCGACGGCGATCGCGAGCCCGACCTCTTCGTGCCGGTCGCGGAGGGCCTCGCAGTGCATCTCGCGACGGCGATGGGCCTGACCTCGGTGGCGGCCTCACTCGTCCGGCCGCCGGAGACCGATCCGGCCGACCGCACGCCGGTGGACGAAGTTGCGGTCGTCGCGAGCGGAGACGAGGACGAGGCCCGCGGCCGCCCGAGAGAGGCCGAAACCGTACGCGACTTTCTCCTGCCCGAAGTGATCGATCTCAACGGCGACGCTCTGCCCGACCTGCTCTATCGCGATCCCGAGCGCGGTCGGGAAGGGCTTCGCCTGCGCCTCAACCTCGGCGAAGGCCGTTTCGGTCCGGCGTTCGACCCCATGCCTGGCTGGAGCGCGGAGGCAGTCCCTGGGGCGGTCGCCGCGGCGAAGGGGGACGATAGCGAGGCCGAACCTCCGCGCCGCGAGGTCGTCTGGCTGGGCGACCTCGACGGCGACCGCGAGGCCGATGTGGTGACCTCGCTGGAGGTTCCCAGTGGCAAAGATTCCATGCGGGCAGAGCTCGCCGAAGCGAAACGACCGCATGCCCGGATCCGCGTCCATGCGCTCGGCAAAGACGGGCGATGGAATCCCGTGCCCAAGGCCGAGTTCACCGTCGAAGGCTATGTGTTCGACGCCGGAGAGGACGGGGACGACGGGCACGGCGACGACGAAGGCGTCGGATTCTCCTTTCCCTCCGGCGTGCGCGACCTCGATGGTGACGGCAGACTCGACCTCGTCGCCCTGAGCCTGGATTTCAGCCTCTTCGAGGCGATGCGCGTGCTCGCCACGAAGTCGTTCAAGCTCGGCCTCGACTTCGGGATCTACCGTCAGGGAGAGGGGCTTTCCTTTCTACCGGTGACCGGGCTCGACCTCTCGGGAGAGTTGCGCCTGCGGCTCGACAGCCTCTCGCTGGGCCAACTCTCTTCGTTCGCGGGCGATTTCGACGGCGACGGCCGGGCCGATTTCGTGCAGCTCGGCCGCGGACGCAAAGTGACGATCCACCGCGGGCAGCCGGGCGCCCGTTACGCGCCGGAGCCCGATCTGGCGATCTTGCTCGAGCGCGAACCGCTCGACGTCGCTCTGGTTTCGGTCGCCGACCTCGACGGCGACGGCCGGAGCGATCTCTGCGTCACGCAGCCGGTCGGAGGCAAGGCCATCGGCGCGCGCGCAGCGCTCGATCTCTACCTTTCTTCTCCCGTTGCGGCGGGGAGTTCTCGATGAGTCGTCGCGATTCCTGGCGCGAAAGGCTGCTGGTAAAAGGTCTACCTGGGCGCTCTCTTGCTGGTGGGGCGTTGGCTGTCTGCCTGGCGCTCGGGTTCGAGGACTTCTCGGCGGCGCTTCCGCATGCCGCAGTCGACTCCGTCGCCGGGTTCTCGGTGGTCGCCGAGGGCGGGTCGGAGCGCTGGATCGTCGATCTCGGAGGGGTGCTCGTTGCGGCGCTCTCGCCCGAGCTCCCGGGCGAAGGCGGCGACGGGCTCTTCCTGCTCGTGCGTCCGCCTCGCGAACCGCGCGGTCCGCGGCGCCTGCTTCATCTGCGACTCGAGC
>JAYTAM010000071.1:0-10515 GCA_043737505.1 Thermoanaerobaculia bacterium
GCGCTTCGTTGCGGATCCTCTTCGCCTCGTTCATCTGGCCGGGCGCCCAGCACGGCAACGCCCTCCGCCCGATCGGCATGCTCCTTTTCGCCGCGCCGCTTTTCGCGATCGCCAGCCTCGGTCTTTACCGGGCCTCTCGGTCGGCACGCCTCCGCCGCTGGCAGATTCTCGCCGGCTGCACCCTGCTCGCGTTCGCAGTGGCGCAGGGCGCGAACGCTTACGGTTTCGTAGCGAGGGCCAGGCAGGCGGGGAGGGCGCTTTCCATAGGCGGCTTCGAGGGTTGGTATGTCTACACTCTCGGCATTGTACTGATCGGCATTATTCTGGCGAGTGCCTTTCGGGGGTTGGCCGGCCGTCCGCTGCTCGTCGCGCTCTTCGTTGTCTGGATGCTGGGCTGGGACGTCGCCATCCACGAGGGCGCGCTGTTTCGGGACTATGCGGGCCTCACGACCGGCGAAATCAAGGGGCTGATCTTTCGGTGGACCGGACCGGGTTCGATGCTGGAGATGCTGGAGCGACTGTCCCGGGTCAGCGCGAGCCGTGCCCCGGCGGCACTTCTCGCCAGCCTGCGGCTGGTGCACCTCGCTGCAACCCTGGGACTACTCGCCCTGGTGTGGAAGGCTCACCGGGTTGCGGCTCCCGCTGCCGTATCCAGCTTGAGGCGCCGGCTCTAGCACCTCAGCGGCGGGCGAGGTGCCAACCTTGGATGCGGGTGTTTCCGGCGCCGTCGGTGACTCCGCCTTCGAGAAGCATTCGCCCGGGGCGATAGGGCGAGGGCACGATCCTCAACGCGAGCTGCGTTGCGCCGCAACCGACGTCCCAGGTAGCCAGACTGAGGATTTCGCCCGCCGCGATGACGTTGTCGCCGAAGGCGACTGCACTGCCGTTCGCGCGCAGGTTCACCGCGGAGCGAGAGGGATCGAGAGCAACGATCGCTGCCGCCGGAGCGACGCTGCTGTCGCACGGGACCCTGTTCCAGTTGCCGCTGACATCGACGAACTCGAGGCCGGAGTCGCAGGCTGCTACTGGTCGGAAGGCCTTCTCCCCGCGCTTGCGCTCCGCGCTTCGGTTCTCATCGGCAGCTTCGCCCGGCTGGGAGATCTCGCCACTGGAGACGGCGAGCAGGTCGACCCATGGGGCGGCGCCGTCGAGGGTGAAGGAGTGGACCGCGGAGTCCGAGGTCCGCCCTCGGCTGTCGGTCACGCGGGCGGAAATCTGGTGCTTCCCGGCGAGCGGCAGCGCGCGGAACTCCTCCAACGTGATCTCCAGTCCGTCGACAAGCAGCGCCCAGGGCAGTTCGGCGCCGCGGCGATCGACGGCGGTCACGACCGGTTCAGGCAGGGCCCCGAGGCACGAGTTGGGGGAGACGCCCTGACCCTCCGGGGTCCGAAGCGCCAGGACGGGAGCCTTGGGTCGCACGGCATCGACCGCTTCCACCCGGATCGCAGCCGTCGGAAAACCGTCGAGACCCGAAGGGGCTACGGCGGTGACGCGCCAGAAGAGCTCGCCGGCCGGCAGGCCGCCGGCGACATCCAGCTGCAACTCGCCTTTCGCAACCGAGGCGGCGCGCGCGACGACCGCACCGCAACCGGGGTCACGGCAGACCTCGACCGTGTAGTGATCGGCTCCCGGAACGAGGTTCCAGGCGAACTGCGGTGCCGCCTGCTCGATCTCCTCGCCGTAGGCGGGACGGGCGCCGGTGGGCGCCGCAAGGAGCACCTCGACCGGGCCGGGCGCGGCCTTCGGGGCGACACTCGTGCCGCTGCCCGCGGGGACCTCGATGCTCGTTCCGGACGCGGAGACGGTGCTCTTGCCGGTGAAGACCATGAACTGGGCGAGATTGTCCGTACCGCGGCGGGAACGAGTCGATACCGGCTTTCCCGACTCCGGAGTGGCGAGCGAACGCGCCCCGGCGACGACGATCTCGATCGCATCCGGGCTTCTGCCGGAGCGCTCCGCGGTGCCAGCGGCGGGCGCGGCGGGCGCGCCTTCGACGTCGACCTGGCCGATCTCGATCTCGATCTCCTTCCTGGGCAGCGGCGAGGAAGCCGACGTCTGGCGGCGGATGAAGACCAGCGAGTCCTCAGAGAGGGTCACCGTGGCTCCGTCATCGAAGCGAAGGCGGGCCGAGGCGGACTTTGCGGTACGCAGCGCGTCGCGCTCGAGGAGCACGTCGCCCGCTGTCGCCGGTCGCCACGGCACCGGCGTCGGCAGCTCGCGGACGTCGCGCTCCACGGCCATGACCTGCGCCGAGAGCTTGGCGGTCGGCCGTTCGAGAAAGATGCGCAGGCGCTGACCGGGAAAGAGGAGATTGGGATCCTTGACGAACGGATTCAGCAGGTGGAGCTCCCGCCAGTGTTCGTGCGCGCCGAGAAAGCGTTCGGAGAGACCTTCGAGCGTGTCGCCCGGACGGACCACGTGCCAGCCGCTCTCCCAGTCCGACTTGTCGACCGCCGCGCTGTCGGCAGGGGCTCCCGCGACCTGCGCGATGATCATCCCGGCGTCGCCGGATACAGCGAGCGCGCAGCAGAGTGCGAGGCGGCGACAGGATCCTGAACTCGAGTGCGGCGCGACCTTCATGGCTTCATCCCCCCGGACTGGGGCCATTGTAGCCCCGGAGAGGGTCGTGGGTCTTCGCCTGACTAGGGGCGGCGGGGATACTTCGCATCGACGTAGTCGTCGATGATGCGGATGAATCTCTCCGCCAGCTCGGAATACGTACCCTGGAGCGTCGCGAACTTCTCGCCGTCGATGAAAACCGGGCAGGTCGGCGTTTCGCCTGTGCCCGGCAGCGAGATGCCGATGTTCGCCGCCTTCGACTCACCCGGACCGTTGACCACACAGCCCATGACTGCGAGCGTCAGCTGCTCGACCCCTTCGTATTCGCGCTTCCAGTCGGGCATGCGCTCGCGGACGTGCCCTTGCACGCGCTCGGCGAGCTCCTGGAAGGTGGTCGATGTCGTCCGCCCGCAACCCGGGCAGGCGGTCACCGAGGGGGCGAAAGCGCGGAGCCCGAGGGACTGCAGAATCTCGCAGGCGGCGTAGACCTCCTCGCGCCGGTCGCCGCCGGGCCGCGGTGTGAGGGAGACGCGGATGGTGTCGCCGATGCCCTCCTCGAGCAGCACGCCGATCGCGGTCGCGGACCAGACCAGGCCCTTGATGCCCATTCCCGCCTCGGTCAGGCCGAGATGGAGCGGCTGGCGGGTGCGCCGCGCGAGCTCGCGATAGACCGCGATGAGGTCCGAGGGTCGCGAGACCTTGCACGAGATGATGATCTGGTTTTCGGTCAGGCCGCTCTCGAGTGCGAGCTCGGTCGACTGCAGCGCCGAGAGCACCATGCACTCGTTGAGGATCTCTTCCGAAGTGAGGCCGAGGTCACGGTCGGTGTTCTCCTGCATCTTCGTCATCACCAGCTCCTGATTCAGGGAGCCGCCGTTGACGCCGATGCGCACCGGCTTGCCGAGCTCGGCGGCGATGCGGACGATGGTCGAAAACTGCTCGTCGCGCTTTCTGCCGTAGCCGACGTTTCCAGGATTGATCCGGTACTTGTCGAGCGCCGCCGCGCACTCCGGAAACTGGCTGAGGAGCAGGTGGCCGTTGTAGTGGAAGTCGCCGATCAGCGGCACGTTGCAGCCGGCTGCGACGAGGCGGCGCTTGATCTCCGGCACCGCGGCCGCGGCCTCGGCGAGGTTCACCGTGATGCGCACCATCTCGGAGCCGGCCTCGGCGAGCGCCAGGCACTGCTCGAAGGTCCCGCGCGCGTCGGCGGTATCGGTATTGGCCATCGACTGGACGACGATCGGGGCGGATCCCCCGACCGTCACGGCGCCGACCGGCACCGCCAGGGTAGAGCTCCTGCGAATCAACGACATGGTGGGGCCTCCGTCAACTTCCAAGGGTACATTGGTTCTTTCCGGCGTCGAGGTCATCCGCGAGCGCGGGGGAGAGGTCGACCCAGCCGAGGTTGGCCTGCTTGATCAGCCGGTACTGCTCAGGGAACGTCGTGGTGCGGGCGGCGATCCAGGCACCGAACTCCAGCGGATCGCCGATCGCGAACGGAGGATTGCGCGCCGCGAGGTCGCCCAGGCGCCCTTCGACGAGCCGCGACGGCAGGCGCTCGCTCTCCCCGGCGTAGTGTGCCGGCAGGATGCGGAGTCCGGGATGCCACCGGGCGCGCACGTGGGCGAGGCTCCGGAACAGCAGCTCCGTCCAGGCGGCGGTTCGTCCGGCGAGGTCCGGCCGGCCGACCGACTCGATGAAGAGCAGGTCGCCGGTGAGCGCGAGCTCGGCGCCGAGGCGCAGGGTGACGCTGCCTTCGGTGTGCCCGGGGAGATGCTCGACGACGAAGCGGGCATCGCCCAGCGAGAGCTCTTCGCCGTCGCGGAGCGGTGTGAAGGCGATGCGCGCGGCACGACCGGTGCAAGGATCGATGGCGTCGGCCGGATGGAGAAGATAGGGCGCGCCGTAGGCCGCGGCGAGTGCCGGTCCGCCGGAGAGATAGTCGGCGTGGCAGTGGGTGTCGATCACGCCGACGAGCCGGCTGCCGCGCTCGGCGAGGAGGTCCCGGTAGGGGTCGAGGTTCCGCGCCGGGTCGACGACCAGCGCCTCGCCACCGCGCTCCGCAAAGTAGGCGAGCGCGCCCTTGCCGATGCGGTCGATCTGCACCAGGCGGTCGAGGCCGGGAACGCCTGGCACCGTACGACTCACCGAGGCCAGCATCCAGGCGAGCATCCCGCCCCGGAGCGATCTCGCGTCGAAGCCCTGGTCGAGCAGGAGCTCGGTCACCGACCGGCTGGAGATTCCGCGGTCGCAGACCACGATCACCGGTCGGGCCCGGTCCAGTCCGAGTTCGGCGGCATCGGAGAGCTCGCGAATGCGCGACCCCGCAAGGTTAACGTAGACCGGAGCTTCGATGTGGCCGAGAGCCGCGCGCTCCGGTGACCGGACGTCGACCACCTGCGGAGAGGAGCCGGGACCGGTCTCCAATTCGCGCATCAGGTCGTCTGCCGAGAGTTCCCGAATGGGCATCAAGTCCCCTGTGGAATCGGGTGGATGGAGCCTCCGCCGAGATTCCCCTTGCTCGACCTCGCCGCCCGGCCCTTGCCGCTTCCCAGAGCCCGCAGCGCGTTGAGGATGACGGCGACGTCGATCGCCTCCTGCAGCAGGGCTCCCGCCAGGGGCGGCAACATCCCCGCAGCGGCGAAGAGCATCGCCGCGAAGGAGAGACCCATTCCGACGAGGACGCTCTGCAGCGCGATCGTCCGCGAGCGTCTGGCGATCTCCATGGCTTCGGCGAGCCTTCCAAGGTGATCGACCGTGAGGACCACGTCCGCAGCCTCTGCCGATGCGGTGGCGCCCCGGGCTCCCATGGCGACGCCGACGTCAGCGGCAGCGAGAGCTGGCGCGTCGTTGAGGCCGTCACCGACCATGACCGTCTGGCCGCGCGCGGACTCGCTGCGAACGGCGTCGACCTTCCCGGACGGCGATTGCTCGGCCAGAATGAGATCGGCTCCGATGGAGGTACCGACCGCTTCTGCGACCTCCCGGTGATCGCCGGTGATCATCACCACCCGGCGGATGCCGGACCGGCGAAGCGCCTGGACTGTGGCGGCGGCATCGGCGCGGATCGGATCGTGAAGAACCAGCGTCGCGGCTGTCTGCTCGCCGACCGCCACCCAGACACTCGAGGAGCCTTCGAGGGCAGTACTCTGTCGGACCTCGCTGATGGCCGGGGTCAGGGGCCGCTCCTTGGTGACCCAGGCGAACTTTCCGAGCGCCACGGGAAGGCCGTCGACGTCGCCCTGGATGCCCTCGCCTTGATGCTCGACCACAGCGGTGGGGAACGAGAGCTTGAGACCGCGCTGGCGCGCCTCTCCGACCAGCGGGGCGGCAAAGACGTGGGGTGAAACCTGGTCGAGCGACGCCGCCAGCCGGAGGACCTCGTCAGCGGAGAGCTCGCCATAGCAGTGCACCTCGCGCAGCGTCGGTTTGCCGGTGGTCAGCGTGCCGGTCTTGTCGAGCAGCAGGACGGTCGCCCGGGCGAGCGTCTCGAGAGGAGCGCCGCCTTTGACGATGATGCCGCGCGAGGCGCAGCGCGACAGCCCGGCGACGATGGCCACCGGCGCGGCCAGGATCAGCGGGCAGGGGGTCGCCACGACCAGCACGGCGAGCGCGCGGACCGCATCGCCGCTCCACCACCAGGCGAAGGCGGCGAGGGCAAGCGTCAGCGGCAGGAAGACCAGGGCGTACCGGTCGGCGAGGCGGACGAACGGCGCTTTCGAGGACTGCGCCTCCTGCACCAGACGGACGATTCCGGCATAGGTGCTCTGGTCAGCGCTCGCCACGGCGCGCAGGTCGAACGGCCCGCCGGCATTGACCACGCCGCTGCGCACCGGCTCGCCGTCGGCACGGGTCACCGGGCGGGACTCGCCGGTGAGGGTCGATTCATCGAGGACGGCGGTGCCGTTGACCGCAAAGCCGTCGACCGGAACGGTCTCGCCGGTTTTCACCAGCAGAAGGTCGCCGGGCTGCACTTCCTCGATTCCGGGCTCGGTCAGCGTCCCGTTGTCGTAGCGGTGGACGATCCGGGGGGCATGGGCCAGCAAGGCGTCGAGCTCGCGGCGCGCCCGCGCATCGGCGAAGGCCTCGAGAGCGAGCCCGCCCGACAGCATCAAGGCGATGATCGCGCCGGCGGCGTACTGCCCGACGAGGAGCGCGGCGACCATGGCCAGCAGGGCGATGATGTCGACCCCTGGCTTGCCGCGCGCAAGATCGCGTACCACCGAGAGGGTGAGCGGCACGAGCATCACCGCCGTCGTCGCCGCCCAGAGCAAGCCGGCAGCGAAGTCGAATCCTCCCGCCCAGGCGGCGGTGCCGGAGAGGATTCCGGTGAGGGTGAGTCCGACGAGCAGGCGGTTCATGTGGGAGGGCGAGGCGTGCGGCGGTGGCTCAGAAAGACTTTGCGGGCGCCATCGCCTCAGTCGTTCAGCACGAGCTGCTTCTCGACCCGGCGGAAGGCTCCGTCGGGGAGCGCCTCGAACAGATGGCAGGTCTTCATCTCCCCGCCGTAGACGTGCAGCGTCACCGAGACCTGGTCGGGGAGGGCGTTCGACAGCGTGTGGTACTCGAACGGAGGGATGAGCGCTCCGGACGCTCCCGCCAGAGCGTGCACCCGGCCTCTCGGAGCGAAGCGGAAACGCTCCTCGGAGGCCGCCGGGTTCGTGTTCTCGGCAGTCGCCTGCTCCGGGTCGACGAGCTCGTACTGGACGACCGCCATCTCGCCGGAGACCACGCCTTCGACGCACCAGATGCCGCCGTGGTCGTGGAGGGGCGTTCCCTGGCCCGGACCCCAGGTCATGACGATCGCGTTGTAGCCCCGCGCGTCGTCGCGATGCAGGAGCCGGCGGGCATAGGTGTGCGGCAGCGGATCGAAGTAGCGCCGCGGAAGCTCGATGCGCCCGGCCCGGATCAGCTCGGAGAGCGACCGCTTGACCGCCGCCGTGGTGCGGTGCACATCGCCGAGCTCGACCGCGCGGTCCAACTGCTGGATCAGTTCGGCGATTCCCGGGGGATGCGTCCCAGGGGGTGCGTAAGCGCTTTCCACCATGCCCGAAGGCTATCAAATCCGCCACCCGGTTTGACCGCTTTCAGTGCCCCGTCATATCGTGCCGAGGCAGATTTTCCGGGGGGTTCCCGAACATGCACCACTTTTCGACGGATGGCGGCTCCGCACGCCGGCTGGGTGGATTTCGAGTGACGCTGGCAGGTATCGTCGGCATCGCCGGGCTCGCCGGGCTGGTCGTCGAGACCGGAGCGGCTCACGCCGGCGCCGAGTTCGAGCGTCTCAAGTTCCGCTCGATCGGTCCGGCGATCGGCGGCCGCGTCTCGCGCGTTGCCGGCGTTCCCGGGGATCCGCTCACCTTCTACGCCGCGACCTCGCAGAGCGGAGTCTGGAAGTCGGTCGACGGCGGGCACGTGTGGAAACCGATCTTCGACGAGCAACCGCTGCTCGCCACCGGCGCCATCGCCGTCGCCGCGTCGGACCCGAACGTGCTCTACGTCGGCACGGGTGAGGCCAATATCCGCGGCAACGTGCAGCCCGGCAACGGGATCTACAAGTCGACCGACGCCGGAAAAAGCTGGAAGCAGGTCCTGGTCCAGAATGGGCAGATCGGCACCATCGTCGTGCACCCAACCGATCCGGAGATCGCCTTCGCGGCTCTCCTCGGCCATGCCTTCGGGCCCAACCCGGAGCGCGGGGTCTATCGCACTCTGGACGGTGGCAAGAGCTGGGCGCGGGTCCTCGGCGTCGACGCCGACACCGGCGCCTCCGACGTCGCTTTCGATCCCGCCAATCCGCGCATCCTGTTCGCCGGACTTTGGCAGGCGCGGCGATCTCCCTGGGGCATGACGAGCGGTGGCACGGGGAGCGGTCTCTATCGCTCGAACGACGGCGGAGAGTCCTGGACGCGCCTCTCTGGCAACGGTCTCCCCGAAGGGATCTGGGGCAAGGTCGGAGTCGCCGTAGCGCCCTCTGACAGCAGCCGCGTCTATGCGCTGATCGAGGCGGAGAAGGGCGGGCTCTATCGCTCGGACGACGGCGGGACGAAGTGGCGGCTCGCCAGCGGACACCATGCCCTGCGCCAGCGCGCCTGGTACTACTCGACGCTCACCATCGATCCCGGGAACGCCGAAATCGTCTGGTTTCCGCAGGTCGCGCTGCTGCGGACGATCGACGGCGGGCGCACGATCCAATCGGTGGGCGGCATCCACCACGGCGACGTGCACGACCTCTGGATCGATCCGCGGGCGCGCGAGCGGGTGATTATCGGCAATGACGGCGGCGTCGACCTGTCGCTCGATGGCGGCAGGAGCTGGTTCGCTCCGCCGCAGCCCTGGTCGCAGTTCTACAACGTCGACGCGGACGATCGCTGGCCCTACCACGTCGGGGGTACCGTGCAGGACGAAGGGACGGCTACCGGTCCGTCCGACAGCCTGCGCCGCGAAGGGATCGTTCTCGGCGACTGGAAGACAGCGGGCGGCGGCGAGGCCGGCGATTTCGTCTTCGACCGCGCCGCGGAAGGGGTCGTCTACGCCGGCGAATACGGCGGCATCATGACGCGCTGGGAGGAAGAGACCGGCAACGAGCGCAATATCTCCTACTACCCGACGAACCCGTCCGGGCACGGCGCCGAGGATCTGCGTGTCCGCTTCCAGTGGACGGCGCCGCTGCTCGCCTCCCGCCGGGAGCCCGGGGTGATCTACCACGGCTCGAATGTCCTGCTGCGCTCGGAGAACGGCGGGCAGACGTGGAAACAGGTCTCGCCCGATCTCACCCGTGACGACAGTGAGAAGCAGAAGTGGTCGGGCGGACCGATCACCGGCGACAACACCGGGGTGGAGATCTACGACACGATCTTCTCGCTCGCCGAGTCGGCGCACACCGCGGGCGAGCTCTGGGCCGGGACCGACGACGGACTCCTGCACGTGACCCGCGATGCCGGCGCGACCTGGACGAATGCGACTCCTCCGGGAGCTCCCGAGTGGGCCACCGTCGAGTCGATCGCCGTGTCGCACCGGGACGCCGGAACCGTCTGGGTGGCGATCGACGCGCACCGGCTCGACGACCTCCGCCCCTGGCTCTTCCGCACGCGCGACGGTGGCCTCACCTGGGAGAACGTCGTCCAGGGTCTGCCGGCCGACGCCTACGTCCTCGCGGTGCGGGAGGATCCGGAGGTGCCCGGATTGCTGTACGCCGGGACGCGCTTCGGTCTCTTCTACTCGCGCGACGCCGGCAACGGATGGGAGGCCTTGAAGCTCAACCTGCCGCCGGTCGTCGTGACCGACATCGAGGTGAAGGACGGCGACCTGGTCGTAGCGACCAGCGGACGGTCGCTGTGGATCCTCGACGACCTCTCCGCGGTCCGCGGCTGGAGCGGCGAAACCGCCGCCAGGCCGGTGAACCTCTTCCCGGCGCGCCCGGCGCGGCGACTGCAGCTCCACAACGGGTGGAGCTCGGAGGCGGCGGGCGAGAATCCGCCCCGGGGAGCGGTGCTGCACTACTCGCTCGCCGCCAAGGCGGAGGGCGAGGTGACCCTCGAGATCTTCGACGGCGCCGGGCGCAGGGTGCGGAAGCTCTCGAGCCAGGCCGAACCGCATCTCTTCGCGGAAGACGACCCCGACGAACCGACGAAGGCGCCGGAGGCCGCCCTGTCTACCGCAGCGGGCCTGCATCGCGTCGTCTGGGACCTTCACTGGGAGGGAGCTCAGAGGCTCGAGAAAGCCAAGGTGGACCTCGGCGACCCGACCATGGGACCCATGGCGATTCCAGGCTCCTACCGGCTGCGGCTCACTGCCGGAGGTGAGAGCGCCGAGACGACGCTCGCCGTCCTCCCGGATCCGCGCTCGCGCGTGTCCGCCGCCGACCTCGAAGTGCAGCTCGCTTTCGCGCTCGATCTCAGGGCCGACATCAACCGGGTGGTCGCCGACGTCGGCGAGCTGCGGGCGATCTCAGCG
>JAYTAM010000072.1:0-4555 GCA_043737505.1 Thermoanaerobaculia bacterium
GGCGCGAGCTCCAGCTTCGGCGGGAGCGCCGTCGCGTCGAACTCCACGGCGATTCCCTGCCCCTCGAGCAGGTCGAGCGCGAAGCGGCGCAGGCGCGTCACCAGGCTCGCCAGATCGTCGCGGCGCGGGTCGATCGACCAGACGATGTCGCTGGTGGCTTCGGAGAGCTCGCGAGCGATCTCGCCGACCTCGGCCAGCGTCTCGCCGGCGCCCGCCTCGCCCCGTTCGGCGCGCATACGGCCGACCCCGGCGAGCAGAGAGATGCGCGCCAGACTCGAACCGAGATCGTCGTGCAGGTCGGCGGCGATCCCCGAGCGGACGCGCTCGAGCGCCAGCAGCCGCCTCACCCGCCAGCGGTGGGCCGCCCAGGCGGCAAGCGCCGTGAGGATGGCGAGCAACGCCAGGAACCAGGCTCGGCGCCAGAGCGGGGCCTGGACCCGGAGCTCCACCTCCGCCGGTGCCGGACTCGCGACGCCTTCGAGATCGAGGGCGCGGATCCGCAGGGTGTGACGGCCGGGCGCGAGGCCTGCCAGGCTGACGCTGCGCGCCGCCGAAGGGACCGACCAGTCGCGGTCGAGGCCGTCGATCCGGAACTGGTAGCGCACGTTCGACGACAGCGCAGCGGAGAGACCGGCGAAGGCCACCTCCACCCTGCGAACGTTCGAACCGATCGCGACGGCGGGCGGTCGCACCTCTCCCAACGGCGAGAGCGGGCGAGCGGCGCCGTCGACGGTCAGACCGACGATGCGCACCTCCGGCGGAGCGAGCGCAGCGGAAGGCCGGGCCGGTTCGAGTCCGGAGAGCCCGCGGCGCGCGCCGATCCAGATCGTGCCGCGCGCGTCGCGATGCGCCACGGTGGTGAGGTTGCTGCCGAGACCGTCGGCGGTCGTGAAGTGGGTCACCCGCCCCGAGTCCGGCTCGTACCGGTCGACGCCGAGGTCGCTGCCGATGTAGATCGCCCCCTCGTCGTCTTCCGCCAGACCCCGGACGCCGGAATCCCAGCGCCCCGCCGGGCTCGACACGCGGTGAAACCGGGGCGCGTCGGCGGCGACATCGTCGAGGCGCGTGAGGCCACTGAATCCGGCGACCCAGAGACGGCCCCGCCGGTCCAGCAGCAGATCGGACACCAGGCCTTCGAGAAGCCCGTCCTCGAGGCCGAAGAAGCGAATCTCGCTCCCCGCAATCCGCGCCAACCCGCCGCGATAGAGGCCGGCCCAGATGACGCCGGGAGGTCCTTCGGCAAAGGCGGTCGGCGCCCCCCGGGCAAAGCCGCCGACGGCGGGAAACGTTTCGATCCGGTCCTCTTCCCGCCGCCAGCGGCTGAGGGCGACCTCCGCCAGGCTGGAGATCCAGAGATCGCCGCGCGAATCCTCGAAAAGACGGAAAGTCTCGTTCGCCGGAAGCCCGTCGCGAACGGTGTACCGGCGCACGGACTGCGCCTCGCGGAGCTCTTCCGGTTCCGCCGTCCTGGGATAGCGCAGGATCCCTTCTCCGGTCGGAATCCACCATTCTCCCTCGCGGTCCTGAAGGAAAACCTGATTCCAGCCCCAACCCGGGTTGGCGGCTTCGCGGAACGCGCGCGGCGTGATGTCGACGAGAGTTTCGCCCCGGCGCACAGCGAGAAAGGGCCGCTCCCCGGCCCGGCCGGCGACCAGAAGGTCGGCGCCATCGCTCGAGTCGAAGATGGCGCCGATGCTCACCGGTCGCTGGTCGCCGAACGAGTCGATGACGCTCATGCGACGCCTGGACCATCGCGCGACACCGCCGCCGCTCGTCCCGATCCAGAGCCCGCCACTGCGGTCCTCCGCCAGGGCGGAGATCGGATGGTCGAGCATCCCCTCGCGCGGGCCGAAGCGGCGCACGACCTCGCCGTCGAGGTGAAAGAGGTTCGACGCCGAGGCCATCCAGATCGAGCCGTCGCGAGCCGCCAGAAGGTTCGTCAGCCAGAGACTCGGTACCGCCCCCGACAGGAGGCGCAGGTGGGCAGATCCCCCTGGAGTCAGCGGCAGCGCGGCGGTCAGACTCACTTCAGACTCCGCGGAGTCGACGAGCGCCGGGGCGAGCACCACCGCCCGGGAGAGCAGATTCGAAGCGACGTTCGCGCCTGCCGGCGCGGCGGTCATCTCGCGCGGCCGGGAGACGATCACCGCGCCGTGCGCGGTCGCGATCCAAAGCCGGCCTTCGCCATCCAGTTGCAGATCCAGAATCCGGTCGTCGCGCTCGTCGGGACCTGCGGGCGCGACGCTCCACCGGCGCACCTCGCCGCCCGCCGCACGATGAAAAAGTCCACCATAGGTGCCGATCCAGAGCCCGCCCTCGCGGTCCTCGACCAGCGCGGTGGCCCAGCGCTGCTCGCTCGAGAACGGCAGTTCGACGGCGTGAAGGATCGGGGCCGACCCCCCGCGCTCCAGGCGGAAGAGTCCGCGCTCGGCCCCCAACCAGAGGACGCCTTTGGCGTCGACATGCAGCGTCGCCGCCAAACCGAGCTCCTTGCCGTCCGCGACAGGGACTTCGACAAACGAAGGCGCCGGCGGACGAGCGCCGGGATCGATACGCCAGAGCCGGCGTCGCGTCAGCACCCAGAGCTCGCCGTCTGGGGTCTCAGCGAGCGCCACCGTCTGCGGTTCGGCGAGCCCGCTCTCGTGGGCAAAGCTGCGGAAGGCCGTGCCATCGAACCGGCTCAGGCCGGTCGTCGTTCCGACCCATAGAAAACCGCGCGCGTCGGCGAGCAGGGTGCTCACGAGGTCGCCCGCCACGCCGTCGGCGACGGTATAGACGCGCAGCGCCGGGCGCTCGCCGAGCGCCGCGCCGGAGGCGAGCGCCGCGAAAATCAGGCCGGAGGCGAGCGCTCGCGATCGAAGGGTCAGAGGGCGAGGCTACCAAACAAGCGGGGGCTTCCCTTGCGCATCCGGCGAGCGTCGTAGGATCCCCGCATGCGCATCGTCTCCCTGGTTCCCAACGCCACCGAGATTCTCTTTGCTCTGGGCGCCGGCGACGAAGTGGTCGGCGTGTCTCACGAGTGCGACTTCCCGGCCGCGGCGAGAACGAAACCGATCCTGACCGGCAGCGCCCTGCTGCAGGGTATGGCGCCCGCCGAGGTCGACGCCGCGGTGTCGGCTCAGCTCGCCTCGGGGGCCAGCCTCTATACCCTCGACGAGAAGCTCCTGGCCGAACTCGATCCCGACCTCCTGTTCACGCAGGAGCTCTGCCCGGTCTGCGCCGTCTCCACCGGCCAGGTCGGCGACGCGGTCGCACCTCTCACCCGTTGCCCTGAAATTCTCTCGCTCGATCCGACGCGGCTGGAGGACGTCCTCGCCGACATCCTGCACGTCGGCCAACGTCTCGGCCGGAGCGCCGCCGCCGAAGCGCTTGTCGACGACCTCCGCGCACGGCTCGAGCGCGTCGAACGCGCCACCCACGGCCGGCCCCGGCCGACGGTCGTGGCGCTCGAATGGCTCGATCCCCCTTTTCTCGGCGGCCACTGGGTGCCGCAGATGATCTCGATCGCCGGCGGCCGCGATCCGTTCGGCGTCGCGCCCGGCGAGCGCTCGCGGCGCGCCACCTGGGAGGAGATCGCCAGCGCCGATCCCGATTGGATCGTCGCCATGCCATGCGGCTTCGACGCCGCCGGCGCCGCACTCGAAGTCGGCAAGCTCGCCGGCGAACCGATCTGGGAGTCTCTGCGGGCCGTACGCTCCGGCCACGTCGCCGCGGTCGACGCCAACGGCTGCTTCAGCCGGCCGGGACCCCGCCTCGTCGACGGCATCGAGGAGCTTCACCGCCTCTTCGCCGGCAGCCCGCCGGCGGCCTCCAGCCGCCTCTAGCAGGACTTACGGTTCCTGCACCGCACAGACCCGGAGCTCTCCCGTCTCGAGGAGGGGTGCGAACAGCTGTCCTCGGAAGTTCTCGTGTCGCATCTCTTCGCCGCTCCAGGTGTCGGTCAGTGTGAGCCGGACTCCGACATCCGTCAGGCCGGCGGCGAGAACCCAGAAGTTGTCGAAGCCTCCGAAGCCGCAGGCGTCCACCATCCTGATCAGAACTTCCGGATAGGCCGCATCGAAGAACCAGAAGTAGCCGGAGCGATCGTCCAGGGCGACCGCCGAAGCCAGGCCCGAGGTGCCGGCGGAAGTCGTCCAGTCGATCTCAGCGACGAATCGACCGCCGAAGAGCGGCAAGGTCGCCGCGGGCGCTCGAGGCGCGGCAGACTCCGTCGACGCCGAAGCGGGCAGCGCGGAATTGCACGCCGCCCCGGTCGTCGCCGCGACGCGCGGCTGGAAGTGCTGGCCCAGGTCGTTGTGCCAGTCGCGCCGCTCGTCGGAGCTCGTGTCGCGCAGCGCCAGTGTGACATCGAGGTTGGTCAGGCCGGCGGCGTAGATCCAGGTCTCCTCGTACCCCGAAGGCGCGCAGACTTCGACCAGTTTGACCAGCAGCTCGGCACCGGCACCCTCGACGAACGTGAAGTAGGCGGAGCCCGCCGCCAGAGCGGTCGCCCGGGCCCTTCCGCCGCGACCCTGGAAATCGCGCCAGAAGGCCTCGACCTCGAACTGGCCTTCGA
>JAYTAM010000073.1:0-4539 GCA_043737505.1 Thermoanaerobaculia bacterium
CTCCGGCCAGGCGAGGAGCTGCTCGAGGTCGCTCTCGACCATGCTGGTGGCGATGATGTTCTCGACTCCCTGCTGACCCTCGGCCTTCAGCAGCTCCGCCCGACGAATGAGCTCGATCAACGTCCGCGCGGGAGGCTCACCGCGTACGCGGGCGATCTCTGCCAGGCTCTTCCCTGCGTACGACGGCTCCGGCAGATAGCGCGCGACAATGAGACCCTCCGGCGGCGCGATCTCCCGCAACGCGAACTCGGCCGCCTCGAGACTCTCGAAGTTGCGCTGCGGAAAGAGCACCGTCAGCCCGGAATGCCAGTAGAGATAGGGATAGATGTCGGCGGTGACGTCGACGCCACTCCGCCGCGCCTCGTCGAGTAGGGCGAGGAGCCGCGGCGCCTGCCCCCAGAGCGAACGCATGGCGAGCTTCAAATGGGAGATCTGCACCGGGAGCTTTGCCTCGCGCCCGATCGCGACGATCTCCTCGATCGCTGCCCAGAAATCGCGATCCTCGCTGCGCACATGGCTGATGTAGCGCCCGCCCGACTCCGCCACGACCTTCGCGAGCTCGATCAGCTCGCTCGGCGCCGAGTAGATGCCGGGGTCGTACTCGAGACCGCTCGAGAGTCCGAGGGCTCCCGCGGCCATCTCCGCGCGCAACAGGACGCGCATCGCTTCCACCTCGGGCGCCGTGGCGGCGCGCCGGTAGTCGTCCCCGAGGACGCGCCCGCGAATCGAGCCGTGGCCGGCGTACGAAGCGAGATTGACCGCTGCCGGCCTTTCCGCGAGCCGGGAGTAGAACGCCGCGAGCGGCAGCTCCGAATCCCCGTCCTGGCCGCCGACGAGCGTCGTAATCCCCTGGCTGACCGCGGCCAGCGCCTCAGGCTGGTCGAGAATTCCTCCGTCGCCGTGCGAATGGGTGTCGATGAAGCCGGGTGCGAGCGCGAGGCCCCGGCCGTCCAGGACCGTTTCCCCCGGAAGCGCTGCAATCGTTTCGGGTTCGTAGGCGACGGCTGCGATCCTGTCGCCCTCGATGCGCAGGCTTCCCAGACGCCCGGGAGCGCCGCTCCCGTCGTAGAGCCGCGCGTGTGTGATGCGCACAGAAGTGGCGCCCGCCGGCGCGGGTAACTGGGAGAGACAGGCGAGAATCGCCACCAGGCCAAGCGCCGGAATCCGAGTCATCGCGTTGCCGAGCCTATCAATCGAAACAGCGCGCGAAAGAGGCGCGACAGAGCGGGAAGCGCTCCGGCACGCTTTCTGCTGTACTCTTTTCCCGATGGCTTTTCCGACGCGGCGTCCGGCCGTTCTGGCGCTCACCCTCTTCGCCATCGCCGCCTCGCTGCCCGCCGAGGTCCGCGAGTGTCTGCCGATGGCGGCCGCCTGCGAGCATCGCAGTGCGAAAGAGAGTGCGACCTGCTCGCGCTCGGAAGGCAAGAGCTCCTGCGCCAGCCGACGTCCGGCGAACTGCCCGAGGGCGCAGCCGACGCGGGAAAGCAGCCGCTGCCGCTTGCACCCGACGCCGCCGATCGTCCGTCAGGCGTCGACCCTAGCGGTCGCCGCGCCGGCCTTCTTCTCCTGCATCGAACCGATGGTCGAGACCGAGGCTCCGGCGGAGTGTCGCCGGGGCTGGCGAGAACCGCCGCCCGTTCGACCGCGCGCCTCCCCCGCCTCGACCCCGCGTTCGCCTCGGCCGCCTCCTGTTCCGGTCTGAAGTTCCGCCTCGTCTTCACGAACTTCAAACCCTGAACCGGGTCCGCCTCGCGGATCCATAGGAGAACGACCATGTTCGCAAGAAAGATCACCGTTTCAATTTTCGCCCTGGTTTTCGCCCTGGCTCTGGCTGGATTCTCCGGCGCCGCCGATTCTCCGCAGGCCGCTCCGGACGCAGCGAAAGAGTGTTGCCACCACAAGAGCGGAGGCAGCGAAGGCGCCGCCCACTGCGATCATCACGCGAAGGCCAAGGCGACGAACGGCAAGGCCTGCTGCACGAAGCACGCAGCGAAGAGGGCTGACGGCGCGAAGGACGAGAACTGCTGCTGCGACTCCTGCGAGCACAGCGCGAAGAAGGCGGCTCCGACAAAGAGCTGAGACAGGTTCATCAGAAGCAGCACCAGAGGGGCGCTTCGGCGCCCCTCTTTTATTGTCCGATCGCTGTGGGCCTCCGTCGCAGAGCGTTCCGGGTCACAACGGCGGAGAGGCATCGCGATGCAGGCGGCCGCGAACCACCTGCACTGCATTTCGCCAGTAGCTCAAGTGGTCGTCGGCGGTGACGATCAGGGTGGCCCCGGAGGCTGCCGCCACCTCCTGGACGCGCTCGATCGGCGTGATGGCGTCGAGGCGGCCGTGGACGAACGTCACCCTTCCGCCGAGCTTCTGGACCGCGGGTTCGATCGAGTGTCTCAACACGACGTTCTCCACGCTGCCGCGGAGCGAGGGCCAGAAATGAAGGGTGCCGTCCGCCACGACCGCCCGCGGCAGATCGCCACGAAACAGGGGCGCCAGACGAGCCGCAACCGGCAGGAAGGCGGTGTGGAGTCCGCATACGATTCTGGCCAGGAAGCGGTGGCGTGCCGTCAGGCCGGCGAGCGCCGACATCTCGCCAATGCGCTGGATGCCCTCGGCTTCGCCGCGGTAGAGCGGCGTCCCGAAGAGGATCACTTGGCGCACCGAGCCAGCGTTCCGGGCCCCGTACTCGGCAGCCAGCATCGCGCCGAAGGAGTGCCCCACCAGGATCAGTTCGTCCTCCACGCCCCGCGCCGCGAGCGTCCGCTCGAGGGCCGTAAGATGCTCTTCCAGCGTGTACTCTCCGTCGGGCCACGGCGAGCGCCCGAAACCGAGCTCATCGATCAGCAGAACGCGGCCCGCGACGTCGGCGAGCGCGAGCGCACCGGCCTCGCGCCAGTAGGCGGTCGTGCCGATCATGCCGGGGAGAAACACCATTGCCGGCCCGGTCGCGGGGCCGGCGCTCTCGACATGGAGCAGATCCCCGAGCTTTCCGCGCTCCGCCTGCGCGCGACGCACGTGGTAGGCGGAGCAGGCCTGGACGAGAAGCGGCCCGGCCAAGAGCGCCGCCACCGTGATCGCTGTCCGCCGCCGCCATCGAGTCACGCGGCCGCTTTCTTGGGCTGCGGGTTCGCTGGTACCGGGGGTACCTTTGCCTGGGCCGGGGTCACCGGCTCGCCAGGCGCCGAGGGCGCCGCGTCCTTGCCGGGCTGACGGATGCCTGCCAGCTTGGTGCGCTTCAACATCAGCGCGTTGATCGCCACCACCAGAGTGCTGCCGGACATGGACAGCGCCGCGACCTCCGGACTCAGCACGAAGGGGTACAGGACTCCCGCCGCAAGCGGGAACGCGATCACGTTGTAGCCCACCGCCCACCAGAGATTCTGGTGCATCTTGCGCAACGTGGCCCGCGAGAGCTCGATTGCGGCGACGATGTCGTACGGGTCGCTCTTCATCAGCACGACATCGGCGCTTTCCATCGCGACATCGGTGCCGGCGCCGATCGCGAATCCGACATTGGCCTGGGTCAGCGCGGGCGCATCGTTGACCCCGTCGCCCACCATGCCGACCCGCTTCCCCGTGGCTTGCAGCTCCTTCACCTTCTCGGCCTTCTGGGCCGGCAGCACGTCGGCCGAGACGCTCTCGATTCCGAGATCCGCGGCGATGCGTTTGGCCGTGGCCGCGTTGTCGCCGGTCAGCATCACCACTTCGATGCCGCGCTCGCGGAGCTTCGCCACCGCTGCCTTGGATGTAGGCCGGATGGCATCGGCGATCGCGATCAGGCCGATCACGCGAGCGGCCTGGGACACATGGACTACGGTCCGGCCATCTCCCTGCATGCGGGTGGCCTCGGCCTCCAGGGGACCCAATGCGAATTTCTGGGTATCCATCAGCAGCCGGTTGCCGAGGAACACCGTTCCGCCAGCGGTCTCGGCGCGTGCGCCCATTCCGTCCAGGCTTTCGAATCCGGTCGGTGCCACGACGGTGAGGTTCGCTGCGCGGCGCAGGATGGCCTGGGCCAGCGGATGGTCGGAGCCCTGCTCGACGGCTGCGGCGGCGGTCAGCAACACCTCCTCGGTCACGCCGTCCGCCATCACGATCTCCACCACCTCCGGCTGGCCGATGGTGAGGGTGCCGGTTTTGTCGAAGATGATGACATTGAGCTTGGTGGCGTCCTCGAGCGCCGAGGCATTCTTGAACAGAATGCCGTTCATCGCGCCCAGGCCCGTTCCCACCATCACGGCCATGGGTGTCGCCAGCCCCAATGCATCCGGGCAGGCGATCACGAAGACCGTGATGGCCAACGTCACCGCGAAGAGCAGCGGCTGGCCGATCCACCAGAACCAGACCGCAAAGGTCGCAAGACCGATGACGATCGCGGCAATCACCAGCCATTGCGCGGCCTTATCCGCCAGCAGTTGCGCCGGCGCTTTTGAGTTCTGCGCCTCCTGCACCAGTTTTACGATCTGCGCCAGCGCCGTGTCGGCCCCGACCTTCGTCGCCTTGTAGGTAAAGCTGCCGCTCTTGTTGATGGTCGCACCGATC
>JAYTAM010000074.1:0-4537 GCA_043737505.1 Thermoanaerobaculia bacterium
TCAGCCTGGCGCTGCGCCTTCGCCGCCAGGTCGTTGGCCAGGCGGTCGAGACGCTCGCGCAACTCCGCCAGCTCGGCCTCCTGGCGGTGAATCGTCGCCGCCAGATCCGTCTCACGAGTCTGCGACTCGCCGAGCGCGATGCGGCGGTCGCTGAGCTCTCCGGAGAGCCGCGCCCAGCGGCCGCCGAGGACCGCGCGGTGCAGCGTCTTCCACTCCGCCTGGCGCTCCTGGAAGCGGCGCGCGGCACCCGCCTGGCGCTTGAGCGACCGCAGGTTGCGCTCGATCTCGCTGACGATGTCGTCGAGGCGCAACAGATTCGCGGAGGCCTCCTCGAGCTTGACCTCGGCGATCTTCTTGCGCGCTTTGTAGCGGGTGATTCCGGCCGCCTCCTCGATGAGCTTGCGGCGCTCCTGGGGCTTGCCCGAAAGGATGAGACCGATCTTCCCCTGCTCGATGACCGAGTAGGCACGGATGCCCAGCCCGGTGTCCATCAACAGGTCCTTGATCTCCTTGAGGCGCACCGTCTTGCCGTTCAGCCGGTACTGCGATTCGCCGCTGCGGAACACGCGGCGGGAGATCGTCACCCGGCCGTCTTCTCCGAGCCCGCCGCCGGCGAAGCTGGCAACGGCGAGGAAGGAGAGACTGACTTCGCCCATGCCCAGGGGCTTCCGCTTCTCGGAACCGTTGAAAATGACGTCTTCCATGGTGTCGCCGCGCATCGACTTGGCGCTCTGCTCGCCCAGTACCCAGCTGATGGCGTCCGAGATGTTCGACTTGCCGCAGCCGTTCGGCCCGACGATGCCGGTGATTCCACCGGCAAAGTGGACTTGGACAGGATCGACGAAAGACTTGAAACCTGAGACATCTAGGCGTTCGAGCTTGAGCATTCCGGAATCCCCAGGGAAGAAGCCGAAGTTAGCAGAGGCGACCGCCCGGATACAACCTGTTGGGGTGTCCCTTGCCAAATACTGCTAGATATGGGTGTTCTTTCCCTGGGGGGAGCCCCGCTCCCGCCCCTCTCGGGCGTGCTGCAGGTAAGCGCCGGCGCCGCTTGCGGCCAGAAGAAGGCCGAAGAGGCAGACGATGGTCGGCCCCGTCGGCAGGTCCATGCTCTCCCACTGGGTCGACAGCAGAAGTCCGGCCACGCCGGCCGAAAGCGCCACGCCCCAGCCGATCGCCAGTCGAACGGCGGTCCGCGAAGAGAGCAGCGCCCCGCAGACGGCGGGGACGATGAGGTAGGAGAACACCAGGTAGACGCCGGCGATGCGCACGAAGCTGGTGACGACCAGCCCGAAGGTGGCGTAGAAGAGGAAATCCCACAGCCGGACGTTGAGCCCTTGACGCTCGGCCTCGTCGAGGTCGAACGAGACCAGGTGGAATCGTCGGCGCAGGGCGAAATGGAAAGCGCCGACACCGGCGAAGAGTGCGATCGTCCGCAGGACTTCGCCGGAGGAGACCAGCAGAATGTTGCCGACCAGCAGGTTCTTGATCTCCTCGTCGCCGGCCGCGGTGCGGGACAGGACGAGCGTCGCGGCGGCGGCCGCGACGATGTAGAGAATTCCGATGATCGCCTCCTGCGGGACCCGCGGGTGGCGGAAGCGGGTGAGCGAGAAGAGCGCGGCGCCGGCGAGCGTGAAAGCGATCGCCAGTGCGTAGGGGAGCGCGCTGTGATCCGGATCGGCGCCGAGGAGAATCGCGGTGGCGATTCCCAGCGCTGCGATCTGCGCCAGTGCGAGGTCGACGAAGATGATGCCCCGGCCCACGACGTGGAGCCCGAAGTAGACCAGCATCGCCGGCAAGACGATGAGCGCCACCAGCGGCCAGAGCCAGAGCGTCAGAAGTTCCATCTCATTCTCCTCAGGGCTCGACGGCCAGGGCCTGGGCGATGCGCTTCACGTTGACGTCGATCAGGTCGATATAGGTCGCTGTGCCCGGAAGCGCGCCCGGAAACTGGCAGACGTCGACCACCCTCGCGCCGTTGTGTGAAGCCACGGCCTCGGCGGTTTTCCGTGGCTGGTAGGGCTCGAGCAGCATCACGTGGATGTTCTGCGATGCCATCTTCGCGATGACTGCCGCGAGATGGGGCGGCGAGGGTGGGATTCCCGGCTTCGGCTCGAGGAAGGTGCTCGCCTCCAGACCGAAGCGGCGACAGAAGTAGCGCCAGGTGGGGTGATAGGTGACGATCTGCCGTCCTGCGAACGGCGCCAGGGCAGCCGTCCACTCCTTCACCTTGGCGGTGAGGGTGCGGTCGAAGGTGGCGAGGTTGGCCTCGTACGCCGCCTTTCCGGGGGCGTCGAGGGCACTGAAGACCCGAGCCAGGTGGGCGGCCACGATCCGGGCGTTCTCCGGATCGAGCATGAAGTGCGGATTGCCCGCCAGGTGGGTGTCGCCCTGCGAGCGATCGGCGGTCGCCGGGATGTCGAGGAGCTGCACCCCCAGGGAGGCGACGATGTGCCCGGGTGCTCCCGCCAGGATCCGTGGGTTGCGGGCGCCCTCTAGGAGCGGCGGCAGCCAGCCGATCTCGAGCTCGGCCCCGCCCTCGATCAGAACGTCGGCGCGGTTCATCGCCACGATCTGGCTGGGGCGAGCGTCGACGAAGTGGGGATCTTCGGTCGGCTTGGCGATGGTCGTGACGCTGACCCGGTCGCCGCCGATGGAGGAGGCGAGAGAGGAGTACTCCGAGGTCGTGCCGACGACCTTCAGCACCGCTCCGGCGGGCGACGGCAGGACGGCGGAAGCGAGCCATAGAAGGGCGAGCGAAAAGTTCGATTTCAGGTCGTGGAGTCGCATCGGGACCTCGGTTCTAGAACTTGTGCGCCGAGTGGGCGCCGAGCAGGAATTCGAGCTGGAGCCAGAGGGAGTGTTCGTCGCGCGAGAAGGCGTCGCCCTGGTCGAAGTTGTACTGCAGACGGAGCTTCGAGTACTCAGTGGGGAACCAGGTCCAGACAGGGGAGAGACGAAGGCGACTGGCTAGCGCTGGATCTCCCTGACCTGCCGGATCTCCCGAATCGCCGGTGTCGCCACCCACCCGGTCGATGCGCAGGCCGACAATCTGCCCGGGCCGGTAGCCCCAGTTGAGCTGCAGGTAGCCGCCCCAGTCGATGAAGGCAGCGGCAGCCAGGTCGGAGTCAGGCACGGCGTCGGCCTCGAGGTCGCGGTACATGACCTCGCCCTGGACCTTGAAGAACGGGAAGCCCTTGAAAGCCGTTGGTGACTTCCACTTCCAGTAGCCGTCGAGACCGTAGATTCGAGTCTCCCCGGAAGGCCCGGTGCCGTTCGGTCCCAGCGCGGCCGAGGCGCCCAGGAGGAGGGCCTGGGTGTCGGTAAGGTCGAAGGAGGCCGTGTAGCGCGGAGCGAAGAGCAGATCGTTCATCGAAGTGACCTCGCGCTCGAGGATCTCGCGCCCGAAGAGTGTCTCGCCAGGCACGCTTCGGAAGCTGGTCAGAGTCTCGCCTTGGCTGTTCTGGATGGCGAGGAACGCCTCGGAATAGAACTCGGTCGGCAGCAGCCAGGAGAGCCTGGCCCCCACCGAGCGCAGGCCGTCGCCGCCGAAGAAGCGGCCGTTGACGAGCGGCTGGTCGACGAAATCCCAGCTGTGCGGATGCGCCGGGTTCAATCGCCCGAACTCGGTGAAGAACTGCCCGGCCTTAACCTGGAGGCCGCCGGGGAGGGAGGTCGTCGTGGCGTAGACCTCCTCGAGCTCGACCACCGTCTCCCCCTCGGGCGAGATCTGCAGGATCACGTTTGCCTGGCCGCGGAAGTACGGATCGACCGCCCCCTCGAAAACCACTTCGACGTTCTGGACGGTGAAGCCCCGCTGGGCCGGGTCGTGGCCGCCCGGCTGGAGCGCGCTGACGTCGTCACCGGTGGAGGCGCCGGCGGCGAAGAGCCCGTCCAGTGAAAGGTTCAGATAGTTCCTGCCGCCGGCGCCGGCAAAGAGAGTCAGCGGGGCGGCGGCGGTCGGGGGCACTTCAGCGACCGTCGGGGGCGTGGCGACCGTGGCGATAGTCGGCGGCGCCGCCGACGGGGGGGGCGAGATCGCTGCGAGCCTGGACTCGAGCGCGGCGATCCGCTCCTCGTAGTCAGCGCGCAGGCGGGCGATCTCTTCTCGCAGTTGGGTGACTGGGTCGGTTTGGGCGCCGGCGAGCGCCGGCGACGAGAGCAGGGCAACCAGCATGGTCGCCGCAAGGTGCGTTT
The DNA here is from genome assembly GCA_043737505.1 of Thermoanaerobaculia bacterium. Taxonomy (GTDB): domain Bacteria; phylum Acidobacteriota; class Thermoanaerobaculia; order Multivoradales; family JAGPDF01; genus JAGPDF01. The sequence goes on from JAYTAM010000074.1 coordinate 4,198, forward strand.
TGGAAGACATCGAATGCTCCTCTGCGTCCGGCCCGGTGCGGGCGGATCGCGGTTGAACGGTGGACGGTCCCGGCCGCGGCACGATGCGCGGGGGAGGGTAAGGCCAGTCCGTTCAGGCGGCCGGAGGGCCGCGGGGCGAGGCAGAGGAAATGCGGGCGGAGAGGGCCGGCGCAAGATCCGCCGGCCGAAGAACAGCGAGAAAGCTTGACGACGCGATCGGGCTGCTCGCGTTCGGACGCACGCCGCGGGCTTGAGCCTGAAGGGTACAGGTGGCGCAATCCGGCTCGCGCACCTCTTCCGAGTGATCGAAGTGATGCGGGCTGCCGGGGTGAGCGGCCGC
>JAYTAM010000075.1:0-4534 GCA_043737505.1 Thermoanaerobaculia bacterium
ACCAGGCCGAACCAGAGGCTGGCAAGGAGGCTGCCGATCCCGGTGACGAAATGGAAGGCGCCGAGCGCGCGTCCGGCGCCGGTCGCCGCCGCCGCAAGCTCGACCACCAGGGCGCGCTCGGCGCCCTCGGTGAGGCCGTAGAAGCCGGCGTAGAGCACCAGGAGAGCGCCGAGCGCCGACGGCTCGGTGGCCAGGGCGAAACCGGCGTAGGCGACGGCGTAGAGGCCCCAGCCGAGGAGAATCGCCGGGCGCCGGCCGAGGCGGTCGGCCAACCTCCCGCCGGGTACGGAGGCGAGCCACTTCAAGACATGGAAGGCGGACCAGAGCAAAGTCAGTCCGACGGCGCCGACCCCGGCCTCGGAGGCTCGCAGGAGCAGGAAAGCGTCGCTCGCGTTGCCCAGAGTGAAGCAGAAGAAAGCGGCCAGCGCGCCTCGGAGCGAGGGTGGCAGGGGCGTTCGGACGACCGGCTGCGCGGGCGCGGCGGCGGAGAGCGTCGTTCCGGGGCGGGAAGGGTTGGGAGGCCGGGGGGCCCGGACCGCCTCGCGCGGCAACCCGAAAGCCACGGTGAGGAACCCAGCCAGCGCCGGAACGGTGGCGAGCAGAAAGACGTTGCGGAGACTGCCGGGGAAGAGGGTGAGGATCGCCGCTGCGACGAGCGGACCGCAGGCAGCACCCAGATGGTCGAGCCCGCGGTGGTACGAAAAGGCGTAGGCCCGCTGCTCGCGGGGCACGGCGTCGGCGATCAGTGCATCCCGCGGAGCTGTACGCAGGCCTTTGGCGAGCCTGTCCCAGAGCCGGAGGGCGACGATCTGCGAGGCGCTCGTGGCCAGGGCGAGGAGCGGCCGCGCCAGGGCCGACGCGCCGTACCCGGCGACGACGAAGGGTTTCCTTCGCCCCAGCCGATCGCTCGCCCGGCCCGCCCAGCCCTTGACGAGCGCCAGCACGCCCTCGGCGGCCGACTCCATGAATCCGAGCACGGCCGCCCCGCCGCCCACGGCGACGAGGAATCCCGGCAGCAGCGGGTAAACCATTTCGCTGGCGACGTCCTGAAGGTAGGAAGCCGCCCCCAGCCGACGCACGGTCGGCGGCAGATCGCCGCCGCGGTAGGAACCCCAGAGGCTTCGAGCGCGGCGGGCGCGGCCGGCTTCGCGCCCGGCTTCGCGAGTGGAGTCCGGCTCCGGTCGGCTCATGGCGAGGGGACGATCCCGGGTTCGCCCCAGCGCATCGAGCGCAAACTGTAGAGCTCGCCGCTGGGATAGTGGCGATAGCCCTCGAGAGCCGCCGGCAGGACCGCGACGTTCACCTTGGTGAACAGCGAGAGGTACGGCAGGTCGTGGGCGACGATCGCCTGCGCTTCGACATAGAGCGGCCGGCGCAGCGAGCGGTCGGCGAGTCGTGCGCCCTGCTCGACGAGGGCGTCGAAGCGCGGGTTTCGGTAGTGGCCGCGGTTGGAGCCGGCGGGAGGGACGCGCCGCGAGTGCAGGATGAGCATGTAGATGTCGGGGTCGACGATGCCGGTCCAGGTCAGGCTGAACAGCTGGAAGCTGCCGCGCTTGATGTCGGCATAGAAGGTGGCGAACTCGTACGAGCGGATCTCGACTTCGACGCCGATCGCCCGCCACATCGACTGGAGGATCTGCGCCTGCAGGACGGCGGTCTCGTCGGTCGATGTCTTGTAGGTCAGGCGCAGGCGAGGCTCGGGACCGGCGCCGTCCGGGTCGGTGAGGCCGGCCTCGTCGAGCAGGAGCCGGGCCGCCTCCGGGTCGAAAGGCGTCGCCTCGAGGTCGTCGTTGCGGGCCCAGTTCCCGGGCGGCAGGAGCGTCTCGGTGACGACTCCGAGGCCACGCCAGAGCGTGCGCACGAGCTGCTCGCGATCGAGCGCCAGGGCGAGAGCGCGCCGCACGCGCAGGTCGGCGAGCGACGGATCGGTCAGGTTGAGCCCGAGATAAACGTAGTTCGCGCCGGTCGAAGTCGGCACCGAGAAGAAGGGATCGGCGCGAAAGAGCGGCACGACGTCGGGGGGCAAGGCGTTCACCACCAGCTGCACGCTGCCTTTGCGCAGCTCGAGGACGCGAACTGTCGCCTCCGGAATCTCGCGCAGGACGACGCGATCCAGGTGCGGCCGGCCGCGATAGTGGCCGTCGAACGCCGCCAGCTCGACCGTGTCGGCGGTGCGGGAGACGAAGCGGAAGGGTCCGGTGCCGACCGGAGCGCGGTTCATCGCTTCGGGGGAGGCTCCGGAGGGGACGATCCCGAGATAGGAGGTCAGGTTCGGCAGCAACGCGCCGTAAGGCTCCGACAGCACGAAGTCGACGGTCGCCGGGTCGACCGCGACCACGCGCTGCAGGAAGGCGAAGGCGCCGCGTTTCGAGCTCGTCACGGCGCCGTCGAGCAACGACTGGAAGGTCCACACCACGTCGTCGGCGGCGAAAGCCGATCCGTCGTGAAAGCGGACGTCGGGCCGGAGATGGAATCGCCAGCGCGCCCCGGAGTCGAGGGCCTCCCAGGACTCCGCCAGATCGGGCACGAAGTTGCCGCTCTCGTCCTTGGTCACCAGGCCGTCGAGAATGAGCTCGAAGACGCGGCTCGAGGCCTGGTCGGTGGCGACGCGCGGATCGAGGTGGATCGGCGCGTTCTCGAGCGCGACGGTGAGTGAGTTGTCGGCCGGGCGGCGCGGCGGCGGCGACGGTCCGCAGGCGGGCAGGAGGAGGAGGCCCAGGAGCCAGGCGGAAGCCGGGCACAGCTGCCAGCTTCGCCGATCGCCCGGCATCGAGCTCAGTACCACTCGAGCAGCGAGATCCCGAGCCCGATCCGGGTGGCGCTCTGGTTGTAATCGATCAGGCTTTCGCCGTAGCCATGGAAGACCTGCAGGTAGCCCTTGAGATCGCCGTGAATCGGATAGCTCCAGCTGAGCTCCGCGGCGCCGTGCGAGCTGCCGCCGCCGCGCAGCGAGTGACGCAACAGGAGCGACAGCTCGTGCCCCTGCAGTCGGTGCACCACCTGCAGGTCGGCGCGGCCAGTATAGTCCTCGATGTCGGGGTTGTCGTCGTCGCCGTCGGGTTCCGGAATGCGCCACCACGGCCGGGCGACGATCGTCCAGCTGCCGCGTTCGAGGCCGACCAGGCCGATGATCCGGTTCCAGCTGCGCGACAGGGGATTCTCGCGCCCGTTCGACTGATGGTTGAGGCTCACTCCCGCCAGACGGCCGTCGAAACCGAGCAGCCTGTAGTTCGTGGCGAAGATCAACATCAGCTCGGGCTCGTAGTTGGTTTCACGGAACGAGCGCGACGTCTGGCTGTTGTAGACCTGCCAGCGCGACGATTGGGTGTAGCCGAACCAGAGATCGCCACGGTTGTGAAGGACGCCCTGCCAGACTTTGGTCTTGAAGCCGAGCTGGAACTTCGCCTCCACCTTGTCGTGGAGCTGCGACGCCTCGACCGAGTGATCCGGCGCGGGAGACGACGGCGTCTGATTCGGCGAATCGGTGAAGAAGGCGGGGAGGAGATACACCGGCTTGTAGGCGCGCAGGCCGAAGATGCCGAGCTTCGCGTTGCCGGTGAGCTCCCAGCGGCCGTCGAGGAGCGAGGTCGCGACCGTCGGCTCACCGGTCTCCTGGGGGGCGCCTGGGGCGGACGCCAGCATTTCGGCGGAAGGGTCGGCGACCGCCGGCCCCTCAACCGGATCGACTGCCGGATCGACTGCCGGCTCGGCGGCCGGATCCGGCTCGCCCGGGCGGCGGTCGCGGCCGAGGACGCGGTCGTAACAGGCCAGCCGGTCGGCATCGACAGCGATGCCGGTGCAGGCTTCGGGGGTTGCCGGGGTCCCGTCCTGGGCGCGCGCCGGAGCGGGTTCGATCGTCGCGAGGCTCACCGCGAGGAGAAACGCGGCGGAGAAAAAAAGACCGGCGGAGGAGGGCGGCTTTGCTAGGATTTCGCGATGCGCGCTCACTGGGCGTGCGGATGCTAACACTGCGTTCTGCGGGCGCCGGCAGTTGCGGCGCCGATTTCCAAAGGAGCTTCGCTTGATTCGACTTCGCTCGCGCCGCGTGCTGCAGGCTGTAGCCTCTCTTCCGCTTCTCTGGGCGCTCGGTTCCACCGTTCTTTCGGCGCTTGCTCCGCCCCCTCAGAGCGCCGCTGGCGGGCCGCGGACGGTCGTCCTCGGCTTCGACGGTGCCGACGCCAAGCTCACCGAGCAGTGGATGAACGAGGGCAAGCTGCCGAACCTCGCCAGGCTCCGCGAGCAGGGGACTTTCTCGCCGCTGCGGTCGACGATTCCCTCGCAGACGCCGGTTTCGTGGTCGACGTTCTCGACCGGGCTGAATCCCGGCCGCACCTCGATCTTCGACTTCCTGAAGCGCGACACGAAGACCTACCGCCCGAGCTTCGCCGCCTTCGACGAATCCTCCAAGCCGTTCCTCTTCGGGGCGAAGAACGGCCCGGCGATCGGCGCGCTGGCGGCGGTCGCGCTCTTCCTGGTGCTCTTCCTGCTGCTCAGGCTCTTCCTGGCCAAGGCCCGTCTGGCGGCACTCGTCGCC
>JAYTAM010000076.1:0-4524 GCA_043737505.1 Thermoanaerobaculia bacterium
AGGATTTCCGTGCGCTCACCGCACGATTCGCAGAGATAGTCGTAAAGCGGCATTTTTCGACCTCGTTCGAACTCGTTCCGGGTCAACCTTCGGAACGCAGCTTGATCTTGATGACTCCGTGAGCCGGCGCCGGCTCGGCGACTCCGACCTTCCGAATCAGTTGCAACACACTGTAAGCGTAAAGGAGGCGGGCGTTTTCCGGCGGCGCCAGCGGCCCCTTGGTCGCCAGCTCGTAGAGCGTCCGCTTGCCGTCGACCATCGAGAGGAACTTGTACTCCTCGGCGTCGAGCGCGATGTCGATGAGCTCCTCGACCCGGTAGGACGGACCGAAGAGAGTCTCCTTGCCACCCATCCGGGTGACCAGCGACTTGGCGTTCGCCGCCCGTTTGACGCCCTGGACCACCACCTGCCGCAGGGGAATCTGGATACGCACGATCTCGCGCATATCGATGGCGCCGATGTTGAAGGTCACGTCGCCCTCTTCCCAGGCGAAGAGACTCCAGACGATGCCCTCGACGTGCTCGCGGATCGCCTGGAAGACCTGCGCCGGAGAAAGGGTTCCCTGCTCGATGAGCAGCTCCCCGAGCCGCCTTCCGCCCGAGGCGCGTTTGGCCATCGCGGAGCGGAACTCCGCCTCCGAGAGCTTGCCGACCCGGCGCAGGTAGCCGCCGAGACTGTCCGCGAGATCCGACGACGAGGCGTGCACGACGTATCCGTTGTCGAGAAAGATGCGCTTGGTGACGTCACCGACCACAGCTTCGATGACTCCGGCGACGCGCGCCTGCTGAATGATCGCCAGCATCTCCGGCAGCGCTGTCTGCCGCAGATCGCCGCGATACTGGGAGGTCCGTTCCTGGGGGCGCTCCATCGAATCTCGAATCATACAGCGCGCACCGCTTCGGCCCGCGCCGTGATAGGACTGGACCCATGATCGCACCCGAAGCCGCCTGGGGAATGTTGCTCCCGCACCTCGCCCCGCTCGCCACCGAAATCCTGGATAGGAACCAGGCCGCCGGGCGCCGCCTGGCCGCCCCGGCGTTCGCCACGACCGATCTCCCGCCCTGCGACCTCTCGGCTCTGGACGGCTTCGCGCTCGCGGGCGAGGCGGGCGCCGAAGGCTGGTACCCGGTCGCCGGTACCCGCTTTGCGGGAGACCCGATCGGCGCCGAGCTCGCACCTGCCAGCGCCATGGGAATCATGACCGGATCGGCGGTGCCGGCAGGAGCCGACCGGGTGGTGGGCGTCGAGGAGACCCTGAGGGAGGGGGCGCGGATGCGGACGACTGTCGCCGTCGAACCCGGCGCCGCCATCCGCCGGAAGGGCGAGATCGTGCGCAGCGGGGAGCGACTCCTCCCGGCCGGCTCGCCGGCGACGCCGGCGGCGCTGGCCCTCCTCGCCAGCCAGGGGATCGCCACGCTCGAAGTGCATCGCCTGCCACATCTCGCCCTCCTCCTCACCGGCAACGAGATCGTGCCCCCCGCGGAGACTCCGGCGCCGGGCCAGCTGCGCGACTCCCACAGCGACTTTCTGCTCGCCGAGATCGCTCGCCTGCGACTTCCGGTGCGTTCCCTCGGCATTGCGCGTGACGAGCCCGAGCTGCTCGCGGAACGGCTCGGCGACGGCCTCACGAACTCCGATGTGGTTCTCTGCTGCGGCGGGGTGTCGATGGGCGAGGCCGATTTCCTCGCTCCGGTGCTCGGCCGGCTGGGATTCCGCACCCTCTTCCACGGCGTCGCGATCCAGCCCGGAAAGCCCCTCCTCGTCGCCCACCGCGGCTCGCAGCTGGTCTTCGGCCTGCCCGGGAACCCGGCCTCGGTGATGGTCGCCTGGTGGCTCTTCGTGCGGCCGGCCCTGCGGCGTCTCATGGGCGCCGCGGCGGAATTCTGGGACAACGCTCTCACCGGCCAGCTCGGCGCCCCCCTCGGGGCCGGCAGGGCGCGCGATCGCTTCGTCCCCGCGGCCTGGCGGCGCGAGGCGGGCGCATCCGTGCTCACCCCGATCTCGCCCAAGGGCTCACACGACCTTCTCGCCTTCGGTCAAGCCACGGCACTGCTGCGAATCCGGGCCAAAGCTCCGGCGGCAGCGGCGGGAGCCGCCTGCGAGTGGATTCGTCTCGACGAGTGACAACACCAAGGGCGCCGGCAGATCTGCCGACGCCCGGATCTAATCTGGCGGAAGCGCATGGGAATCGAACCCACCCCCGTCGCCGCAACCGGCGCCGGACTACGGTTTTGAAGACCGCGAGAGGCACCAGCCCCCGAGCGCTTCCAAGGCGCGGAAGCGCCCCTGCTTGACCCGCGCGCGAGCGCGCTTATTCGACCGAGAAGCCCGAGAGCTCCACCGGCAAGGTCGTCACCACGAACTCCCAGCCTTGGTTGGCGGTCGGCGTTCCAGCGAAATTGACCGCAGCTCCTGGCGGATTGGCGACGTTGAAAAACGAGCCGACAGCCGTGGTCTCGAACAGGGTATCCGTGCTGGATCCGAGATCGACTGGAGTGAACATCCCCTGGCCGAAGTTCGTGAGATCGGCGTCGGTAGCACCCGTGGCGCCGGCATTGTTGTCGAAGGTAATTCCCGCCCAGAGCGTCGTCGTCACGCCGGCCGGAACTGCGAAACCGGCTGGGAGAGGCGCGGAGGTCACGGTGGTGACTCCCGCTCCGAAGGCGATGGCGTTGAAGGTGAACCCCTGTGCGATTCCACCGGGTGCGTAGTAGGTCCCCGGGGCGTTCGGCAAGCCCGCGCCAAGCGGTGCGCCGTCGGAATTCCAGAAACGCAACCGAGGGCGAACAGAGATCGTCCCGGCGTTGAGGTTGGCCACAGAGAAGCGAATCACGGTGACCTGTCCAACTGCCGGGTCCGTGGTGAAAGTGACGTCATCCATGACCATCCGGGTGATTCCGCCGCTAGCCGGGCCCTGGGCAAAAGCCTGACCGGTAAAGGTCGTGATGTTGGAGTAGATTGCCAGCGGATCGACCACCTCGGGCATGACGACGCGCACTTCCGGATGGTTGGCGAGCTCGGCGAGCGGAATGAACTTCTCCACCCGCAGGCCGCCGGCGACGAGGGCGTCCTGAGGCTCGGCGGCGAGCGCCCGCGAAGAGAGAGCCGGGACACCGGCGACGAGCAAGGCGGCGACCAGGAGGGAGATGCGAAAGCGCATGAGAGTCTCCTTGAGAGGGGGCGGAACTCGCGCATGCTACTCCCGCTGCCCGTGCAGGTCAAAACCAGTCCCGGCCGGCCGCCTATGGCTTCGGCGCCTCGGTGGGCGGCTTCGTTTCGACTACCGCTGTCGGCTCCGGCGCCGGCGCAGCGATCGCCTCCGCCGGCGCCTTGTCGATCTCCTGCTTCTCTCTCTTCTTCTCGTCCTTCTTCAGCGGCTCGACCGGCAACGGCTTTCTCGGGAACGGTGCGTCGAGCATCGCCGCCTGGTAAAGGAAGCTTGCCATCACCACCGCGGCCTGCTTCATGTCGGCCGGATCCAGGTGCTCGAAGGAGTCGATGTTCGAGTGGTGCGTCCGCGTCCCGTAGTCCCGGCTGTCCTGGATGAACTGAAAGCCCGGAAGTCCCACCCCGTCGAACGAGGAATGATCGGTCGAGCCGGTGTTCTCCATCGTCACCGTGGTCACCCCGAGATCTTTCAGCGGCTCGATGAAGCGCTCGAAGAGCATCTTGGCTCCGAGGTTCTCCTGGGCGTAGATTCCGTGGATCTTGCCGCCGCCGTTGTCGATGTTGAAGTAGGCGGCGAGCCGGGCGTGCCCGGCCTTCGGCTGGATCGGCCAGGTGGGCTTCCGCCAACGCGCCGGCAGCGCGAGCTCGGCCTCGTCGGTGGGCTCGGGCCGGGTGGCGAAGTGCTCTCTCACGTACGCCCGTGAGCCCAGGAGCCCCTGCTCCTCGCCGCTCCACAACGCGATGCGGATCGTCCGCTTCGGCTTGACGCCCAGCGTCTTCAGGATCCGCGCCGCTTCGAGCACGATGGCCGACCCGGCGGCGTTGTCGGTCGCGCCGGTTCCGCTATGCCACGAGTCGAGGTGCGCGCCGGCCATGACCACCTCGCCGCCCTTGTCGCTGCCGGGGATCTCGGCCAGGGTGTTCCAGGAGGTCGGCGATTCGCGATGGAACTTCGCCGCGATGTCGATCGCCAACTCGACCTCTTCGCCGGCTTCGAGCAGGCGCAGGATGCGTTCGTACGCTTCGACCGCCATCACCAGCGACGGCACTCCGAGCGGATGATTCGGAATTCCCTGCCCGCCCCCCCCCATCACGCGCACGACGCCGTTCTCGAACGACGAGACCTCGACCGTGGCGATCACCCCTTCGGCGACGAGCCGGTCGGAGATCTCGAGCCAGAGCTCGCGGCGCTTGCGCGACTTCTCGCGCCACGAGTCGACCTCGCGGTCGCCGGGAATGTCGTAGGTCGCGAGCTCATCGAGCTTCACCGCGTCATAGCGCGAAAAGACCGGCGCCGTCGGATCGTCGTGCTCCGGCGCCTTGGAGAGAAAGAGGATCTTGCCCGCGAGCTCGCCT
>JAYTAM010000077.1:0-4523 GCA_043737505.1 Thermoanaerobaculia bacterium
GTCGGCCGGCCCGCAGCCGTGCGCCTCGAGGTACCTGCCGGCCGGGCTCGCCTTCTTGATCGAGCCGGCGGGAGAGATGTGGTCGGTGGTGATCGAGTCGCCGAGAAGAGCGAGACAGCGCGCCCCGGCGATGTCGGTGACCGGCGCCGGCGTGAGAGTCATGCCGTCGAAGTACGGCGGCTTGCGGACATAGGTCGAGTCGCTCTGCCAGGCGAAGGTCTCGCCTTCGGGCACCGCGAGCGAGCTCCACGCCTCGTCGCCGGTGAAGACGTCGGCGTACTGCTTGACGAACATCTCCGACTTCACCGCCGTCGCCACCGCGTGCTCGATCTCGGCCTGGGTCGGCCAGATGTCGCGCAGGAAGACCGGCGCGCCGTCCTTGCCCGTGCCGAGCGGCTCGGTGGCGAGGTCGAGGTCGATGCGGCCGGCGAGGGCGTAGGCGACGACGAGCGGCGGCGAGGCGAGGTAGTTGGCGCGCACATCGGGGCTGATGCGGCCTTCGAAATTGCGGTTGCCGGAGAGCACCGACACGGCGACCAGATCGTGCTCCTGGATCACCTCGGCGATCGGCGCCGGGAGCGGGCCGCTGTTGCCGATGCAGGTCGTGCAGCCATAGCCGACGGTGTGGAACTTGAGGACGTTCAGGTAGTCGTCGAGACCGGCCTGGCGCAGGTAGTCGGTGACCACCTTGGAGCCCGGTGCGAGGCTCGACTTCACCCACGGCTTGGTGCGCAACCCCTTCTCGACCGCCTTCTTGGCCACCAGGCCGGCGGCGAGCATCACCGACGGGTTCGAGGTATTGGTGCAGGAGGTGATCGCGGCGATGACCACCGAGCCGTGGCGCAACCGGCAGACCTCGCCGTTCCAGGTGGTCTCGATGTGATCGTCCACCTCCTCGACGGCGACGGCCGGATCCGGGTTGCCACCCTCGCCTTCCCAACGGCCGACCGTCTCGGGGCGCGGCATCTTCGCCACCGCCTTGCCCGACAGGAGCGACGGCAGCTCCTTGAGAAAACTCGCCTTGACACCGCTCAGAGCGACGCGATCCTGCGGCCGGCGCGGCCCGGCGAGCGACGGCTCGACGGTCGTAAGGTCGAGGGTCAGCGTGTCGGAATAGGCAGCCTCGGGCGTCGCAGCGCTGTGGAACAGCCCCTGCTCCTTCATATAGGCCTCGACCAGCGCGACGTTCGCCGGCGAACGGCCGGAGAACCGCAGGTAGTCGAGCGCCACGGCGTCCACCGGGAAGAGGCCGCAGGTGGCGCCGTATTCGGGCGCCATGTTGGCGATCGTCGCGCGGTCGGCGAGGCGGAGATTCATGAGGCCGGGGCCGTAGAACTCGACGAACTTCCCCACCACCCCGCGCTGGCGCAGCATCTGGGTAACGGTGAGCACGAGGTCGGTCGCCGTCGCCCCCTCGGGAAGCCTGCCGGTGAAGCGGAAACCGACCACCTGCGGGATGAGCATCGACACCGGCTGGCCGAGCATCGCGGCCTCGGCTTCGATGCCGCCGACGCCCCAGCCGAGGACGCCCAGACCGTTGATCATCGTGGTGTGCGAGTCGGTGCCGACGAGCGTGTCGGGATAGGCCCAGCCCTCCTCCTGCATGACGACGCGCGCCAGATACTCCAGGTTCACCTGGTGGACGATGCCGGTTGACGGCGGTACGACGCGGAAGTTGCGGAACGCCTTCTGCCCCCAGCGCAGAAAGAGATAGCGCTCATGGTTGCGCTCGAACTCCTTGCGGCTGTTGAGCAGCAGCGCGGCCTCGCTGCCGTACTCGTCGACCTGCACCGAGTGATCGATGACCAGCTCGACCGGCTGCAGCGGATTGATCCGGTTCGGGTCGCCGCCCATCGCCGCCATCGCGTCGCGCATCGCCGCCAGATCGACCACCGCCGGCACGCCGGTGAAGTCCTGCAGCAGCACGCGACCGGGCATGAAAGCGATCTCGCGCGACGGAGCGGCCGCCGGATCCCAACGGCAGAGAAAGTCGATCTCTTCGGAGGCGACGATCCTGCCGTCCTCGCGCCGCAGGAGATTCTCGAGCAGGATCTTGAGCGCGTAGGGCAGGCGCGTGAGGTCGTAGCCGCGGCGCTCGAGCGCGGCGAGGCGGGCGATCTTCAGGTTCTCCCCGCCGACCGCGAGGGTACCGTGGCTGCTGAAGCTGTCCGTCATGGAGCGGGCTCCCTTCCCGAAGCGGCTGGCGGCGAATGCGCATCGCAACGATATCGCACGGCCCCGGGTAGACTGCGGCGGAGGGCGACCATGGCCGATTCTCCTGTCTCCAAACGCGGCGGTCCTGCGCGGCCCCGCCAGGCGCCGAAGGCGGCGCGGCAGTTCCGCCGCCTGGTGCGTTGCGAAAGCTGCCTGCGACAGTTCGATGCCGGCGAGCTCGCGGTCGGCGAGCAGTTCCGCTGCCTTTGCGGCTGCAAGCTCCAGGTCCCGGCGGGCACTGGGCGGGAGGCGCAGGAGGCCCCGGTGGTGCGCTGCGGCTCCTGCGGCGCGCCCCGCGCCGCTGGCGCGGTCGATTGCACCTTCTGCGCCGCGCCGTTCGTACTCGGTGAAAGCGAACGCAACACGCTCTGCCCGGTCTGCGCTTCGCGCATCGGCGACCGCCAGCGCTTCTGCCACAGCTGCGGCACCCGCATCGCCCCCGAGGCGGTCGCCGGCGGACGCACCGAATTCTCCTGCCCGTCGTGCAGACCGGAACGCCGGCTGTCGAGCCGGCGAATTCCGGATGCGGCGACGGCGCTGGCGATGCTCGAGTGCGCCAGCTGCGCCGGTATGTGGCTCGGCCACCCGACCTTCGAGTCCCTGCAGGAGCGTGCCCGGCGCGACGTCGCGCCTGAGCCGCTGGCCGCCGCCTTGCGGCCGCCGGGGAAGCGGCCGCGTCTGGCTGCCGAGGCGACCTACCGCCCCTGTCCGATCTGCCGCAAGCTCATGGTGCGGCGCGCCTTCGCCGGCAGTTCGGGCATCGTGCTCGACATCTGCGGCCCGCACGGCCTCTGGTTCGACAGCGAGGAGCTCGAGGCCGTCCTGGAGTGGATCCGCAGCGGCGGCCTGACGCGCGTCGAAGAGCGCCAGGCGGCCGAGCGCAAAGAGAGCGCCCGGCGGGACGCGCTGGAAAAGAACGAGCTCCGGCCGGTGCTCGCCGAACAGCCACCGCAGGGGCACTGGCTCGACCTCCTGGGTGAGCTCGCCGATCTCGTGCTGGGCGGTGTTCGCAAAGTGCGCTAGGCGGAGCGCCGAAGTCGTCGGCGAAGGCAGCGGGTAGTGGGGAGCGGATAGAATCCCGGTGTGCCGTCGTCGTCTCCGCTCGCTCCGCCGCTCCTCCTCCTGGCCATGCCCCAGGTGGCCGATCCGTACTTCCGCAAGAGCGTCATCCTGCTGCTCGCCCACGAGGCAGAGGGCAGCTTCGGTTTCATCGTCAATCGGCGCACCGAGCTCAAGGTGGCCGAGATCCTCACCGACCTGAAGCTCGCCTGGGGCGGCGACGCGGCCGACTTGGCGCAGTTCGGCGGGCCGGTGCAGCCGCAGGTCGGTACGGTGCTCTACTCCGGAGCCGGAGATGAGCTGCCGCCCATGGAGGCGGCGACCGAGGTCGTTCCGGGCGTGCACCTCACTCAGAACATCGGCGAGCTCGCCACTCTCGCCGGCCGGCCGCCGCACCGCTTCCGGCTCTTCCTCGGCTACGCCGGCTGGGGCGAAGGGCAGCTGGTGAACGAGATCCTGCGCAACGACTGGCTGATCGCCCCGGTCGACCCCGACCTCATCTTCGGCGGCGCCACCGAGGCGGTCTGGGAGGCGGCGGTCTCCTCGGTCGGCGTCGATCCCTCGACCCTCCCCGCCTGGACCGCGAACGAGCCCGAGAGCGCGGCGAACTGATGGCCGCGTCGAGCCACAAACCGCAAGATCCGCTCGATCCGCTCGATCCGATATTCGAGTTCGAGGCGCTGTTCGCCCGGGTCTCCACCGACGCGCCTACGGATCCGACGGCCATGGCGCTCGCCACCGCCGACGCCTCCGGCGCCCCGAGCGTGCGCATGGTTCTGCTCAAAGGGGTCGACGCCCGGGGCTTTCTGTTCTTTACCAACTACGAAAGCCGCAAAGGGGCGGAGCTGGCCGCCAATCCGCGCGCCGCCCTGTGCATCCACTGGGCGTGGGTGGAGGTGCAGGTGCGGGTCGAGGGGAGCGTCGAGCGGCTCGCCGACGCCGAGTCCGACGCCTACTTCGCCACCCGTGGGCGCGCTTCGCAGCTCGGCGCCTGGGCCTCGGACCAGAGCCGGCCGCTCGCCTCCCGCTTCGCCCTGCTTCGGCGGGTGGTCGCGACCGAGGCCCGCTACCTCGGCCGGCAGGTGCCGCGGCCCCCGCACTGGGGGGGCTTCCTCCTGCGGCCGCGAGCCATCGAGTTCTGGCAGGGAAAGAAGAGCCGGCTGCATGAGCGCCGCCGTTTCGAGCGTGAGGACGGCCTCTGGCGGCAGGAGCGCCTGAGCCCGTGACGTCGCCCGTGAAGCCTCCCACCG
>JAYTAM010000078.1:0-23249 GCA_043737505.1 Thermoanaerobaculia bacterium
CCGCCGCAGCACTGCTTCCGGGGTGTGGCGCTCCGCCGCCTCCAGCGGCCCGAGGGACTTCGGCCGTCGGGCGGATCGCGGTGATGGCCCCTGCCGCCGCCGAGACGCTGGTCGAGCTCGGCGTCGCCGATCGCATCGTCGCGGTCGGCGACTTCGTCGACTGGCCGCAGGTCCTCGTCGGTCTGCCGCGGATCGGCGGGCACGATGCGCCGAATTCGGAGCGCCTCGTCGAGCTCGGGGTGGCGCTCTACTTCACCGCCGCGAGCGAGGCCGGACGGGGAGAGCACGCGCGGCTGGGCGAGCTCGGCATCCGCGTCGTCGCACTCGATACTTCGACCTTCGCCGGTACGCGGGCGGCGATCGCCGAGATCGGCCGCGAGGTCGGACGCGAAGGCGAAGCGCGAGCGCTGCTCGATTCCATCGACCGGCGTATCGCAGCGGTGCGGCAGCGCGTGGCTTCGGCACCGCGCCGGCGCGTGCTGGTCGCGGTGGGCCACGATCCGCTTTTCGTCGCCGGCCCGGGCTCGCATCTCGACGAGCTGGTGACGATCGCCGGCGGGGAGAACATCGCCGGCGACGCGAAGTCGCCGTATCCGATGGTTGCCCTCGAAACCATGCTCGAACGGCTGCCCGAAGTCATCGTCGACAGTGCCGACAACCGGCCGGGCCATCCGCGCGGGATGGAGACCGGGTTTTGGAGCGACTGGCCGTTCCTCCCGGCGGTCGCAAACGGGCGCGTCGCCTTCGTCGATCCCTGGCAGCTCCTCGTACCCGGTCCGCGGCTCGCCGATATGGCCGAGCTCATGGGCCGCCTCATCCATCCCGAGCTCTGCGGTGCGCCCGGCGCGGAAGACTTCGCCTCTCCGGTCCGGGTGACCGGAGCGGTCGCTGCGACTGCAACGCCCGCCGCCGCCCAGGACGCGCCTTGAGCACGGCGCCCCTCGCGCGCCGGGTGCTCCTCGTCAGTCTGGGCCTGGCGGCGGTGCTCGCAGCGGCGCTTGCCGTCGCGGTGAGCTTTGGCGCGGCCGAGGTCGGTCTTTGGGATCGCCTGCTCGGCGGGGCGTGGAGCGAGGCGCAGCGCGCGATCCTCTTTGCGCTGCGTCTGCCGCGGGTGCTCACCGCGGCGGCGCTCGGCGGGCTTCTAGGGGTCGCCGGGGTGGCTTTTCAGGCGCTGCTGCGAAACCCCCTGGCGGATCCCTACGTCCTCGGCGTCTCGGGCGGCGCGAGTCTCGGCGGGGTCGTCGCCCTCCTCGCCGGCGTCGCCGGCCTCGGCGTGCCGCTCGCCGCCTTCGTCGGCGCGCTCGCCTCGCTGGTGGCGATCGAGCGCATCGCCACTACCGGCGGCCGGTTGACCGTCTTCACCCTGCTCCTGACCGGCGCCATCTTCAACGCCTTCAGCGCCGCGTTGATCTACTTCCTGCAGAGCGTCGCGTCGCGCGAAGAGCTCTCCGCCATCGTCTTCTACCTCATGGGTCGGGTCCCGAGCTCGGCCCCGGCGACCCTCGTCGCCCTCTGGGTGGCGGGGCTCGCGATCACCCTCGCGCTGTTCGCTTCGGCGCGCGACTTCAACGCCCTCACCGCTGGAGAGGAGGGCGCGCAACAGCTCGGCGTCGACGTCGAACGCCTGAAGCGCCGCACCTTCGTGCTCGGCTCGCTCGCCACGGCGCTGGCGGTCGCCACCGCCGGCCTCATCGGCTTCGTCGGCCTCGTCGTGCCTCACCTCCTGCGGCGGCTCCTCGGCCCAGACCATCGCCTGCTGTTGCCGGCGGCCTTCCTCGGCGGGGCCAGCTTCCTCGTCCTCTCCGACCTCGCGGCCCGGACGCTCGCCGCCCCCACCGAGCTGCCGGTGGGTGTCGTCACCGCGCTCGTCGGGGGGCCGTTCTTCCTGCTCCTGCTGCGCCGTCGCGGCTTGGCGTCAGGGGGAAGCGGGGGAAGCGGTGGCTGAAGTGCCTGAGATGGCTGAGCTCGCTGAGAGCGCCGAGGTCGCTGAGACGGGTGAACGCCAACCGCTCGTCGAAGTGCGCGATCTCGCGGTCGCCTACGGCGCGCGTTCAGCGCTTTCCGGCGTGGATCTCGAGCTCCAGGCGGGCACCGTTGTCGGCCTCCTGGGGCCGAACGGCGCCGGCAAGAGCACCCTGGTGCGCGCCCTGTCGGGCGTGCTCGGGGAGTTCACCGGAACCATCCGCGTCGGCGGCGACGACCTGCGGACGCTCTCGCGCAAGGAGATCGCACGGCGCATCGCGGTGGTGCCGCAGGAACCTCGCTTCGACTTTCCGTTCACCGCCCTCGAAGTCGTCGCCATGGGCCGTCACCCGCACCTCGCCGGGCTCGCCTTCGAGTCGGCGAGCGACCTCGCGATCGCCCGCCAGGCGCTCGAGCGCTGCGGCGCGCTGGCGCTCGCCGGGCGAGCGATCGATCAACTCTCCTCGGGCGAACGCCAGCGGATCGTCTTCGCGCGCGCGCTCGCCCAGCAGGCGAAGATCCTGTTCCTCGACGAGCCGGCGAGCTTCCTCGATCTGCGCTTTCAGGTCGAGCTCTTCGATCGTGTGCGCGAGCTCGCCGACGACGGCACCGGCGTCATCGCCATTCTCCACGACCTCAATCTCGCCGCCGAGTACTGCGACCGGATCGTGCTCCTTCAGGGAGGCCGGGTGGTCGCCGCCGGCCCGACGGCCGAAGTGTTGACCTATCGCCACCTCACCGCGGTCTACGAGACCGAGATCTACGTCGATCTGAACGACATCACCGGCGCGCTCGTGGTGACTCCGCTCTCCTCGCGGGCCCGGCGGCGGTTGCGTGAGACAGCGGGTATCGGAGATATCGGCGATCGCGGCGATGGCGGCGATCCCGGCGAAGCCGGCGATCGGCAGACGAGGCCGTAGAATCGACCCATGCTCCTCTGCCGCTACGGTCCCGAAGGTCTGCTCGCCGCTGGCGACTCGCTGGAAAGCCTCCGGGTGCTGTTCTCGGATCCCTACGAGACGCCGCTGTCGCAGTGGCAGTTCGGACGCACCGTCGACCTGGCGCAGGGCGAGGCGCTGCGGGCGCCGCTCGTGCCGGGGAAGATCGTCTGCGTCGGACGCAACTATCGCGATCACGCCGCCGAGCTCGGCAACCCGGTTCCCACCGAGCCGCTGCTCTTTCTCAAGGCGCCGTCGTCCATCGTCGGTCCGGGCACGGCCGTCGTGCTGCCGCCGGAGAGCGCCCGGGTCGACTTCGAGGGCGAGATCGCGCTGGTGGTGAAGCGCCGCCTGCGCCGCGCCGACCGCGACGACGCCTTGGCCGCGATCCTCGGCGTCACCTGCGCCTGCGACGTTTCGGCGCGCGACCTGCAGAAACGCGATGGCTCGTTCTCGGGCGCGAAGTCATTCGATACTTTCTGTCCGCTCGGTCCGGCGATCCTGCTCGACGCGGACCTCGACAGCCTCGAGGTGCGCACGAGGGTCAACGGAGAGCTCCGCCAGTCGGGCAAGGTCGGCGATATGGTCTTCGGCTTCGCCGAGCTCCTCGCCTACGCCTCCTGCCGCATGACCCTCGAACCGGGCGACCTCTTCCTCACCGGAACCCCGGCCGGCGTCGGCCCGCTCGCCGACGGCGACCGGATCGAGGTCGAGATTCCCGGCGTCGGCGTGCTGGCGAATCCGGTCGAAGCCTGGCGGCAGTAGCGGTCGCGGAAAGTCAGCGTTTGTCGGCGACGTCCGTCGCCCGCGTCCGCCAGATGAGGAGCGCGAGCGCGGCCACCGCCAGGAGATGCAGCGCTCCGCCGGCAGTGTGGCCGAGAAAATAGAGCGCCAGCCAGAGGCCGAGCAGAGCGGCAGCGGCGAATAGCCGGAGAAGCGGAGACATTCTGCGCATTCTAGTCCGCCGAGGTCGGGTATCCTCCGGCGGTGCGAAGCTGGCGCGTCACCCACCGCGAGACCCTGTTCCATCATCGACTGTTCGACCTGCGCCGCGAATCGCTCGTGGTGGACAGTGGCGAGACGCGCGAGGCGCTCACCCTCGACGCCCCGAGCTGGGTGAATGTCATCGCGCTGGCGCCCGGCGAGCGGGTGCTGCTCATTCGCCAGTGGCGCTACGGTATCGGCGGACCGACGCTCGAGATCCCCGGCGGGATGGTGGAGGTTGGCGAGGAGCCGCAGGCCGCGGCCGGCCGCGAGCTCTTCGAGGAGACCGGCTATCGCGCCGGCCGCCTCACCTATCTCGGCGAGGTCGAACCGAATCCGACCTTCATCACCAATCGCTGCTTCACCTATGTCGCGGAAGATCTGGCGCAGATCGGCGAGCCGGAAGGCGACGGCGAGGAGGAGCTCACCGTCGAGAGCGTTGCTTTGGGCGAGATTCCGCAGCTCATCGTGAGCGGCGCCATCCGCCATGCCCTGGTCATCGCGGCGTTCTATCTCTTCGATCACACCGAGCGGAGCCCGGCGTGAAACTCGAAGCGATTACCTTCGACGTCACTCACACCCTGCTCTCCTGTCCGACGCTCGGCCAGCAGTATGCGACGGTGCTCGCCCGACACGGCGTCGTCGTCGCGGCTGGCGACGTCGAAGCGGCGATTCCCCTCGTCTGGCAGGAGCTCGCCTGCAGTGCCTCTCCGGCCCGCGACCGCTTTCTGCACCATCCGAAAGGCGCCCGTGGCTTCTGGCGGCACTTCGTCGAGCGCACCTGCGAGCTCGTGGACGCCCCGCGCCCCTCGGCCTTCGCCGCTGCGGAGCTCTTCGATCACTTCGCGCAGCCCGAGGCCTGGGAAGTCGCGCCCGGCACCCGCGAAACCCTCGTCGAGCTCCAGCGACAAGGGCTCAAGCTCGCCGTGATCTCGAACTGGGACCAGCGTTTGCCGCTGCTGCTCGAACGACTCGAGCTCGCCGATCATTTCGACAGCTTCGCGATCTCCGCCATCGTCGGCGTCGAGAAGCCGCATCCGCGGATCTTCGAAACGGCGCTGGCGGCTCTCGGAGTGCCGGCGGAGCACGCGCTGCACGTCGGCGACAGCCGGCGCGACGATCTCGAGGGCGCTCTGGCGGTGGGCATGCAGGCGCTGCTGTTCTCGCCCGCGGGCGACGGCGACCTCGAGCGGCTCGCGGACCTGCCGGCCCTGCTCGCAGGCAGCCGCGAGCGCGCCGGATAGAGTCTCGGTGGCATGGGACAAGGGCCTCGACGAGAGATGCGACCCGCTATGCGACCCGATATCCGACGAGATATGCGACGAGACATGCGACGAAGCGAGCCAGGAAGGGCGGCAGACGTCGTGCCCGCAGCGCTCCTGCTGCTGGCCGGACTCGTCGCCTGTGCGCCGGCTCCGCCGCCTGCGGCGGAGAAAGTCAGCGAGCTCGAGACCGTCGAGGTGACGGCGGCTCCGGACGCTGCGTTCTCGACCGCCGACGACCGTGTCGAGCGGCGGGCGAATCCGAATGCGATGGCCGGAGCCCTGCCCGACGGCTTCCCGCCCGACATCCCGGTCTACCGGCCGTCGAGCCTGGTGGACTTCGCGCCGCGTCCCGAGGGCGGCGCGGTAGTCGTTTTCTCTTCCCCTGCCCCGGCCGATTCGGTCTCTGCCGCCCTGCAGCAGAAGTTGCGCGCCGCCGGCTGGCAGGCGGGAGGCGGGGACAGCTGGACCAAGGCGGGCCGCAAGCTCCGGCTGACTGTCGATTCGACCGCCGCGGGCGCCCGCTTCCGCATCGAGTTCTGACAACGCTCGCCGCTGGTTTCGGGCGGCTGGTACTCGGGCGGCTAGTACCCGGCGCCCGACTGCTTGTCGAGCAGCGCCTTGTGCGCCGGGATCTTCGCGACCAGATCGAACGGCGTGCGGACCGTGGTCAGGGTTTCTCCGACCTGGTGAATCGCCTCTTCGGCGATCGGACCGAGCCAGCCGGCGGCCTTGGCCAGGTAGGGGATGAGGGCGGGGTCGATCCCCATCACCCGCGCCGCCGAGGCGTCGACCGCCGGCAGGCTGGTTCCGACGACGAGCACGCCGGCGCTCTTCGCCGTGCCGAGGATCGGCCCGTCACCCTCCATGCCGACGATGCCGTCGACGATGGCGAGCTGCGGCCGCACCGTGGCGTTGATGTCGAGGATCGACTCCTGCAGGCCGGCATAGTGCAGCACGTTCTTCGGCCAGCCGTAGTAGCTGCCCGGCATGAGACCGAAGAGATTTTTCATCGCCAGGGTCGCTCCCGCCCAGTGATGGGTCTTCAGTTTGGCGAGCGAGACGATCCAGTCGATCTCGGACAGGATGACCGGGAAGGTCAGGCGGAGGAGGCCCGAGCGCCGGCCGGCGTTGGCGACGCTGAAGCCGCGCTGACGGTTGAGATCGACGAAGCGCAGCTTCTCGTCGACGAGGATCTGGGCGAGCCCGGACTCTTCGAGGACGAGGACGGTGTCGCGGCGATGCCCCGGCCCCTCACCGACGAGGACCTCCCCGGCTCCGAAGGCCCGCAGAGCCCGCGCCGCCGCGCGCACGACCTCCGGATGGGTGTTGATGTGGCCGGCGCCCAGAGTGGTCTCGACCAGATTCGGCTTGAGCAGGATCCGCTTGCCGGCGACGGCTCGCGGCGTGATGCCGACCTCTTTGAACGCCTCCCGCAGGAGCGGCTCGAGGTCGACTTCGTACGATGCGGCGCGGGCCACGCAGACCCTTGGCCGAAGGTCCTGCTTGCAGCCGGCGAGGGTGCCGGTGGCGAAGATCGCCGACGCCGCCAGCAGCTCGCGCCGGGAGGGTTGGCGGGTCACCAGCCAGTCGCGGCTCATGCCGACTCACGGAGCGCAGCGAGGAGCCCCCGCGGCGCGGCGACGGCCACGGCGAGCAGGGCGAGCTCGGCGCTCTGGTAGCCGCCGTAGCGGCTCTCGCGCGCCAGGGTCTCGCGCATCGCGGCGACAAGGTCTGTCGCCCGCCGCTCGTTCCAGGCGCTCATCGCCAGCCAACCCCAGCCGAGGGAGAGCGGGGTGCGCATCGCCGGCACGAGATCGGAGAGATACGCCAGGCTCGCCTTCACCTCGTGCTTTTCGACGCGCCCGGCGAGAGCCGCCAGCACGAGGCCGGTGGACTCCGGCGCCGGCCGCAGGTCGGAGCCGAAAACGCGCGCGTTGCCGTAGTTCCATCCCCCCGAGGCGATCTGGCGATCGAGCAGCAGCGCGCGCCCCTCGCCGGCGCGGGCCTCACCGCCGAGGCCCGCGGATTCGAGAGCGAGCAGCGCCAGAGCGGTCGGTTCCGCCCACGAGAAGGTGCGCTCGATCCACGGCCAGCCGGCGAGATCGGTGTCCATGCCCAGCGGGCTCTGGGGATCGCGTGGAAAGTGATCGCCCTTCACGCCGAGCAGAAAGGCCAGCGCGCGGGCGTGCGCAGCGGCAAACTCCGGCCGGCCGTGCCAGGCGAGGAGGGCGATCGAGGTCGGACTGTACGCTCCCGGGTGCATCGGCGAGAGGCTCAATCGGCCGTCCTCCGCTTGCGCGTTGACGAGGGCGGTACCGGCAGCCAGCGCGTCCTGTGCTGCCACGGCGGGCCCATCCGCTCGCGCACCGGCGAGCCGCAGCGCGAGAGCGCGCCAGGCGGTCGCCTCGACCGCCGGCTCGCTCTCTCCGGGTAGGGCGAGAGTCGTTCCGTCCGTCCGCGAGCGCGCGGCGAGCGTCGCCAGCAGCTCGTCGAGCAGGAGGTCACGGTCTCCGTTGGGGGGGGCGTCGGCCATGGCGAGATCTCCAGCCATTCTAGTCGCCGGAAAGCCGTTCTTCGCTGTGGGACAATCGTCGCGGCATGACCTGGGCAAAGCTCGAGACGGCGGCGGTGGCGCGCGCCCTGGCGGCGATCGCCGCCGAACCGGGCGACATCGCCGAGGTCTACTTCGAGCGCCGGGTCGACGCCGAGTGGCCGCCGGCCGAGGCGCCGTGCGGTCTGCGCGTCCGGCGTGAAGAGGGGCTGGCGGTGCGGCTGGTGCGCGGCGACCGCGCCTGGCTGGCGAGCCGCGACGCGATCTCCGGCGCCGATCTGGTGAGCGCGCTCCGCCAGGTGGCGCGGGCGCAGCCGGCGACGATGCTCGAGATGGAGCTCACCCCGGGGCCGCTGCCGACGATCCCGTTGGCGACCCTGCGCGGCTTCGCCGGCGAGCTCGAACGCGCCGTAGGCAAACACCATGTCGCCTTTCCGTTCCGCCTGACCGCCCGCTGGCATCGGCGGGACCTCCAGGTGGTCGGTCCGCGCTGGGTTCCCGAGAGCGAACGCGAGGTTTTCTACAGCCTCGACGTCGAGCTGCCCTGGGGACGCTTCGGCGCGCTGGCGACAGCTCTCCAGAGCGGCGAAGCCGAGCGCGTGGCCCGCGCCCTGGTCGCCCGCTTCCGGGCGCGCGAAGCGCCGCCGCCGCCGGACGGCCGCTACCCGGTGCTGCTCGCTCCCGGAGCGACCGCCGTGATGCTGCACGAAGCGGTCGGCCACGCGCTCGAGGCGGATCTCCTGGACGCCGCCGGCGCGGTCGGCCATCTTCACCCCATTCACCACGTTCGCGATGTTCGCGACGATCGCGACGATCGCGATGGTCGCGACGATCGCGACGGGGGAGCGGCGAGCGGCCGCGAACGCGGCGCAGGCCCGAGGGTGTTGCTCGACGTCCTCGACGATCCGCATCGCGCCCCGCGTGGCGTCGATCGCGCGACCGACGACGAGGGGCAACCGGTGGCGCGCCGCTGGCTGATCCGCGGCGGCGTCGTCGATCAGCCGATCGCCGATGCGCAGCATGCGGCGCGCTCGGAGCGGCTGCTGCCGGGCTCCGGGTTTCGCGGCGGAAGGCACCAGATGCCGTTGCCGCGCATCCACCATCTCGAGCTCCTGCCGGGGACGGCCGAGATGCCGGCGCTGATACGCGCCGCCAGCGCCGCCAGCACCGGCCTCTTCGTCGCCGAGCTCGACCAGGGAAGTCTGAACCCGCTGAGCGGCGAGGTCGTGCTGCACGCGCCCGGCGGCCGCTACATCCGCGGTGGCGAGCTCGCGGAGCCGTGCGGACCCTTGCAGTTGCGCACCCGGGTGCCGGACCTCCTCGCCGCGGTGGTCGCGGTCGGCGGCGATGTACAGGCGGCCGGCGCCGGCTGGTGCGCCAAGGGCGGGCAACGGCGCGCGGTCTGGGCGACGGCGCCCAGCGTGGTGCTGCGGGAGATGGCGGTATTTGGAAGCCGCGGCGGCGGCGGCGGCCGAGGAGTCCGATGAGCTCGAGCTCCGGAGCCGAGGCGCTCCTCGCGGAGCTCGCGCGCCGCGGATTCGCCGAGGCGGAGATCCTCGAGAAGAGTGGCCGCAGCCGGCGCTTCACCCGCGAGGCCGTAGCCGGCGCGACCGTGCCGCGCATGACCCAGGCGATGGCGAGCGAAGCTGGATGGGCGGTGCGCGCGGGAGACCGAAGGCGATCGCTCTTCTTCGCCGCCACAGGCGCTCCCGAACCGGATATCGAGCTGCCGGAACCCAGCCCGCATCCCCTGCGCCTGCCCGGTAAAATCGAGGCGGCGGCGGTAGCGGTGGTGGCAGGCTCTGAGCCGTGGATCGTGCCCGACGGCCTCGACGCGCCACTCGCCACCGAGTCGGTGGCCGTGACGCTCCTCACCGCGATCGAGCGCGAGCTCCGCCGCGAGCTGCCGGCCAGCCGCCTGCTCTCCGCCTGGCTCGAGGACGGCGCGTCGGAGTCGACGCTGCTGTCGAGCACCGGGTTCGCGGTGAGCTGGGGGGCCCGTGCCGCCTATCTGCGGCTCGAAGTGGAGCATCTGGGTCACCGCTGCTGTTTCGAAGGAGCGGAGCGCGAGGCACGCAGGTTCGAGCCGCGCGCCTTGGCGACGCGTCTCGCCGACCGCCTCTCGGCACTCGGAGTCGGAAGGGTCGTGAGTCCCGCGAGTCCCGCGAGGCCAATGCTGCTCGCAGCGCCGCTCGCGGCGCGGCTGATCCAGGCGATCGCGCCGCTGCTTCTCGGCCCGGCGGCGAGCGACCGCTTCGCGGCGTTGGGGCCTCTTTCGACCGAATTGACTCTGGTCGACGACGGACGGCTCGTCGACGGCGTCCTCGCGGCGCCGGTGGACGGTGAGGGGATGCCGACCGGACGCTCTGTACTCGTCGAAGGGGGCCGCTTCGTGCGCCCGCTCCTCGCCTGGTGGGAGGCCGGCGGCGCCGCCGTGCCGGGCTGCGCGCGCCGGGCGAGCTGGCGCGATCTGCCCCGCCGGGCGCCGACCCATCTCTTCGTCGCCCCGAGCCGCTCGGCGGTCGCCGATCTACTGGAAACGGGCGGCGCCGGCGCCTACCTGCTCGATGCCGAGGGCGCGGTGCGGATCGACCCGGCGAGCCTCGCCTTCGAGGTCGCGGTTTCGGGGCTCGAGCTCGCGTCCGGACGCGCGATCGCCCCGCTCGGCGCCGTCCGGCTTTGCGGCGACGTGCGAGGGCTGCTCGCCGGCGTTCGAGCCACCGCGCGTGATCTGCTGTTCGTCCCCGGCGACGGCATGTTCGGCGCGCCGTCGCTGCTGGTGGAGGGGATTCGCCTGCTGCCGGCCTAGGCCGGCCCGGGTCGGGCTACCGCTCGGGCTGGTATCGTGCCCGCCATGCAGCTCGGAATCCTCGGTCTCCAGAAAGCCGGCAAGACGACCCTCTTCAATACCCTCACCTCCTCGCAGGAGGCGACGGGCAAGTTCCTCGCCTCGGACGCCACCCACCTCGGCGTCGCCAAGGTGCCCGACCCGCGGCTCGTGGCGCTGCGCGATCTTTTCCAGCCCAAGAAGTACACCCCGGCGACGGTCGAGTATGTCGACATCCCGGGGATCTCGAAGGGCGAGGGAGCGGAGAGTCTCGACCTCGCGAAGTTGAAGAACGTCGACGCGCTGCTGCACGTCGTGCGCGCCTTCGACGATCCGGAGATCGCCCATCCGGACGGCAGCGTCGATCCGCTGCGCGACGTGCACACGATCGACCTCGAGCTCATCCTGTCGGACCACACGCTGATCGAACGGCGGCTGGAGCGCCTCGAGAAGGCCAGCAAGCGCGGCACCTCGCCGGAAGAGGAGCGGGAGAAGAAGCTGCTCAAGGAGGTCGTGCTGCCGGCGCTCGAGTCGGAGCGCCCGGTGCGGTCGCTGACCCTCGAGCCCGACGACGCGCGGCTGCTGCGCGGCTATCAGCTGCTGACGGCGAAGCCGATGCTGGTGGTGCTGAACGTCGGCGAAGAGAAGGTCGCCACCGCCGATCCGAAAGAGTTCGGCATCGACGTGGCGAAGAGTCCGGCGATCGTCGTCTCGGCGCCGATCGAAGAGGAGATCTCGCGCCTCTCGGCCGCCGAGCAGAAGGAGTTCCTCGGCGACCTCGGCCTCGCCGAGCCGTCGCTCGACCGCGTGCTCCGCGCCAGCTTCGAGCTCCTCGGCCGCATCGCCTTCTTCACTGTCGGCGAAGACGAAGTGCGCGCCTGGACGATCCGCCGCGGCATCCCCGCCAAGGAGGCCGCCGGCACCATCCACTCCGACATCGAACGCGGCTTCATCCGCGCCGAAGTCGTCGCCTGCAAGGCGCTCCTCGAGTTGAAAACCCTCGCCGCCTGCCGCGACAAAGGCCTCCTCCGCCTCGAAGGCAAAGAGTACGAAGTCCTCGACGGCGACGTCATCAACTTCCGCTTCAACGTCTGAGCTCGCGCTCCCGCCGCACCGACGGGCGCTAAGCTTGGCGCGGCCTCAGAGAGTTCTCGCTTCTCCGAGGGTGATCATCTCCTCCTCCAGCCCGCCGGCCAGGGCTTGGACGAGTTTGGCTCTCGGGCCGCGGAGGCGGGCGAAGGCGCGGGCGATGTCGAGGGTGAGGATGATGCGGCGGCTGGTGCAGGCGAGCTCGCCGAGGCGGTGGGTGCCGATGCGTTCGAAGCCGAGGACGCGGGTGTGGAAGCCGTAGGGGGAGTGTGGGTCGTCCTCGAAGACGACGGTCAGCAGGTGGGTGTAGCCGCGCTGGACGACTTCGGCGAGTGCCGCGCGCATCAGGGCGAGGACCACCGCGGTGCGGCTGCGGAAGCGCGGCGCAATCATCAGGCGGCCGACTTCGACGAAGCGGCCGGAGGCGGTGAGCCGCGCGAGGTCGACCCCGGCGTCGATCTCTACTCCTGCGGCCTGCGGCAGCTCGAAGCTCGGGTCGTAGGCGAGCCGCACCACCCCAGCCGCCTCGTCGCCGAGGCGCGCCAGAAACCAGCTCGACGTCGACGACGAGAGCGCCGACTCCGGAAACTCACCATCGGCATCTGCAATCCATCCTTTCTCCTGCTGATAGACCTGCTGCACGATCGAAAGCGCGTCGAGACGTGAGACGCCATCGTTCACCCGTTCCGCCGTGAGTGAAACCGAAAGGGAGGAGGGGCGAGCGAACCGGGTGGACTGCCGTGGACTGGTGACGGGGGTAACGGGGGCGACGGACATGGCGGGCTCCTAGGTGCAGGTGGATTTCTGGGCCAGTTGGGCGAGAGAGGCGTACAAGGCTCGCGACAGATCCGCCGCATGGTTGCGTTCGATACGCTGCAGCGCGGCGGGGTTTGCGGGCTCGACCGCCGCGGCGCGAAGCTGGAGCTCCGCCGTGGTCAACGGTTCGCCGATGTGGAGGATCATCCGTCCAAGGCGCGGGAGGCGCCCGAGGCGCTCGCGGGCGGGAAAGCGGATGCCGATCGGAATGAGCGGCACCCCAGAACGCAAAGCGAGCACCGCAGCTCCCTTGCGGACCGGCGCGAGCATCCACGGATCGGCGTTGCGGCGGCCCTCGGGATAGATGCCGACGCTCGTCCCGTCAGCGAGCGCCGCGAGGGCGCGGTCGGCAGGAGAGGCGCTCCGAAGACCCTCCTGCCGGACCGTTTCGCGCCACCGCCACCGCGCCGCCTTGCGATAGACCGGGATCGGCTGCCCGTGCCGCAGCAGCGCCCCGGCAAGCGGCAGCTCGAGGTACATCCAGTCGACCAGGAAGCGGACGATGCGGCCGCGCACAGCCATCAAGGCCGCAGGAGCGAGGAGAGCCTCGAAGGCGTTGTGATGCGTGAGGGCGAAGACGGCCGGATCCGGAACTGCAGTGAGGCGATGCGCCCCTTCGACGCGGATGCCGCCGGCGCTCGCCGCGAGCACGCCGCGCAGGGCCACGCGCGTGCTGCGATGGCGCATGCCGGCGAGGGCTTGGCGAAGGCACCAGGCCGGAGTCAGGCGAAGGCTCTCGTCGGCCTTCATGGGCGCTCTTCCGGGAGTCCGACCTCCCAGCCGAGGAGATCCGCAATCCGCCGCGCGATGTCCGTATTGTCGAGCGCGCCGCCGAAGCGCTCCGCTCCCGGACCGCTGGCGAAGATCGGCACGTCCTCGCCGGTGTGGCCGTGGGTGTCGTCGTCGGTGACCTTGGCCGACCAGGTGAAGCCGTCGCGCTCGGCGAGCATCCTTCCCAGGCGGCGGTTGGCCTCGTAAGAGTCCGGAGCGCTGCGCACGGCCGCGACCTCGGCCGCCGTCCAACCGTCGGACCCCGTCCGGGCGTCGAGGAGCTCGGCGTCCGCACCGGCGTTGCGGATCTGCGAGGCCAGCCAGGAGACCGACGCCGTGCGCTTCGCCAACTGCTCCCAGCGCGCGAAGTCGTTGATCGCCAGGCCGCCGGTGGCGTGATCGGCGGTCAGCAGGACGAGCGTCCCAGGATTCCGCCCGGCCCAGTCGAGGACGACCTGGACCGCCTCGTCGAAGCGCTGCGTCTCGGCGACCACACCGGCGGCGTCGAACTCGTGCCCGGCGTGATCGATGCGGCCGCCCTCGAGCAGGAGAAAGAACGGCTGGCCGCCGCGCGACAGGCCGTCGAGCGCCGTCGTGGCGAGCGCCGCGAGCGTCGGGTCGCGCCGGTTCTCCGGATAGTTGCGGTCGTCGAGCTCGAAGGCGAGGTGGGAGTTGGCGAAGAGTCCGAGCAGTCGGCCTTCGCCGTCCCACGCCAGAGAGTCGTTGCGTTGCAGGACCCGGATGCCGCGCCTCTGCGCCTCTTCGATGAGGTTCCTGCCGTCTCGCCGCGCGCCGTTCTCCTCGACCGGAAGAAAGTACGACAGACCGCCGCCGAGAGCGAGGTCGACGTCGGCGTCGAGGAGCTGCGCCGCGACCGTCTCTTCGTCGTAGCGGTCGGCGTGGTGGGCATAGAAGCAGGCCGGGGTGGCGTGGGTGATGCGGGTGTTGGTGACGTAGCCGACCCGCCAGCCGGCTTCTTTCGCGGCTTCACCCAGCGTGCGAACCCGTCGCCGCGCCGGGTCGAGTCCGAGGTACTTGTTGTCCGTCTTGACCCCGGAGCCGAACGCCGTCGCCGCCGCGCCGCTGTCGGTGACGAAGTTCGAAGCCGACCAGGTCGAGACCAGGCCGGTGACCGGCATCGACTCGAACGCCAGGCGGCCGGAGCGTCCCTTGAGCGCGTAGCGCGCGAGGCCGATCTGCGAGAAGCCGAGGCCGTCGCCGATGAGGAGGACGACGGAGCGCGGCTCCACTGCAGTCGTCGGGAGCGTCGCGGCCGCCGAGAACCCGCCACCCGCCAGGGAGAGCGCCAGGGCTGCGGCAGCGAGACGACAGGCGGTGGGCCTCAACTCAACCTCCGATCCGGGGCGCGGTTTCGACGAAGAGGATGTCGACCCGGCGATTCTCGCGTCGGCCTTCGAGAGTGACGTTGGTGCCGATCGGCTCGTCCGCGCCGCGGGCGGTGACCGACAGCCGGTGGGAGGGAACTCCCAGGCGGCGGAGCTCCTGGTAGACCGCGCCAGCGCGCGCTGCCGAGACCCGCTCGTTGGCGGCCTTGGTGCCCTGGGCGTCGGCGTGGCCGACGACGCGAGCTTCGAATGAGTTCGAAGCGAGGATGCGCGCCGCTTCGACGATCTTGAGCTCGGCTTCGTCGGCGATCCGGGCGCCGCCGAAGGAGAAGAAGATCCGCATCAGCTTGGGCGCCGTCGACGCGGCGACCGGAGCGGAAGCAGCGGCTGGGTTCGCACCCACCGTTGCCGACGGCGTCTGGTTGGCCACCACCGCCGCCGGAGCTTGCGGTGCGGTCCGGGCGGGAGCGTACGCGAGGGTCGTCGCCATGTCGGTGCGGACGAAGCCGTTCTCGGCGACCTGGCGTTGGCCGGCTTCGGACAGGATGAAGCCGAGAAGGTTTCTCGCCTCGGCCTGGGGCTCGCCGTTCGAGTAGAGGTAGAGCGGACGGAAGATCGGATAGCTGCCGTCGCGGATCGACTCGACAGAAGCGACCTTGGGCGAGCCGCTCTTGCCGGCGACCGGCACGGCCCGGATCGACGGCTTCGCCCAGCCGAGGCCGAGGAAGCTGATGGCGTTCGGGTTTGCCGCGAGCTGGTCGACGATGGCGGCGCTGTGTTCGATGAAGCGGGTCGACTCGGCAAACTCCTCGGGTCCCTTGGAGTTGCCCTTGCGGAGCACCTTCTCCTTGAAAAAGGCGTGCGTCCCCGAATAGCTCGGCCGCGCCACGATCTCGATCGGCCGGTCCGGCCCGCCTACCTCTTTGAAGTTGCGGATCTTGCCCTGGAAGATCCGCGACGCCTGATCGAGGGAGAGGGATGGCAGCGGATTCGAGGGGTGTACGAGGAGGACGATGCCGTCGTAGGCGATGACCCACTCCCTGAGGCGCAGGCCGAGCCGCTTCGCTTCGCGCTGCTCCGCCTCGTTGATGGGGCGCGAGGAGGCGCCGAGCTGGGTGGAACCGTCGAAGAGTCCGACGAAGGCGGTACTGGAACCGAGCGCCTCCCACTCGATGAAGGTCGCCGGATTCTCCTCGTGGTAGGTCTCGGCCAGATCCGGCCCGAGGGCGCCGCCGATGGTGTCGGAACCCTTGACCCGAATCGTCTCGGTGAACGCGAGGCCGGCGATGAAGAAGGCGAAGAGTGCGGCCTGCAGAGTGTGCAGCGTGAGTCGGCGAGACATGGAGACCCCCGAAAGGAAAGTGGACGTTCGGCCGCGGCTGCGGTTCGAAGTCGAAAGACTAAAAGCGTTGCGCGGCAACGCTCCGACTTCGAGGTGACGATCTTTCGACTGGGGAGGCTCTCCGTCGGGCATGTGCATCTGTCACCCGAATGGCGCCGGGGCGCCATTCGCCGACGTGTGTCCCGAGGCTACGGTTGGCGGGCTCGCTCGCAGGCACTGCGAGCCCATCGCAACGAAAGGATCCATCATGAAGCTCGCAGGTGATCTGGCGGAGTTCTCTCTTCCGGACCTGTTGCAGGTGAAGAACGCGGCACGACAGACCACCGGCTTGAAGATTCTCGGCCCCGAAGGCAACGGCTGGATCGTCCTCCGTCAGGGAGAGGTCGTGCACGCCGAGTACGAGGATCTGCTCGGCGACGTGGCCTTCCACGCGCTGATGGGAGTCAAAGCCGGCTACTTCGAGGCCGCGGCGGTCGACGAGCCGCTGCGTCGGACAGTCGAGACGCCGATGCGCGAGTTGCTGCTCGAAGCCCACCGACTTGTCGACCTCGGCGCGCTGCCCCGGCCGGCGGTGCGCGCCCAACCGCTGCGCGCGCCGATTCCCGACCACGCCGGGCCGGCATCTCCGCACCAAGAGTCTCGGCCGGGGATCGGCCGCTGGATCTTCGCCGCGGCGGCTTTTCTACTTCTGGCCGCGGCGGTCTTCGCGCTGTTGCCGCCTGGCGCTTCCAGT
Source organism: Thermoanaerobaculia bacterium (assembly GCA_043737505.1). Lineage (GTDB taxonomy): Bacteria > Acidobacteriota > Thermoanaerobaculia > Multivoradales > JAGPDF01 > JAGPDF01. Next base: position 16,625 of record JAYTAM010000078.1, read on the forward strand.
TCGTCGCCGACGCTCCCGAGTCAGCCGGGCGCGAGCGGCGAAGCGCTCGAGGCTAGCGCCCTGACGGGCCCGGGAGATCGCCTCCCCGAGTTGCTCTCGGGCGCCGGCCCGGCGGCACCCACGGACGAGTTTGCGGTGCTGCCGACGGTCGTCTGCCGGATTCGCATCGATCCCGCGGGAATGGTGGTCGAAGCCAAGGTCTATCGCGCCCGCCTCGAGTTCGCCGAGCTCGAAGAGGTGGCCGTGCGCGCGCTCGAGGGGTATCGCTTTCGCCCGGCGCTGAAAGACGGCGTGCCGGTGGCGGTCTGGGTGAACTACCCGGTCGAGTTCCGCTAGCGATCGCGTCGAGCGCGCTGCGCGCTCTGGCGGCTGTGGCTACTTCTTGCCGTCGCGCTTGCCGTCCAGTGCCTCGATGGTGGCGGTCGAGGGGGGGCGCTCTTTCTGCAGCCGCGCGGCAACGGTTTCGGCGGCGGCCAGGGTGCGGACGATGTTGCCGCCGGCGAGCTTCGCGAGGTCGGCGTCGCTCCAGCCGCGGCGGATGAGCTCGGCGAAGAGGTAGGGGAAGCGGCTCACGTCCTCGAGGCCGTCGGGCATCGGCGGGGTGCCCCAGAAGTCGCTGCCGATGCCGACGTGGTCCTTGCCGGCCACCCGGGCGACGTGCTCGATGTGATCGGCGACCTGCACCAGCGTGGCGTGTGGCGCCGGGCCGTGCAGCTTCTCGTGCGCCGCCATCAACGCCGCCATCTCGGCGGTCGATTGGATGCCTTGGATCCTCGCCTCCAGGTCTTTCTCCCAGGCGGCAGTCTCGGCCGAGACGAACGGCGGGATGAAGGTGACCATCACCACCCCGCCGTTCTTCGCCATCCGCGCGAGAACGTCGTCGGGGACGTTGCGCGGATGATCGACCAGCGCGCGGGCGCTCGAGTGCGAGAAGAGGATCGGCGCCTCGGAGAGGTCGAGCGCCTGGCGCATGACCTCGGGCGAGACATGCGACAGGTCGACCAGCATGCCGAGCCGGTTCATCTCGCGTACGACCTCGCGCCCGAAAGGTGTCAGCCCACCGTGTGCGGGGGTATCGGTCGCCGAGTCGGCCCAGTCGGTGTTGCGGCCGTGGGTGAGGGTCATGTAGCGCACACCGAGGTCGTAGAACGCGCGCAGCGCGCCGAGGCTGTTCTCCAGCGCCTGGCCGTTCTCCATGCCGAGGAACGAGGCGATCCTGCCGTCGCGGCGCGCGCGCTCGACGTCCTCGGCGCGGGTGGCGAAGAGGAGCGTGTCGGAATGCAGGGCGAGCATCCGCCGCGCGAGATCGATCTGCTCCAGCTGGGTGCGCGCCGGCGCCGGGAGGCCGGCGGGGATCCAGACGCTCCAGAACTGACCTGCGACACGGCCTTCGCGCAGGCGCGGCAGGTCGGTGTCGCCCTGGGCACGCCGCGCGCGCAGATCGTAGTTTTCGAGGTTACCCGCCGCGACCTCGCGAACGGTCCACGGAAGATCATTGTGGCCATCGACGAGCGCCACCCGGGAGAGCAGCGCTTGGGCGTGCGCGAGTGCGGGATCGGCGGCGGCCGGTGGAGGGTCGGCCGGGGTGGCGGCGCTGGCGACGCCGGTCAGGGACAAAGCAAGGGTAGCTATCCAGCAGATGGCTCGATCGTTCATCTGTTTCCCTCCGCGGGACGATCCTAGCTTGCCGGGTCGAACGCCCGCGCCCGGGGCCTGTCCCGGATCTGGCACAGAACGTGAAAATCACCCGTCCGATGGTCAGTCGAATCTATCGCGCCGCCTGCTTCGTACCGCGGACCTCCCGCACCCCCATTCCGCTGACCGGTCCGGATCAGCGGAATCTGGAGTCGCGGGAGCTGCTGAACGAAGGCATGCGTGCGGCGGTCAGCGCCGGCTACCTCGACGAAGATGGAAGCCTGGAAGTCCTGCCGGTGACCGGCCAGGAAGCCTTCGAGGTGCACGAGGTCGCGGCCCTGCGCTGGGTCTCTGCCGGCACCGCCGGTACTGTCGGTACTGTCGGGAGTGGTGTTCTGGGGACCGACGACTGCGAAAAGATGAGCGAGGCCCTGGCTGAAGGGCGTGCCCGCGTCGCAGGTAGATTGCACAATGAACCGGGCTACTCCCACGTTGTGGAGCTCACTCACAACCTGGACGACACCCTCCTGCCGTTCTCCGTCGCCTACCACGCCAGCCTGCGGTAGGGCCCGCGTCGGACTGCCGGGGCTGGGCTAGGTCAGCTCGTCGATCTCCACCAGCCGCACTTCCATCATGCCCGTGCTGTCGCTGGTCGGCAGAAAGGTCGAGGGCGGAGACGACGGAGGCTGGACCGTGCCGTTGCCGCCCGGGCCGCGGAGCGTCGGGCGGACAGGTGAGGGCTGGGCGTCGCGGGTGCGGCCGCGGTTGCTGGTGACCGTGCGACCTCCCGTGGCCGAGCTCGACCGTCCGGGTACGCCGCCGCCGACGATCTGGTTACTGGCGCGACCCGGATCGAGATCTTTGCTCGACAGGACACGCGCCTCGGGGGCCGGGTCGTCGGCCGGCTCCACCTTAGTGAATCCGGAATCGATCGCCACGGTTTCGTCTTCGATGAAGCGCTCTTCGCCGGGTTCGCCGCGGACGAGACCGCCCGAGCGGTCGCTTTCGCTCCCGGTTGCCGCCGCAACGGCCTCGGACTCGCTGCCCGGGCGGTCGATCATGACGCCGGCGATCCGCGCCGGCTCCTCGAAGCCGGTCTCGGGAAGCAGCTCTGCGCGATAGTGGCGATAGGAGTAGAGCATCGCCGAGGTCGCCAGCTCGTTGTCGATGATGTGCGGATTGACCGCCGGATTTCCCAGCTCGGGATCGAGCGCCAGCGCCTTGGCGTAGGCCTTGCGCGCTGCCGACTCGCGTCCCTGATGATGGTAGATCGTGCCTTCCTGGTAACGCGCCCAGGCGTGCCGCGGCTCGAGCTCGAGGGTGCGCTGGAACTGCTTGAGCGCATCGCGTCGCTCGCCCTGCTTCTGCAGCACGAGCCCGAGGTTGTAGTGCGCCGAGGCGTTCTCGCCATCGCGCTCGATGGCCCGGCGATAGGCCTGCTCCGCGCCTGCGAAGTCGTCACCCAGCATCAGGAGGCTTCCCAGATCGTTTTCGAGAGTCGAGTCCGCCGGGCGCTCGGCGAGGAGCGCGCGCTGCACCTCGATGGCCCGGTCGAGATTCTTCGGCGCCGCGGCAAAGGCGAGCGCCGCGGAGAGCGCGACGCAGGCGAGCAGGGCGGCGATGGGTCGGATGAGCTTCTGCAAGGGTGAGTCCTTTCGGTGGACTGGGGGTAGAGGCATCGGTTCCTACTTGCCGACCGGCTTCGCCTTCAATTTGAGCTTGCCGTCCTCGGATGCGATGCGGAACTGCACCGCTTCGCAACCCGTCTTGAGCCGGATCGACTCGATCTGCTGCGAGAGGTAGCCGCGGAAGGTGTCGAGCCCCATCGCTGGCTGCGAGCTCGATTCGCTCACCCGTTGCGTCAGGGTCTGGTAGAGCGCGTCGACGGCTTCGGCTTCGAGCCGGTCGGTCACGATGACCCCGGTGACAGCATCGAGGCGCCGCTCGACAGGCGCCGCCAAGGAGCGTGGATGCCGGACGCCGCGGCCCTCCTCGCGGTCCCGCAGGCGGCGGTTGAAGAGCTCGGAGTAGCTGTTGAATCGGGCCTCGAGCGCGGTGAGCCGGAACTGATCGGCGGCGGTCCGGAGGTTGGCGGTACGCAACTCGCGCAGATCCCGGACGAGCCTTGCTTTGTGCTCGTCCGGCGGGATGACGGTCGCGCCGGCCAGGAAGCGCTCGAATTCGATCTTGAACTTGTCGATGCTGTCGGCGACCAGGTCGAGGAGGTGTGTCGGGGAGGGTCGCGCCGGAACCTGCACCGCGCCAGGCCGGTCTCCCCGAACGCCGCGGCCCGCGGTGTCGGTCTGGGAAGTAGCGGGTTTCCTGGGATTCACGGTCCGGATCTCCTAGAATCGGGGCTACTTCCGATGTCTTCCGTGGACTCTGATCGCCGCCGGCAACTTCCCGCGGTCGATCGCGTGCTGGCGGATCCACGGCTGGTGCCGCTGCAAACATTATACGGAACCGCCGCGCTCACCACCCAAGTGCGAGAGGAGCTCGCCGAGCTGCGTCGCGAGCTCGACGCTCAGGCCGCGGGCGAGCTCGCCGATTCGGACCTCGCCCGCCGCCTCGCCGGCCTGCCCGAGCGCCTGCAGGAGCGGCTGGAGGGGCGCCTCGGAGCGCCGCTCGCGCGCGTCCTGAACGCCAGCGGAATCTTTCTCCACACCAACCTGGGGCGCGCGCCCCTGCCGGCGGAGGTCGCCCTGAGCCTGGCGTCGCTTTCGACCGCCGCCTGCGATCTCGAGCTCGACCTCGCGACCGGCCGCCGTGGCGATCGCGCGGGCCGTCTGGAAGGCCTGCTCACCGAGCTCACTGGCGCCCAGGCGGCGCGGGTCACCAACAACAGCGCGGCGGCGCTGCTGCTGGCCCTCGCCGCGCTCGCGGCCGGTCGCGAGGTCGTTGTCTCGCGCGGAGAGCTGGTCGAGATCGGCGGCTCGTTCCGCATTCCCGAGATCCTCGCCGCCGCCGGAGCGCGCATCGTCGAAGTCGGGACGACCAACCGCACCCGCCTCGCCGACTACGAGCGGGCGATCGGTCCGGCGACCGCACTGCTGCTCAAGGTGCATGCGAGCAACTTCCGGCTCTCGGGCTTCGTGGCCGCGGTCGAAGCGCCGGCGCTCGCCGAGCTCGCGCACCGTCACGGCATCCTGCTCGTCGCTGACGAAGGGGCGGGTCTGCTCCGGCCGTCTGCTGCACCGGAGCGCACGATCGCCGGCGTGGCGCTCGGCGGGCATCCCAGTGTCGCGGAGCTGGTCGCCGCCGGCTGCGACCTCGTCATCGGCAGCGGCGACAAGCTGCTGGGCGGCCCGCAGGCGGGCCTCCTCGTGGGCGCTGGCGAGCCGGTAGCGCGCTGCGCCCGCCACCCAATCTACCGTGCGGTCCGCCCGGGACGTCTGGTGACAGCGGCGCTCGACGGAGTGCTGCGCATGCATCTGGCCGGCCGGCCGCTGCCGATCGAGCGCCTGTGGGCCTCGGCCGAGAGCCTCGAGCGGCGGCTCGCTCCGCTGGCGTCGCGCCTGGGGGCGGAGCTTCTGCCGGCGGCCGCGTTCGTCGGCGGCGGCGCCGCCCCCGAGATTCCGATTCCGGGCCTGGCGCTCGCCTTGCCGGCGGACGAGGGGATGGCCGCACGGCTGCGAAAGGGAGGCGCGGGGCTTCCGCCCGTGCTGGGAGTCCTGCGCGACGGCCGCCTCTGGCTCGATCTCCGCACGATCGATCCGCTCGACGACGAGACCCTCGCACTGGCGGTCGAGCGCGCGCGATGAGCCTCCAGCTGCTGGTCGTCGAGGATCGCGAATCGTTGCGCCGGATGCTGGTGCGGGCGCTCGGGGGCGAGGGTTACACCGTCGAGGCGGCGGCCGATCTCGCCGAGGCTCAGGCCCAGCTCACCTCCGGCAGGCGCTTCGATCTCGTTCTCTCCGACCTGATGCTGCCCGACGGCAGCGGCCTCGACGTGCTGGCGATGGTGCGGGCGCGGACTCCGGCGCCACCGGTGGTCGTCCTCACCGGCTTCGGCTCCGTGGCCGCGGCGGTCGCCGCGATGAAGCTGGGCGCCGCCGACTTCCTCGAGAAACCGGTCGACCTCGAGCGCCTCTTCCGCCTCGTCGCCAGTCTCGTCGAGGAGGAGCGTATCGAGCCGGTCTTTAAGCCCCCCGGCGCGCCGGCGATCGTCGGCGTTCATCCGCTACTGCGCGCGGCGCTGCGCGGACTCGAACGCGTCGCACCGACCGAGAGCACGGTGCTGCTCACCGGTGAGAGCGGCACCGGCAAGGAGCTGTTCGCCCGGGCCCTCCACGCCCTCTCGCCGCGACGGCACGGACCGTTTGTGGCGGTGAACTGCGCCGCCATTCCGGAGACCCTGGTCGAAGCGGAGCTCTTCGGGCACGAGAAGGGCGCCTTCACCGGCGCCGACCGCCGGCGGCCCGGCCGATTCGAGTCGGCGAGCCGCGGCACGCTCCTCCTCGACGAGGTGGGAGAGCTGCCGCTCGCCGTCCAGGCCAAGGTGCTCCGCGTTCTCGATGACGGGCGCTTCGAGCGCGTCGGCGGCAACGTCACCCTCGCCGCCGACGTGCGGCTGGTCGCGGCGACGAATCGGGACCTCGCGGCGATGGTCGCGGCGGGTGAGTTCCGCGCCGACCTCCTCTACCGGCTGGAGATCTTCCCGATCGAGCTGCCGCCGCTGCGCGAGCGCGCGAGCGACATCGGCCTGGTGGCGCGGCATCTGGCGGCGGAGATCTCCGCCCGCTTGAAGCTCGCACCGTTCGAGCTCGCGCCGGACGCCCTGGCGCTGCTCGCCGCCGAGCCCTGGCCAGGGAACGTGCGCCAGCTGTCGAACGTCCTCGAGCGCGCCGCGATCCTCGCCGCGGGGGAGCGACTGTCGGCGGAACGGATCGGGCAGCTCCTGGGACGGAGAGTTACGGATGCAGCGCCCGGGAGCGAGCCGAGCGGTTTGAGCGAGTCGAGCGAGTTGAGCGAGTCGAGCGGTTCGACCGAT
>JAYTAM010000079.1:0-4496 GCA_043737505.1 Thermoanaerobaculia bacterium
TGGAGCTCCACAGCGCCGTAGCGAGTGAAGCGCCGCGACGCTCTGAGTCCGGCACGAACCGCCGGCAGAGGCCAATGTCACGCTCGCCACCGATTCTCCGTTCTTGTGGATATGCGGGAGAACACCCGTGAGACACCATCGGCCTGCGCTCCATTCTCGGATCGCCCCGGCACCCTGGACGGGAAACTGAGGACCGGGGACGTGCGGCTGGCGCAGAACATGAGCTTCCCGGAGGTCTACCGATGAGTCGAAAGCTCCCTACTTTTTTCGCCGCGCTGGCGCTCCTGGCGGGAACGCTCGCAGCGCAGCCGCTCCTGCCCGATGGCGAGTTCGACGGCGGGGTGGGCAGCTGGCATACCAACGATCCGCAAGGTTCGATCAGCCTGGGCGCGCTCGACGCGACGGGGTGCGCCCCGGCCTCCGTTTCGGGTCGGGCGGATAGCGCGGCCCCTACCGCGGGGTACCTCGGTCAGTTCTATCCGGACTGCATCTGGCCCATCACCGCCGGGCAGACATACTCGTTCGGCGGATTCATCCACTTTCTCACCGGACAGGTCGCCACCGGCACCTCCCGGTTCACCGTAGTCTGGTCCGATGGGCCCAACTGCGGCGGGCTAGCAACCGGCATCGACTACAGCGCGCCGGAGATCACCACGGCGCTCGCCGGAACCTGGGTCCCGACCCGTACGGTAGAGGTGGCGCCCGCCGGTTCGCAGTCGGCTCACCTGCGCCTGCGCGTGGTCAAGGCGGGCGCGGGCGGCTCCCTCGCGGCGCTCTTCGACAGCGTCTACTTCGCCGCCGGAGACCTCCTCTTCGCTGAGAACTTCGAGATCGACTCGACCTGCCGCTGGAGTCTGACCTCGCCCTGAGCCTGCTGGAAGCCGTTCGTCTGAGGTCGGAGCCTGCGACACGTTGTCGACGGTCGCCTTCCCGGGCAGCGAGATCTACTCGTACTTTCCGTTCGAATCGCCCGCGAACGGGTTCGAACGTGCGGATACGCCGGATTCGAGCGCGACGATCCCAGGAGCGGCTCTCTGTTGCTGAAGAGGTGGGAAATCGGGGACAGGCACCCATTTCCTGATTCGCCGGTGGCCACTCAGGCACCCGGGTGGAAATGGGAGCCAGTCCCCATTTTCCTGGTCGAGCGGTGGGGTTTGTCGGGTTTTGCGGAGCGATCTCGATCTATCTCCCGAGTCAAAGGAACCGGGGGGAATACTTGGGGAACTCTCGAACGACGCGCTGGCGGCACTCGTGGACGGTTTTGGCAGGCATCACAGCCGTGGCGGCCTTGGCGGGCGAGCCGGTCGCATCCGGCTTGGAACTGCCTTCGGTGGGGCTCTCCACGGTGCGGGCGCAGCGGTTCGGGCGGGTGGACCTGCCGAACGCGAATTCGGACGGCAACGATCTCTTCGGGATCGCCTCCGCAGCCGGCGACTTCAACGGCGACGGGGTCGACGACCTCGCGACCGGCGCCCCGGGCAACGACGGCCCGCAGCCGCACGTCGACAACTGCGGCGAGGTCGTGGTGCGCTACGGCATCGCGGGCCGCGGGCTGGATCGAAACTCGGCACCCACCGTCCTGGGTCAGTTCACCACCGGCGGCGCGGAGGTCGGGGATCTGTTTGGTCTCGCGCTCGCGTCCTGCGACTTCAACGGCGACGGCTTCGGCGACCTCGCGGTCGGAGTACCTTTCGAGGACGTCATCTCCTCGGGGTTCGAGTATGAGAACGCCGGCGTCGTCTCCATCTTCCTGGGATCGAACGCCGGGCTCGCCGCGACGCCCTCCATCACTGTCGGCGACTCCAGCGCCGTGGGCCTTCCGACCGCCGAAATGTACGTCGGCAGAATTCTCGCCTGCGGCGACTTCAATGGCGATGCGTTTGCCGAGCTCGTGGTCGGCGTTCCGGACCGGACGATCGCCGGCCTCACGGAGGCCGGGCATCTGCGGATCTTTCGCGGCGCGGCGTCGGGGACCTTTGCCGGTGCGTACGCCGTCCACCAGGACACCACGGGGATCGACGATTCGGCGAACCTGGACGATCGTTTCGGCTCGGCGTTGGCCGTCGGCGACTTCGATGCCGACGGCTTCGACGACGTCGTCGTCTCGGTGCCGGGCGAGAACTTCGGCTCGTTCGCGCCCGCCGCGGTACACGTGATTTTCGGAGCCAGTGGAGCGGGCGGCGGCCTCGGAGCGACCGGGCGCGACCAGTTGATCCAGGGGCCGAGCGAAGCCCAGGCCGACACCTGGGGGAAACGACTGGCGACCGGAGACTTCGACGGCGACGGCTTGGACGACCTGGTCATCGGCGTCCCTTGGGACGACATCGGGGAGTTCGACTCCGGCGCGGCCTATGTGCTCCTCAGCACGGGCGGCGTCTTCGACCTCGCGACCGCCGAACGCCTGACCTCCCAGGACATCTTCGGTGTGGGCGAGAGCCAGGAGAACGAATACTTCGGCGATGCCCTGGCGGTCGGGGATTTCAACGGCGATCACGTCGACGACCTCGCGATCGGCATCCCCGGCGAGTTCCTCGACGACTTCCAGGAGGGCGCCGTCACCGTTCTGCTCGCCCAGAGGGGCGTCGGCCTCCACGCCCAAGTGCCCCACTCCCGCCAGTTCGATCACGGGCTGGAGGAGATCCCGAGCGGCAACGTTACGGAGCTCGTCCTTTGGGGCAGTGCGCTCACGACCGGAGACTTCGACGGCGACGGGTTCGGAGATCTCGCCGTAGGGGCCCGTCTGGAGGGCGACGTGCCGCTCGTGAGTGTCGGCAGCGTGACGGCGCTCTACAGCGCGCTTTTCGCGGACGGCTTCGGCAACGCCCGTCTCGACTTCAGCTACTGGTCGGGTACGGTGACGCCACAATGAGGGGAGGCGCGCAGCCCTCGTCCCAGACGAACCCTTGTACGGTCGCCTCGGCTGCGCGGAGAACGCGGGAGAGAACATGACCCTCATTCGGACGACTGGTTCACGGTTCTCGAGAACGGCTCTCGCGACCCTCGTGACCCTCGTGACACTTGCGATCTTCGCGGGCGCGGAGACCTCTGCCGCAGTCGAGCTCGATTCCGTCGGCCTCTCCACCGTGCGGGCGCAGCGGTTCGGGCGCGCGGAGCTGCCGAACGCGAACTCGATCGGCGGCGATTTCTTCGGCTTCGTGTCCGCGGCGGCCGATTTCAACGGTGACGGGGTCGACGATCTCGCCTCTGGCGCTCCGGAGAGCCAGGGGCCGGCGCCGTTCGTCAACGGTTGCGGTCAGGTCGTGGTGCGCTACGGCATCCGGGGACGTGGGCTGGATCGGGTCTCCCCTCCTACCGTCCTGGGGCAGTTCACCACCGGCGGCGCCGAGATCTGGGACCGGTTCGGCCAGGCGCTCGCCGCCTGCGATTTCAACGGCGACGGCTTCGGCGACCTCGCGGTCGGAGTGCCCGACGAGGACCGCTTGTTCTCCACCTTCAACTTCCCTGATGCCGGCGTCGTTTCGATCTATCTGGGTTCGGCCTCCGGGCTCCCGGCCACACCCGCGATCACCGTCGGACAGTCGAGCGGGCAGGGTCTCCCCGAATCCGACATGCACTTCGGCCAGATCCTCGCCTGCGGCCATTTCGACGGCGATGCCTTCGCCGATCTCGTCGTCGGCGTTCCCGATCATGCCGTGGGAGATCTCGCGGAGGCCGGGATCCTCCGCGTCTTCCGCGGCGCGGCGACGGCGCTCGGGCTCACCCCGGTGCCGTACCGGCTCGATCAGGACTCCTCGGGGATCGACGATACGGCCGACCTCGACGATCATTTCGGAGCCGCGCTCGCCGTCGGCGACTTCGACTCCGACGGCTTCGACGACGTCGCGACCTCGGTGCCCGGCGAGAACTTCGGCTCCTTCGCTCCGGCTGCGGTCCACATTCTCTTCGGCGCCGCCGGCGGACTGGCTGCCACCGGGCGCGACCAATTGATCGCCGGACCGAGCGAGGCTCAGGCATCCTCCTGGGGGCGGCGGCTGGCGAGCGGAGACTTCAACGACGACGACTTCGACGATCTGGTCATCGGCGTTCCCGAGGACGACACTCCCCTTTCGAACAACGGAGCGGTCTACGTGCTCCAGGGGACGACCGGCGTTTTCGACCTCGCGACCGCCGAGCGTCTGACCGCGCAGGAGATCTTCGGCGGCAGTGCGAGCCTGCCGGGCGAACTCTTCGGCGATGCGCTGGCGGTGGGCGACTTCAACGGCGATCGTCTCGAGGATCTGGCGATCGGTGTTCCCGCCGAGACCGTGAAGGGAATCCGGGAGGGCGCCGTCATCGTCCTGCTGGGCGAAGAGGGCTTCGGCATCCACTCCGGGGAGTCGCCCGCCCGGCAGTTCGAACATGGGCAGGAGGAGGTCCCCAGCGGCGACGACATCCAGACGGTTGTTTGGGGCCACGCGCTCGCGACCGGCGATTTCGACGGCGACGGCTTCGCCGATCTTGCCGTGGGGGCCCTGAACGAGGACGACGGGCCGCTC
>JAYTAM010000080.1:0-10347 GCA_043737505.1 Thermoanaerobaculia bacterium
GCAGCTTCCACCGGCACGGCGCCGCGCGGCCGGACGATCTTCAACCGCTTCGACTGGACCTGGCGGAAAAGAATCCGGCAGACGTGAAACTCGCTCGAATGGGTGAGTTTGCAGATGTCGGCGACGGTGCGGTCGTCGTCGATGAGCGAGAGGATCTGCGGCGCGCCCTCGGTCAGGACCTTTTCGTCGAACTCTCCGACCGCGACCGGGACCGAGTTCGCGGACGGCACGATCTCCCGGATCCGCTTCCACTCGTCGAAGCGCTGCATGCCCTCCAGGACGAGCCCGGTGACGTCGATCGAGATCGGCACCATGTTGGTTGCCGGCAGCTTCTGATCGAGAAAGCGGAAATCGCCCTCCGGCCAGCTGAAGACGTCGTAGATCGACTCTTCTGCCTTGAGGCGGAGCATGCGATGCACGTCCTGTTCGGAGATCGCCCCGATCGTCGAGAGGATCTTGCCGAGGAGCATCTTGTTGCTCTCCTGCATGCGGATCGCCTGGCCGAGCTCGGCATCGGTGATGAAGCCGTGACTGACGAGGAACGCTCCGAGGTGCTCCTTGGGGTCGGTGGAGGCCGAGGAGACGATCATGCCGTCGCGGAAGAAGATCTGCTTGGTGACCTTGCCGTTCTCGACCACGAGCGTACCGGTCTTCATGGATCCGGAGAGCCATTGGAGGAGCTCCGCGAGCTCCATGGTCTTGAGATTTCCCGTAATACTCATCGCGGTGGTCGAAGCCCGTGATTATAGCCGTCGGCGCGCACGGCCCTTCGCGCTGCCAGGGCGGGCTCGGAGCGGACGCGCATCTCCATCTCCAGACAGGGGGGCTGCGGGGAGGGCGGGCTACTTGCGCGCGATCGTGGTGCCGCGCTGGCCCTGATAGTGCGACGACGAGCCCGGCTCGCCGTAGGCCACTTCGGGTTCCGACTCCATCGCGATGAAGATCAGCTGGGCGATCCGCCGGTAGGCCTCGAGCACGAACGGCGTCGGCCCGAGGTTCTGGAGCTCGAGGGTGATATTGCCCTGGAAGCCGGGATCGCACCAGCCGGCGAGCGAGTGGTTGATCCACAACCTGCCGAGGGTCGACTTGAGCTTCAGGTCGCAGGCGACCGTGCGCGGGATCCGCACGTACTCCAGGGTCGAAGCGAGCACCACCTCGCCCGGAAAGAGCTTGATGTGCGGCGCACAGAACTCTTCCGGATCGCGGGTCGGGCAGATCCAATGGTCCGACAGGCGGACGTCGAACGAGGCCGAGTTGACCTGTGCCGGCTCGTAGGGATCGGCTCCGCCGGCTTCTGCCCAGGCGCGAATCCAGCGATCGGGTTTGATCATGCGGCGGCGGTCAGAAGTCGAAGTAGGCCGGCGTCGACAGGTCTTCGCGATGGATCGTATCCACGAAGCGGATGAGCTTGCGCGACAGCGACATGAAGAGCGTCTGGCTGCGCGATCCGCCGCCGAAGAAGCGTACGCCGCGCAGCAGCTCGCCGTCGGTGACTCCGCTGCACGAGAAGAGAATCTGCTCGCCGGGAGCCAGGTCTTCGGTCTGGTAGATCCTGGACAGGTCGTGATACCCGAGAGCGGTGAGGCGCTGACGCTGACCGTCGTCGGTGGCGACCAGGCGGGCCTGGATCTCGCCGCCGAGGCAGCGCATGGCTGCGGCGGTGATGACGCCTTCGGGGGCGCCTCCGGTGCCGAAGACCGCATGCACACCGGTGCCGCGGACCGCGGCGGCGATGCCGGCGGAGAGGTCGCCGTCGCCGATCAGGCGGATGCGGGCGCCAGCGTCGCGGATGTCGGCGATCAGCTGGTCGTGCCGCGGACGGTCGAGCACGACGACCGTCAGGTCTTCGATATCGCGCGCGAAGGCCTTCGCCAGCGCCCGCAGATTCTCGATCACCGGCGCGTCGATATGCAGGCGTCCCTTGGCTGTCGGGCCGACGATGAGCTTCTGCATGTAGCTGTCGGGGGCATGGAGGAGCCCGCCCCGTTCCGCGGCGGCGAGCACGGCGGTGGCGTCGGGCGCGCCGGTGGCGCAGAGGTTCGTGCCCTCGAGCGGGTCGACGGCGATGTCAACGCCGACGCCGTCGGAGCGACCCTTGAGGGCCCCCACCTCTTCGCCGATGAAGAGCATCGGCGCCTCGTCCCGCTCGCCTTCGCCGATCACGATACGCCCCGCGATCGCCAGGCTGTCGAGCTCCAGGCGCATCGCCTCGACGGCGACGCGGTCGGACTTGTGGCGGTCTCCGAGCCCCATGGTGTGGGCGGCGGCGATCGCTGCCTGCTCGGTGACGCGGATGAAGTCGTGCTCGAGGATCCGGTCGAGGGCCATCAGCGTGCGGATCCCGAGGGGTCTGAAGGTGTGGGAGATGTGGAAGAGGTCGCGGAGGTGGCGCGGGCGGCCTTGGGCTTCTTCTCGGAGATCATCGGCGGGTTGTAGGCCGCGATGCCGGTCACCGCCTCGCCGATCACCAGGCCGTGGATGTCGTGCGTGCCCTCGTAGGTGAAGACCGACTCGATGTTCAGCATGTGGCGGATCACCGGATAGTCGTCGACGATGCCGTTGGCGCCGAGGATCTCGCGCGACAGCTTGGCGCATTCGCGGGCGACCCAGATGTTGTTGCGCTTGCCCATCGAAACGTGGTGCGGCTTCAACTTGCCCGCCTCCTTGAGCTGGCCCATCTGCAGCGCGAGCAGCTGCCCCTTGGTGATCTCGGTGATCATCCAGGCGAGCTTCTCCTGCACCAGCTGGTGACTGGCGATCGGCTGGCCCATGAACTGGATCCGCTGCTTGGCGTACTCGAGGGCGGTGTAGTAGCACTCCATCGCCGCGCCGAGGCCGCCCCAGGCGATGCCGTAACGCGCCTGCGTGAGGCAGGAGAGCGGTCCGCGGAGGCCCGAAACGCCGGGCAGGACGGCGTCCTCGGGGATCCGGCAGTCGTGGAAGCCGAGCTCGGAGGTGGTCGACGCCCGCAGCGAGAACTTGCCGTGCTGGTCGGACGAGGTGAAGCCGGCGGTGCCGCGCTCCACCAGGAAGCCGCGGATGTCGGCAGGGTCGTCGCTGGTCTGCGCCCAGACGATCGCGACGTCGGCGAGCGTGCCGTTGGTGATCCACTGCTTGGCGCCATTGAGGATCCAGCCGTCGGCGGTGCGCTTGGCGCGCGTGCGCATGCCGCCCGGGTTCGAGCCGAAGTCGGGCTCGGTCAGGCCGAAGCAGCCGATCGCCTCACCGGTACCCATCCTCGGAATCCAGCGATCCTTTTGAGCCTTCGAGCCGAACGCATAGATCGGGTACATGACCAGCGACGACTGCACCGAGACGAAGCTGCGCAACCCAGAGTCGCCACGTTCGAGCTCCTGCATGATGAGACCGTAGGCGATGTTGTCGAGGCCGGGAAGGCCGTACTCGTCGATCGTCGAACCGAACAGGTTCATGCGCCCCATCTCGGGCACCAGCTCGAGCGGCGTGCGGCCGTCGCGGTGGCACTCCTCGATGATCGGCTTGACCTTCTCGTCCACGAAGGCGCGGACGGAATCGCGCACCAGGCGCTGCTCCTCGGTGAGCAGAGCATCGAAATCCATGTAGTCGACACCGGGAAAACGGTTCACTGGGACCTCCTAGAGCCTCCAGATGGGCGGGCAAAACGACGCCGGATCGGGAGCCGGCCGGGTGCCGGGATACTAACACGCGGCTCCGCTATGATCGGCCCGTGGCCAACTTCCCCGGCGGCAGCGCATTCGCTATGGCGAGGGACATCGGGGAGGGCTACATTCTCGTGACCGAGCGTACCTTTACGCGCTTCGAACCGGCGCAACTCGACCAGCTCGCTTTCGAAATGGAGCGCGCCCAGCGCGATATCCGCAGCGACCTGTCGGCCCAGGACGACATGGCAACGATCCAGCAGCGCAACCGCAAGCTTCAGCGTCTGACCCAGGCGCTGTCGATGCTGCGCGGCGTGTTGAGCCGCATGCGCTCGCGCCTGCTGCGGACCAAGGTCTGACCGCGATCATGGAGGCCCTGCGTACGGTCGGCCCGGTGGTCGCGGCGGCGGCGGCGGCGCTGCTGTTCGACCACATGACCCGACGGCGCGGTCTCGACCCCCCGGAGTTCCGCGAGCCGGCCCGGCGCATCGCCGGCATCGGTCTCGTCGCCCTCAGCTTCTACGTCGGAATTTTCGCCGCCCTGGGCTCGATCGGGCGGCAGGGCGAAGTCGATCTCGATCAGCTGCAGAGCTGGCAGCTCTTCACGCTGCACGGACTGTTCGTCCTGACGATTGTCGGCTGGTGGGCGGCCGGATACCTGACGACGCGAGCGCCGGCAGCGGAGCCGCTCTCGGGATTCCCGGGCGCCGTCGCGAGCGCTCCCATCCGCCCGGCGCCAGGCTGGCGAAGCTTCGCCGAGCAGCTCGGGTTCGTCACCCCGAACCTGCGCCGCGAGCTCGCGCTGGGGGCGGTCGCCGGTTTCGGCGCCTGGCTGGCCGTGCTCTGCGGGGTCGTGCTGTTCGCGCTGGCCCTGTCGGCGATCTCCGGAGAGGAGCTCCTGCCCCAGGCGCCGCCCGCGGTCATTCCCTGGCTGGCCGCACAACCGATCCTGCTGCGCCTGGCGATCGCGGCCTCCGCCGGCATCGTCGAAGAGACTTTCTTTCGCGGTTTCCTCCAGCCGCGGATCGGCATCGGCCTGACGACGCTCTTCTTCGCCCTGGCGCACCTGTCGTACGACCAGCCGATCATGCTCGTAGGAGTGACGCTGCTTTCGCTGCTCTACGGACTTCTGACTCGCTGGCGGCAGAGCATCTGGCCGGCGATCGTGGCGCACTTCCTGTTCGACGCCATCCAGCTTCTGGTGGTCATCCCGGCGGTCCTCGAGCTGTTCGATCCGGGCGCGAAGTGAGGGGCTCATGACGGCCAGCCAGCGGACCTTCGGGCGCGCGATGTTCTGCTACACTCCGCGCGGTTTCGACCCATGACATCGACTGCGGGACGGGAGCTCCATCTGACGATCGGCAGCCGGTTCGAGAACATCGAGCTGGTTCAGGCCGTCGTGGACGACGCCCTGCGCGAGGGCGGCGCCGCCGAGGATGCGCGGCACTGGATCGGTCTGGCGCTTCGAGAAGCGGTGGCCAACGCCATCAAGCACGGCAACCGCCAGGATCCCGACAAGCAGGTGGAGATCCAGGCGAGCTTCGCGCCCGAGGAAGTGGAGATCCGGATCGACGACGAGGGGGCCGGCTTCGACCCGCTCGAGGTGGTCGATCCGCTGGCGCCGGAGAACAAGTTCCGCGCCAGCGGCCGCGGCATTTTCTATATGCGAAAATTCATGGACGAGGTCGAATTCGAGTCCGGTCCATCGGGCGGGACGAGACTGCGTTTGCGCAAGAGGCTGGTTCCGGCCAGCAACACCCACAACGAACAATAGGAGGAGTGGAGTCATGAAGATCAACAAGCGGGAGCGTGAGGGCGTGACCATCCTGGAAGTGGAAGGCAAGGTCACGATCGGCAAGGGCGACGTCGTCCTGCGCGAGACGGTCCACTCGGCGATCGGCGACGGCCCGGTCAAGATGCTGATCAACCTCGGACAGGTCACCACCATCGATTCTTCCGGAGTCGGCGAGTTGGTGAGCGCCTTCACGACGGTCACCAACCGGGGCGGCAAGCTGAAGCTGGTCAATCTGCCGCCGAAGGTCAACGACATCCTGCAGATCACCCAGCTGATCACCGTGTTCGAGGTGTTCGAGAGCGAAGACGAAGCCATCCAGTCCTTCTGACCTGACGAAAACCACGAGTCCCGCAGGGCCGCGCCTCGATCCGCGCCTCGCTGCTTTCGCGGCGCGCGTCGAGGCGCGTTTGCCGTCACTTCTTCCCGACGCAGCGCTGCGTCCGGAGTCGGTTCACCGCGCGATGCGCAGCGCCGTGCTGTCGCCCGGAAAGCGCGTCCGGCCGATGCTCGCCCTGGCCGCGGCCGAGATGCTCGGTGGCCAGAGCGATGACGCCCTCGATTTCGCCTGCGCGGTCGAGCTCGTCCACTCCTGCTCGCTGGTGCTGGACGATCTGCCGGCGATGGACGACGCCCAGCTGCGCCGCGGCCGGCCGACGCTGCATCGCGAGTTCGGCGAGGAGGTCGCCCTGCTCGCCGCGTTCGCTCTGCTCAACCGGGGCTATGCCCTCGTCGCCGAGGCTTCCCAGCGACGGCGCCTTTCGCGCTACAGCCCGGAGGAGCTGCTGCATCATCTCGCGCAGGCGATCGGCACCGGCGGCCTCATCGGTGGCCAGGCGTTGGATCTGGCGAGCGGCGCCGGCTCGGCGACCCTTGCCGACCTCGAGTACATCCACAGCCACAAGACCGGCGCGCTCTTCGTCGCCGCGGCGGAGCTCGGCGCGATGGCGGCCGATGCCCGGCGCCGGGATCTCGAAACGATCGGTGCCTTCGCCAAGAATCTCGGCCTCGCATTCCAGATCGAGGACGATCTGCTCGATGTCCTGGCGACCAGCGCCGAGACCGGCAAGGACGCCGGTCAGGACAGCTCGAAGGCGACGTTCGTGAAGCTCCTCGGCGTCGCCGGCGCGCGCGCCCTCGCCGACGAGCTGCTCGAGTTCGCGCTGGCGTCGGTGGCGCCGTTCGGTCGCAAGGCGGAGGTTCTGCGGGCGCTGGTCGAGCTGGTGCGCGGGCACGGCCGGGTCGAACATGAGTGATCCGCGCGAGCTCGAGCTCGCGCGCCGCGAGCTGCAGCGCCTCGGCTATATGTCGCACCGGGTCGAACGCTTTCTGCTCCGGGACGCGCTCGAACCGGTCGGTGAGCCGCGCGCTCTGGCACTTCTCGCCGGCAAGGTCGGACTTCTCGCCGGGATGCTCCTGGCGTTCGCGAACACGCTGGCACTGGCTTCGGCCAATGGCCTCCTCTCGGCCTCGCCGTTCGATCTGGTTCCGCTCTTTCTTCACCTTCTGCCGCCCCTGGTCCTCGCCTCGGCGATCGGCTTCGTCTTCGTCGTCGGCGGGTTTCTGTTCGCCCTCAAGCTTTTTCCCCAGCGCAGTCTCGAATGGCTGATCCTCGGCGTGACCTTCCTCGCCACTTCGCTGCTGTTCGGCTGGGCGGTGTTGCGCGCCTCGGACCTCCTCTTCGGACTGCCGCGCTGGCAACGGGTCGTCGCCGGCATTGCGCTGCCGCTGGTGGCGGCGGCGGTGGCCAAACTCCTGGCCAACGGCCTGCTGTCGATCGCCATCCGGCTGACCCGGATGACGCCCCGGGAGCGGCTGGTTTCACGTCAGACCATCCTGACGGTGACGTTTTCGATCCTGGCGCTGGTCTCCGCGGTGGCGCTCCTCCTGCCCCAGCGCGCGCCGGGGTTCGCGCCGAGCTCGCTGCCGACGGCGGCCGGCGAGCGCGTCGTCCTCGTCGGCATCGACGGCATCCTGGCGGAGGAGTTCGACTACCTGCTGGCGCGCGGCGCCTTGCCTACCGTCTCACGCCTGGTGAGCGACGGGGCGGCGCTGGCGCGCTACCGTCGCGCTCCCGACCTCGAGCCGGCCGAGTTCTGGACGACGGTCGCCTCCGGCGTCGGCGGCGACCGACACGGTGTGCGCGCCCTGGACAGCTTCCGGCCGATCGGGCTCGCCTCCGCGCTCGCCCGCAGCGGACCCTGGCGGGTCTGGTGGTCGGAAGTCGCCCTCCCGCTCGGCCTGGCGGAGCATCGGCCCCTGCTGGCGAACCGGCGCACGGCGTTCACTTTCTGGGAGCTCGCCGCACGCGGAGGTGCGCCGGCCGTAGCTGTCGACTGGTGGGCGACCTTTCCGCCCGAACCGCTCGCCGGCCTGGTGGTTTCGCACGGCGCTTTCCGGCTGCTGCGGGACGATCACCTGGACGCGGTCGCGCCGGCGGAGCGATCGGCAGAACTCGCCCTGCTGGCGCGCTCCACCGGGCCCGGGCCCTCGGGCTCGACCCTCGCGGCGGCGCTGCCGGCGAAGCTCGCCGACGAGCTCCTCGCGCGCGCCATCCTGCCGGACCGGTTCTATCGCGAGGTGGCGCGGCTGGAGGCGGTCAAAGGGCCGCGAGCCATGGCGCTCTACCTGCCGGCGGTCGACCTGTTGGCGGAGGGCTGGATCGGCGGCGACGTAGCGCTTGCCGATCTCGTCCGCGCCGAGCTGGCGGAGGCCGACGCTCTGTTGAGCGCTCTTTCCGGCGAGTTCGCGACCGTGATCGTCGTGCTCGATCCCGGGCGGCGCGGCGGCAAGGAGGGGCGCGTGCTTCTCGCCCACGGCGCGGATGGGATGGATGGGGTGGCTGCGGTGCCGTCGGTGCCGGCGCCATCCTGGAGCTGCCGGGCGGAGGCCGACCTCGAAGTCGTACCCGAGGCGATCGCTGCGGTTCTCATGCGCTCTCTCGGACTGCCGCAGAGCGCCGAGTTGCCCGAGCCGCCCGCCTTCTGCAGCTGGCCCGAGCCGCCGGCGCGAATCTCCAGCTACGGCGAGCGGACGCCCTCTGCCGAGGCAGCCGGCGACAGCCGCGACTATCTCGAAAACCTGCGCTCGCTCGGCTACCTCTAGAGGCTGTTGTGGGAAAAGAGGGTCTGGCAGGCGGACGGTCAGTTCGACCAGTACTCGGTCGAGCCACCTTCGAAGCTGTCGGCGAAGAGCGCTTTAGAGCCGGGCTGCGCAGTATTGGAGGCGGAGGCGGAGGCGGAGGCGGAGGCGGAGGCGGAGGTGGAGGCGGAGGTGGAGGTGGAGGTGGAGATGGCGGCGACCGATTCGCCCCGGTTCGCCTCGGGCCGGAAACTCAATCCCGCCGCGGCCAGCAGGACCGCCGCAGCGGCGTAGCCCAGCCAGCGCCGGACAGGGAAGGAGACCGGGTGCCCAACAACGGTTCTCGGTGCTCCGGCCTTGTGCTGCAGCTGATCGCGCAGCGCGACGAGATCGTCGAACTCGCGCTGGAGGACCGGATCCCCCGCCAGCCGACTGGCGAACTGTTCGGCCTCGACCGGATCGAGCGCGCCGTCGACCGCCGCCTCGAGCAGATCGAAGTCGGGCGCCTCTTCGTCCCGCTCGCCCTGGGCCAGCAGGCTCCCGAACAGTTCCACCAACTCGGCCTGGGCCCGGGTGGACTCCGGGCCGGCAGATACCTCTGAGGGGAAGGAGGTGAGGGTGGGGAGGGAGCGAAGGTGGCTGCGGTTCATGGTGGCTCTCGTAAACGGAGATGCGAAAAGTGCACCTCGGTTACCGGCAGGGCAGAACCAGACTAAGGGTCGCTCTCCGAGGGGCGGGTCCTGAGCCTTCGGGCGAGCCGGGCGCGGGCGCTCTTGCGCAGGTTGATCACCTGTCTCGGCGTCAGATCAAAGCGCTCGGCGAGGGTCCGGTCGTCGAGCGGCAGCTCTTCCCAGAAGCCCGCGAGCTCAGTGTCGGAAAGGTCGAGCAGGCGAGCGAGCTCTCCCTGGGTGGCGAGCCCGGTGAGCGTCAGGAGAGCCAGGCGGTCGCGTCCCTGGTCGTCGCGCAGGTTGAGCAGCAGGGCCCGGCGCTGGCCCAGGGGCAGCTCGCGGACCTCGGCCCAGAGGGCGGCGAGAAACTGCCTTCCTTCGAGCTCGCGATGCGCCCCGGCGCGGGTTTCGGGCAGCTCGAGGCGCGCCGGCGGCTCGATGCCGTCCGTCCCCGTACTCTCTTCGCCCTCGCCGGAGAGCGAGATCGAGGGGCGATCCTGAATGCCGAGCAGCTCGGCGGCGGCTACCTGGAGGTCGCGGAAGGCCCAGGGGCGTCCGCGCCACATCAACAGCCGCCGCACCAGCTCCGCCAGCGCGAGCGAGCTGGCCGGAACCGCGAGCGCGAGCTGCCGCGGCTGGGGAGCTCCAGCCGGCCCGGCTCCCGGCTCTCCAGCGACGTCGCCGGCGTCGACAGGCCGGTCCTTCCAGGCGGCGAATCCGCACAGCGAGCCGCCGTCGCGACCCTCCCAGAGCGCGAGCTCCGGGTCGTGTCGCAGCAGGTAGCGCAACTGATTCTGCAGCCGGGTCCGTTCGGGATGGCGGGCACGGAGCCAGGCCCGGCAGCCGTTGGCGCCGGTCGCCGCAACGTAGGCGCGAAAGTTCTCGATCGCCACTTCCGGGTCGCCCGCGAGCCATTGCAGGAGTCGTTCGGTCAGGCGCAGGAGCGCCGCGGAGTGGACCTCCTCCTGCTCGGCGCCGGGCACGCCCGCGAGCTGGCCGCGGATCGTCCGCCAGAGAACCGGCACGGCCACCTCGAGAAGTAGTCGCCCCAGCGCCTCGCTTCCGTCGCGCGCACTGATTGCCGCCGCAGTCCGCAGGTCGGCGAGCAGTGGATCGGCCGAAGGAGGCTCCGCTGCAGCCGGGCTCATACCGCTACTTCTCGGTGCGG
>JAYTAM010000081.1:0-4484 GCA_043737505.1 Thermoanaerobaculia bacterium
GCCCGCTGCGGCGAGGAGTAGACTGCGCGCAGCTATCGCATCCCAGATTCGAGTCTGCGGTCAGAAACTCTGCCGTTCGGTAAGTCGTTTCGGCGACCGGTCGCCGGAACTTTCGATGGAGGAAGCTTCGATGCGGATGCGCAAGCCGATCGCCCTCGTCTTTTCGACTGCCCTGTTCTGTCTCGTTGCCCAGGGCGTGGCCTCCGATCCGCCGAAGGCGAAAGCGGCGACGCCCGCCGCGACCGCAGCCAGCGCCGCCGCGCCGATGCCCGGCGCCCTCGCCGACTTCTGGATCTTCTGGCCGAAGGCAGGACACGAAGCGCAGTTCGAGGCCGGCGTCAAGACGCACCTCGCCTGGCGCAAGCAGGCGGGAGAGGGCTGGACCTGGGAGGCCTATCAGCCGGTCGTGGGAACGGATATGGGCAAGTTCGTCTACCGCTCGGGTGACCATCACTGGGCCGACTTCGACGCCCAGCAGGCCTGGGAGACGGCGAACAAGGCCGGCGACGCGTTCAACCGCGACGTCGCGCCGCACGTCGAGCGCTACGAGCACATAGTGGACGAGTCCGACTACGCAGTCTCGCACTGGGTCGAGAGCCCCGACTACCGCTACTTCTCGGTGCAGACGCACAAGCTCGTCCCGGGCGGCAGCGGCGCGGTCCGCGAAGCCTCGGTCGAGATTCACGCCGCGCTCCAGGCGGGCGGCTGGCCGATGAGCTACGGCATCTCGCGCGAGATCGGCGGCAGCGGGGCCTTCGTGCTCGTTTTCCCGCACAAGAGCTACGCCGACATGGCGGATCCGAAGCCCGGCTTCATGGAGGTGCTCGCCAAGGGCGCGGGTTCCGCTGCGGCCGCCAAGGCGATGCTCGACAAGTTCGAAGGTGCGGTCGCGGAGGTGGACACCACGATCTACGCCGCGCGGCCGGATCTGTCGACGCAGAAATAGCGACGACGGCGGCGATCCCGGCGACCCCGGCGGATGGCTTCGACGGCGGCGCTGCGTGTCCCACCACGGCATCGGTTAGCGTCTCTCACTACGGGCGAACACAACCTCGAGGAGCCGCCATGAACCGGACGCGCTGGTGCCGCAACGCCGTAGCCGCTCTCGCCGTCGCGGCCTCGCTTCCCTTCGCCGCCGCACCTTCCGCGGCCGCCCCCCCCGGGGCGAGCGAGCCGATCGTCTGGCGCTCCGAGGGGCCGTTCCTCGGCACGGTGGTCGATGTCGCTTTCGATGGACGGGCGAAAGGAGTGGCCTACGCGGCGGCCTCCAATGGCGGCGTCTTCCGCAGCGCCGACGGCGGACGCAGCTGGTCCTACGCCGGGCGGCCGAAGACGTCGAGCCGCATCGAGTGGATCGAGGTCGATCCGGGGACTGCCGGCACCCTCTGGGTCGGAGTCGACAACCCCGGGAAACCCGCCCTCTTTCGCTCCCGCGACCAGGGGGCGACCTGGAATGTCGTGACCGACGACTACGCCGGGCAGCTCACGACGCTCCACCCGGTCGGCTACCGCATCGCCTTCGCGCCGTCGCGGCCAGCGGAGATCTGGGTGCCGTCGACGAATCTCCACTACCGCAGCCGCGACAGCGGCAAGAGCTGGTCCGACTTCCGCGTTCCGAACCAGGACGCCTACGCGATGGCGGTCGATCCGAAGAACTCCGACATCGTTTACGCCGGCGGGCATGGCGGCCAGGAAAGCGACGCCGCGCACCTCTCGCGGAGCGACGACGGCGGCAAGAGCTGGAAGCCCGTGGGCCAGGGTCTCGAACCCCAGGTCCGCGCCATCCTCGTCGATCCGGCGAACAGCGCGACTCTCTACGTGGTGACCAGCTTCAGCAAGCTCTGGAAGTCGGTCGATCGCGGAGCGACCTTCACCGCGCTCACGCCGCCGGTCTCCGGCACCGACGACATCTTCACCCTGCGCTTCGAGCCCGGCGCGAGCTCGCACCTCTGGATGGCGAGCGAGAAGGGCCTCTTCCGCTCGCGCGACAGCGGCGCCTCCTGGCAGAGTGCGGACGAGGGCAGCGGCCGCTACCTCATCAAGGCGGTGGCGCAGAATCCGGCCGACCCGCGACAGATGCTCGCGGCGAGCTCGGGAGGCGGGGTCTACCGCAGCGAGGACGGCGGCTCGAGCTGGCAGCCGTCGGTCGCCGGTCTCTCTGCCGCATGGGTCGAGAAGATCTACACCGCTCCGGGCACGGCGACGCTCTTCGCGCAAACGGCGACCGGCCTCTTCCGCCACGAGGCCGGCGGCAACTGGAGCGAGAAGGCCGAGCCGTTCGAGAACGACGGCGACGAGGTCGAGCTCGATGGCATGCTGTTCGAGCGGCCGTCGCCGGAGGCGATCTGGGCGTTCGACGGCTCGACCGCCTGGCGATCGGGCGACGGCGGCAAGAGCTTTCGCGCCCTCGAGCGCAAAGAGCCTTCGATGCGCGACCTGATGAAGGGCAACCTCGCCTCGGCACAGTTCCGGAGCCTGGCGCAGGACCTGGGTAACGCGAGGATCCTCTACGCCGGCTCTTCGTCGAACGACGACCCGGGCGAAGCGGTCTGGAAGTCGGTCGACGCCGGCAAGACCTTCAAGCCCTCTGGGCAGGGTCTGCCCGGCGAGCCCGTGAACCTCTTGCGCGCAGCGGCCCCGGGAGTGGTCTACGCACTGGTCGGCAAGGCGCTCTACTGTACCGACGACGGCGGCGCGAAATGGGTGGCCGCGGGTGGCGGGCTTCCGGGCGGCACGGAGCTGCGCGAGGTCGCGCTCGATCCGACCCAGCCGGCGCGGCTCTTCGTCTCGAGCGAGAAGGGGCTCTACATTTCGAACGACAGCGGCGCGAGCTTCACCAAGGCGACGTCGGCGCTCGCCGAGGAGGACGTCGAGGCGGTCGCGGTGGCGCCCGACGGCCGCGTCTTCGCCGGCAGCTTCCGCGGGGTTTTCGCCAGCAGCGACGCGGGCTCAACCTGGAAGTCGATCTCCGACGGACTGCTGCACAAGGACGTGCGTGCGCTCGCCGTCGGCGGGCCCGCGGGGGCTCTCCGGCTGTGGGCGGGTACGGCGGGGGGGAGCGTTTTCTCCACCGCGCTGCCGTGAACCGTCTGTAGGTGGCGGTCTCCGGCACTCGGGAAGGTGGCTTCGCGAGAAGTCAGGACCAGCGGGGACACAATGGAGGGACACGATAGTCAACGTGTCTCTCTATCGTGTCCCTTCATCGTGTCCCTTTATCGTGTCCCTTTATCGTGTCCCGGTCCGAACTTGTCCCCCAATGCCTCCGGAGATCGTTAGGCTCTGGTAAGGAGACCGACCATGCGCAAGTTGCACGACGGAGCCCGCTTCCTGTTCACGTTGAGTCTGTTTGGCGCTGTCGCCTGCGGCGGCGGTGAAGCTGCCGGCCCGGCGAAGCCAGGCGCGAGCGATCGGAGCGGCTCGGCCGCCGTTCCAGCCGAGGAGGCCAAGCCACAGCCGTACAGCTACCCCGCCCCGGTCTCGGGACACTACAAAGAGGCGAACACCGGCGACTTCGACCTGGTTGACGGCGTCGCCTGGGGCCCCACGCGCGCCGGCGAGACCGCGGTCTTCGTCACCGACAAGCCGATCGCCTCGCCGATCCTCGGCACGGCCTGTCCGATGGCCGAAGCGCGCGCGATCGCCGTCCTGCGCGACGCCCGCTGGAACGAGGTCGCGCTCGACGGCGGTGGCAAGTCCCGCTACTTCGGCGCCGGAACGAACTACAACGGCACCAGCCGGTCCGAAGACGTCGGCAGCCACGACTGGAAGTTCTCGCGCCGCGACCCTTCCGGAGAAGGAGAACGCATCGCCGGCAAGGTGACGCACAAGTACTACGGCAGCTTCGACTTCGACCTGCCGGTGCGCAAGCCGACGATTCTGGAGGTCAGCGAGATCGAACGCATGGACGGCGGCCTTTCGAAGGGCGACATGCCGGCGCTCGACGCCTCGGCGGCCATTGCCGTGTTCGCGAAGATCCGCGCCGCCGCCCTGGCTCACGACCTGCCCGGCTGGCTCTCCGCTCAGGGCTTCACCGCCGCGCAGATCGCCGCCATCCGCGGCCTCGAAGGGATCGACGCCGATCTCGAGCAGCACGCGCTGCACTTCCTCTCGCCGGAGACCCCGAAGGGCAGCGAAGAGACCGAAATGTACCCGGGGGCCGGCTACGTCCGCGGCGAAGGCGCGAACTCCAAGGGCGCGAAGTTCATCAATTACTACTACCTCGTCCCCTGCGGCGACCGGGTGCTGCTGGGGATGGTCGGGGAGAATCCGCAGTAGCCACGGGCAGGTAGTGGCTGCCTCCGGGAGTGGCCGGCTTCGGGTCTCCGGCACTCCGGTATTCGGGGCCGGCTCCTAGTGAGGCTTGGTCGCCAACCCCGAATACCGGAGCGCCAGAGCCCCTTTCCGTGCAGGCGCTCGCTTCGCCCAGGGACTCGAACATCAGGCAGGCTCGCCCACTTCGATGTCGAAAGCGAGGGCTCGGGCGG
>JAYTAM010000082.1:0-4481 GCA_043737505.1 Thermoanaerobaculia bacterium
CTCGTTCTCGATCGTGCGCGAGCGCGAGCGCGGCACGCTCGAGCAGCTGATGGTGACGCCGGTCTCGCCGGTGGCGGTGGTGGTGGGCAAGCTCGTGCCGTATCTCGTGCTCGCCTTCCTGCAGCTGCTCCTGGTGCTCGCCCTCATGACGTTCGTCTTCCGCGTGCCGATCCACGGCTCGTTGACACTCCTTCTCGGCCTGTCGGTGGTTTATCTCGCGGCGCTTCTGTCGCTGGGGCTTCTCATCTCGTCGCGGGCGACGTCGCAGATGGAGGCGGTGCAGGCGGCGCAGATGGTTCTCCTGCCGTCGATCATGCTCTCGGGCTACATCTTTCCGCTCTCGTCGCTGCCCGACTTCCTGCGTCCGGTGTCGCAGATTTTGCCCGCTACCCACTTCATCGCCATCTCGCGCGGCATCATCCTGCGCGGCGCCACCTTCGACGACCTCTGGGAGCACGTCGTGGCGCTGGTCGCGATCGCCCTGGTGCTGGTCGCGGCGAGCAGCCGGGCGTTCCGCAAGACGATGCGCTGATGCCGCCGGGCCGCCGGGCAAATGCGGCGCCCCGAGCGGGCGCTCCGGCCGCAATCGAGGCGTCAAGGCACCACGGCTGACCAGCGCGAGGTATCGCCGATCTCGAATCCGTCGAGGAAGATCTCGTTGTCGACGATCACCACCTGCGCCACGGTGAAGGTGCCCAGAGTGGAGCCACCACCGGGGTTCGTCAGCGTGACGTTGAAGACTTGAGGCCCCTCGGCTTCGCCATCGTCGAGCAGTTGTACGGAGATCACCTTCAGGGTCTCGTTCGCCGCATAGGAGAGCGTTCCGGATTGCGCAATGAAGTCCTCGCCGCCTTCGGCCGAGGCGTTGGAAGTGGCGAAAGCCACCGTCACGCCGCTGGCGGAGCCGCCGGAGCGAATGACGGGTAGCTGGACCACTCCAGCGTCCTCTGCGACGGCGTAGACCGGTTGCGAGTACTGCAGCACGCCGCCCTCGTCGTCATCCTCAATCGTGATGGTGATCGTGGAGGACGCGCCGAGGGCGAGACCGGCGCTCGGGTCGGAGAGCTGGAGGAGCACCGTCTCGTTGTTTTCGTCGAGCGTGTCGGCATCGACCGAGAAGGCGAAAAACTCGGCCCCGAGCTCTCCGGCGTCCCAGTTCTCGACGCCGGCGGTGTAGTTGAAGTCGGTGCCGGGAGTCGCGCTGCCGCCGGCTCGGAAGTGAGAAACCGACGCAGGCACGACGGCGCCGCCGCTGCGCGCCAGGACGACGATCCGATTGCCGGGCGCCTCCGGAAACGAGAGGTTGGACGAGGTGAACTCGACCTCACCGAAGGCGCCGATCGCCCTGTCGAGTCCGTAAACGACCGTCAGCGCGCCCAGGGCAGAAGCCGAGCTCGAGCTCTCTCCGGGAACTCCGATGGCGAGGTCGTCGATTCCGTTGTTGTCGAAATCGCCGGCCGCCAGCGCCGCTCCGAACCGGTCGTTCGACTCCACGATGTCTGGCATGCCGGCCGGAGAATCCGACTGAAAGAGCTGGCTGTTCGCGCTTGAGAGCCCGTTGGCGGTTCCGTAGCGGACGTTGACCGCTCCCGCAGCCGTAGCGGCCCCGATGCTCTCCGAGGGCGCCCCGATCGCGAGATCGTCGAAGCCGTCGCCATCGAAGTCGCCGGCGGCGAGCGCGTCGCCGAAGTTGTCCCCGTCCTCTGGCGCCGAGTTGGGAAAGCTCTCTTGATTGAAGTGGTGGATGCCCGCTGTTCCCAGCCCTCCCGCGGCGCCCAGGAGGACGTGAACGATACCGGCGCCGGTGTCTCCCGAGGACTCGAGATCCTCGAACGGCGCGCCGATCGCGAGCTCGTCGAAACCGTCATCATCGAAGTCGCCGGTGGCGAGCGCTTTGCCAAAATGGTCGAAGGCCTCGGCGGAGTCGCCGACGTCGGGG
Source organism: Thermoanaerobaculia bacterium (assembly GCA_043737505.1). Classification (GTDB taxonomy): domain Bacteria; phylum Acidobacteriota; class Thermoanaerobaculia; order Multivoradales; family JAGPDF01; genus JAGPDF01. The sequence continues at coordinate 1,940 of JAYTAM010000082.1, forward strand.
GAGTTCTGATCAAAGCACTGCGTCGGCGAGCCGATCACGGTCACGCGTCCGGCGTCTTCCTGACCCGCGAGGTGCTCGAAGTCTCCCGCGACGACGAGAGACGACGAGCCGCTGAATCTACCCACGGCCAGGGTCGACCCCCAGAGGTCACTGACCTCGTTACCCTCGGAACAGGGACCGAGAAAGTCGTTCTGTTCCCGATCGACCACCGAGTCGAGCGGACTCCCCGGTGCCGAGGTGCTCAACACCTGCACCAGGCCGGCGCCGACCTCGCTGGTGAGAAAGAAGTCCTCGCTGGGAACGCCGATCGCGAGGCCGCCGTTGGGTAGGGCTGCCAGCGCCGAACCGAAGCCGTCGTTGGTCTCGGCCGACTCGGACGAGCCGGGGGGCAGGTGGTTCTGGCTCAGGAAGCGGAAGCCGTCCCCCGTGAGGCCGTCGGTCGAGCCGAAGAGGACGATCGCGGCGCCGGCGTGATTGCCGGGCGCGCCGACGGACTTGCCGGGAGCCCCTGCCGCGAGATCGCAGATGCCGTCGCGATCGAAGTCTCCGGCGGCGAGCGCGCTTCCCAGGGCATCGCCGGCATCGGCACCGCCGCTGAGATCCAGATCGTCCAGGTCGAAAACCTGATCGCCGTCCTCGGTCAATCCGGCGAGCGAACCGTAGAAGATGTGCAGCGAGCCGGCACTTTCGTTCGGTCCGACGGTCTCTTGCGGGACTCCGACAGCGAGGTCCGCGAAGCCGTCGTCGTTGAAGTCGCAGACAGCCAGCGCAGAAGCGAACAGCTCATTCGCGAAGCAGTCGCCGGGTGGCGCGCACTCGTTCAGGAATCGGCTACCCAGGTCGGTCAGCTGGGCCTGGGCGCCGTCCGGAGGGCCGAAGGTGCGCAGGAGGCAGATCGCCGCTGCCACTCCAAGGCGGCGCACGACGCGGACGGAAACAGAAGGCTCGAGAAGCATTGCGAATCTCCGATCGAAAGGTGTCTCGATAGAGAACGCGATGAATTCGGGAAGTTGCGATCATGCGGACGAAGCCCCGCCGGGGCGCTTGGCCCTGGTGAAGCTGAGCGCGCCGCGCTGCCTCCGACCGGCGCTCAGCTCACTCGCACCCGGACGTCCACTGCTTTCGATGCGCCGACCTCGCCCGGCCGAGCTGGCGGTGCCGCCAGGAACGGGTTGATGTCGAGCTCCGAAACCTCCGGGAAATGCTGGACGAGCCAGGCGAGCTTGAGCAACACCAGCTCGAGGAGGGCGATGTCGGCGGGTGCATCGCCGCGCACTCCCTTGAGGAGCTTCACGCCGCGAATACCGCGCACGATCTCCCTTGCCTCGGAGGGGGCGAGCGGGGTGACGCCGAAGCGCACGTCGCGGAAGACCTCGACGTACTTGCCCCCGAGTCCGAACATCAACACCGGACCGAAGCGCGGATCGGTGGAGACGCCGAAGATCGTCTCGTGCCCGCCCTTCGCCATCTCCTGCACGAAGTAGCCGTCGATCGCCAGTCCGGCGGCGCCAAAGCGCTCCGCCAGCGCGTCGCACGCGCGAGCGACCTCGCCTTCGTCGGCGAGATCGAGCTCGATCGCCCTCGCCTCGCTCTTGTGCACGAGGCCGGGCGAGATCGCCTTGACCACCACCGGGAAGCCGATGCGGCGGGCGGCGGCGAGCGCCTGGCTGCGGTCGGTTGCGAGCTCCCAGCCGGCGACGGGAATGGCGAGCTCCTCGAGCAGGCGGAAGGCATCGTCGGCCGGGAGGTATCCGTCCGCATCCGGCCGCGTGAGCGTTGCCGCGATCTTCTCGTGGTCGAAGTGGAAGTCGGGCACGGCTTCATGCTCGGGCCGTCGCCGCCAGTCGCCGTAACGCACCAGCTGCGCTAGCGCGCGCGCCGCGGACTCGGGGAAGCGATAGACCGGCGGCAGGTGAAGCGCCCCCTTCAGGCCGTCGTAGAACGACTCCACCGCCATCATCACCGCCAGGACCGGCTTGGCGCTGGCCCCTGGGTGGGCCATCGCGCGCGCCGCGGCCTCGAGCACGTCGCGCGGGTCGGCCAGCAGCGGAGTCACGTTGACCACCAGCACCGCGTCGACCCCCGGGTCGGCGAGCACCGCGGCGAGCGTGCGCTCGTAGTTGGGAGCCGTTGCCGAGGCGATCATGTCGACCGGATTTCCCAGGGCCGCGGAGGACGGCAGGAAGCTCGCGAGCTCGCTGCGCGTCGCCGCCGAGAGCTCGGCCAGCTGCAATCCCAGGTTGATGCAGGCGTCGGTCGCCATGATCGCCGGGCCGCCGGCGTTGGTGACGATCGCCACCCGCGGACCCTGCGGCAGCGGACAGCGGTCGAGGGCGCGGGCGACGTCGAAGAGCTCTTCGATGGTGTCGGCGCGCAGCACCCCGCACTGGTCGAGGAAAGCCGAAACGGTGACGTCGGTGCCGGCCATCGCGCCGGTATGGCTCGAGGCGGCGCGCGCCCCCTCCGCCGTGCGTCCGGACTTGACGATCAGGATCGGTTTCTTGCGCGTCACCCGTTTGGCGATCTCGGTGAACCGCCGCGG
>JAYTAM010000083.1:0-10241 GCA_043737505.1 Thermoanaerobaculia bacterium
CGCGCGCCGCGGAGCTCGCGGCCGACTGCCGCGAACCGGAGATGCAGGAACCCCGGAGTCTCGCTCGGCCTCGCGCTCGGTGTCGCCGCGGCCGCCGGACGAGACAAACTCACGCTCATCCTCGCGCCGGAGATCGCGGCTCTGGGTGCCTGGCTCGAACAGCTGGTGGCGGAGTCGACCGGCAAGCTCGGAAAGGTGATTCTTCCGGTGGACGGCGAGCCGCTCGCGCCGCCCGCCTGGTACGGGAAGGACCGGATGTTCGTCGCCGTGCGCTATGCCGGGAGGCTCTCCGACGCGCAGGAGGAATGCATCGCGAATCTCGTCGCCGCCGGACTGCCGGTCCTCGAGATCGACTGCGCCGACCTCGCATCGCTGGGGGCGGAGTTCTTCCGCTGGGAGTTCGCGACCGCCGTAGCCGGGGCCCATCTCCACCTGAATCCGTTCGATCAGCCGGACGTCGAAGCGGCGAAGGTGGCGGCGAAGCGGCTCACCCAGCAGGTCGAAGAGACCGGGGAACTTCCTTCCGAGGCCCCGTTCTACGCCGAGCACGGCATCGAGCTCTTCGCCGATCCTGAAGAGGCCGCGGCGCTCTTCCTCGCCGCCGACGAAAAGTCGCTCGGTGGCCTGCTCGCCGCTCATCTCGATCGCGCCCGCCCGGGCGACTACGTGGCGCTCTGCGCTTTTCTCGAGATGAGCCCGGAAAACGAGACCGCGATGGCCGAGTTGCGACAGGCGGTGAGCCGGGTCACCGGGGTCGCGACGACGCTCGGCTTCGGTCCGAGGTTCCTGCACTCGACCGGGCAGGCGCACAAGGGAGGTCCCGCGAACGGTCTCTTCCTCCAGCTCACCGACAAGCCCGCAGCCGACCTTCCCGTCCCCGAGCGCCGCCTCACCTTCGGTCAGGTCATCGCCGCCCAGGCGAGAGGCGACCTCGAAGTTCTCACCTCGCGCGGCCGCCGAGCCCTCCGCATCCACCTCGCCAAGGGGGCGGAGAAGGGGCTGAAGCGCCTGTTGGGGGCGCTGGCCTAGTTCCTCTCGCGGGGAGCCTTGTCTAGGCGTACGCAATAGCGTACGATTGACCGTATGAAGACCATCCCCGCAACCAAGGCGCGGCAGAACCTCTATCGGCTGGTCGACGAGGTCGCGGAGTCGAGCGAGCCGGTGACCATCACCGGGCGGCGGGGGAATGCGGTGATGGTCTCGGAGGACGACTGGCGGGCGATCGACGAGACGCTCTACCTGCTGGCGATTCCCGGCATGAGGGAGTCGATCCGCGAGGGAATGGCGGAGCCGCTGTCGAAGGCGGTGAAGAAGCTCGACTGGTGAAGGGTAAGCCGAAGCTTCGCGGTGGCGCGCGGTCGACCGATATCTCCAGTCCGTGGAGCGTGGTTTTCACCAGGCAGGCTGTTCGAGACGCCAGAAAACTGTCGAAGAGCGGACTCAAAGAGAAGGCCCAAGTGCTGCTCGCCCTGCTCGCTGTCGATCCGTTTCGGACGCCGCCGCCCTTCGAGAAGCTCGTCGGCGACCTGTCCGGCGCCTTCTCCCGGCGCATCAACATCCAGCATCGTCTGGTCTACGAAGCGCTGACCGACCAGCGGACCGTTCGCGTTTTGCGCATGTGGACGCACTACGAATAGGGTCCGGCGCGGGCTCCGCTCAGTACCGGATCACCAGACCCAGATCTTCAGCCGGGACGTCTTCGAGGAGCTCTTCGGTGGCGATCGCCTTGCGCAGGTCGCTCAAGGTATCGACGGCATCGCGATAGCCCGGCATCGCGTCCTGCGACGGGGCGGCGGCGTTGAGGGCGGCGAGCAGCTCGCTCTCCACCTCTCGAAGTCCCCGGAGGCCGTCGGCGTGGCCTTCGCGGATCGAGTTGTCGGCGAGCGACACCGCCGCGTTCAATCGGACCAGGTTGTTGTCCAGCATCGAATCCTCCGGAAGGGAATGGGCAAGTGGCAGGGCGTTCATGCAGGTCAGCCCATTGCCAATCCCGTGCCTGCCTTGCGGAGGGTGAAAGGTCCATCGAAAGGGCGCTGCCGGCCTGCAGCCGCCGTCGATTGCAGAATCGCCCCCCGGCTTTCCGCCCGTTCTGCCCTTTGCCGACCGGGCCGTTTTACGGCAGAGTCGCCGACCAGCGCTCGGTGTTTTCGCTGAGATCGAAGCCGTCCCAGAAGAGAACCTCGCGGTTGGAGAAGCAAATCAGACGCTTCTCAGCACCGCCACATGTGCCTTCAGCTTCCTCGGTCCATGTGCCGTCGTAGGCGCGGTAGAGCACGCCGTAGGTCGCGTCGTTGATTGCGGAGTCCGAAGTCCAGCCGGCGCAGTTCGACAGGCCCGGCGTTCCATCGGGGAGCGTTCCGGTGAACGCCAGGCGGTAGAGCCAGGTGTAGTGCCCGAACTCGTCGACATGCAGCGTGTTGTCGGCGCCATTCGCCAGCAGGTCAGCTGCGGAATCGGCGACCCGGAAGCCGTCCACTCGCCGGAACGGAGTTCCGACAAGCGTCAGCCGCGTTCCGGCGCCATTCGACCCCGTCGAAAGCCAGGCAAAGAACGACTCGGGCGACGGCAGATGCGCTGCCGACGCGCGGTCCCGGCAGATGGCATCTCCGGCAGCGAGACCGGTCTCGCCATCGGCACCGGGCCAGGCGGAAAGATCTCCGTGACCCGGGGTGGACGTGGCGAAGACGAGAGCCGCCGGAACCCAGGGAACGGGTGTGACCTCGCTCGCCCCGGCTTCGAGGCAGAGAAGCCTGGAAGTGCTGTTGCAGGGGCCGGTTACTTCCGATGTCCAGCCCCCGGCGGACTCGTCCGCCGCCCCGCCCTTTCCCGAGGCCCCGTTGGAGCCCACGACCCAGCTGCTGCAAGTGTCCTCCACGACCACTCCGGTCGCGCTCGTCCCGGTCCAATAGTAGGTCTCGACAGAAGCGGCATCGTTGCCCAGTTCGTCGTAGCGGATCGGTTGATAGATCCGTCTCTCGGGCCCGGTGAGCTCGTCGAGCGTGCCGGTGAAACGCCCCGCGCCATCGTACCGGTACCACGGCCCCGCAGGCTCGGGTGTGCCGACACAGCCGGTGTCTTTCTTGCCTGTCTGGCCCTGGACGTGGCAGTAAGCGTCCGTCGCGGCCGTCGAAAGCCAGGCGCGATAGGCAGTGGGGTTCGGCAGCCCGCCGGCGGCGGCGCGGACGCGGCAGATGTTGTCGCCGGCGGCGACGGCGAAGAGCCCCCCTGAATCGGCCCATGAGTTGAGGTTGCCGTTGCCGGTGACCGAGGTGACGAAGGCGCGGCGCTTGACGGCTTCGGCTGGAGTCGAGATTGCGATGACGACGAGTACGGCCAGACAGGCGATGCGAGCGCGACTGGAAGCCATGGAATCCCCCTGGATATCCTTCCGACCTTCCGCGCGCGGAGGGGACAGCCAGGGAGAAAAGGGCTCTGCTTGCCCGCGGTGCGCTATCGGGGCGGTGCCGCTAACCAGGCCGCGATCTGCGCGTAAACGTCGGCGCGATCGAGAAGCTCGAGGTGGTTGGCGCCGCGGGCGATGAAACGGCGCTCCGCCGGGAAGGCGGGCGACTGCGCTGGATCATCGACCTCGCCGAGGGCGCTCGGCAGCGGCACCAGCCCGTCGCCGAGCAGGGAGTGGCTCGCGCTGGCAGATGCCGTCGAACTCCTGGCGAGCGTCGCCGCCACGGCATAGCAGGCGACTCCCGTCGGCAGCGCCAGGGCGCCAGCCGACCGTGCCCCCTCGGCCGGTGCCTCGACCCGGCCGAAACGCAGGTCGGTGATGCCGGCGCTTCGAACACGGGCCAGCCGCCCAAAGGCGGCGGAGTAGGAGGTCGTCTCGAGTGCCAACGTCAGCCAGTTGCCGCCGCGCTCGAGCGGCGCGCCGCGATGCGGCGTGCCGAGGAAGACGATCTTGCGGAGCTTCGCGCGCCAGGCGAACCCCTCCGCCTCGGCGACGGCGCAGGCGCTGCGCATCACCAGGCCCCCCATGCTGTGCGCGACAGCGACCAGTTCGGTGACCGGTTCCGGCCAGGCGGCGAAAAATGTCTCGAGGCGTAGTGCGAGCTCGCGGCCGTTGTCCGGAATGGCGCGGCCGGAGTTGTAGTTGAGATAGATCTGGGTGAAACCGAGCTCCTCGGCGAGCCGGGCCCCGTGGTCGTGCCCGCGCCTCTGCCAGTGGAGGTCGCTCTTGCAGAGGCCGTGGAGCAGCAACAGTACCCGGCCGCCGCTACCTCGCTCCGGGCGAGCGATTTCGCCGTCGCGCCGAAAAGTCATCGGGATGGCCAGCGGATTTCCGCTCGCAGCGAGGTGGTCTCCCAAAACCCCGTTCAACGCCGCGACGAGCGCGTCACGCTGCACCGTGCGCGGCGGCGGTTCCGTCCTCGCCGAGCCGGACGAAAGCGCCGCGAGACCGCCGTCGACGCCCCGTCCGACCAGGCGCGCGATGCCTCGGACGGTGCGATACACGAACCCCGAGATACCGCGCAGGGGCCGCCGCTGGCCCCGATGCCTGCCGGCGTTCGCTCCCAGGCGCGGCAATCGAAGGAGGCTCCGATGGACCTCCTCCACCAGATCGGTCGCGCCGATCGTGCCCTCGACCGCCAGCCGCGAGACCCCGCGCAGGTCGGCGATACGAAGAGCTCGTCGCCTCGTCCGCATGCGCAAAGCCTACGACGAACATCGAGCTTGTGAGTCATGCGAGACTCAGCAGGTGGCAGATGGAGTCGACACACTTCGGGCGCCGCACTTCATCCACGGCCGATTTTTCAACCCCTGGGGAGTGCGCAAGGCCGGCTTCCGCGATCTGTTGCGGTGGAAAGTCGGCTCGAGGAACCGCCAGGACCGCAGCCGCCCGCCACTCGTTCCGCGGATCGCGAACGACGGCGCGAGCCTTGCGCAGCGGTCGGTGCAGCCCGAAGCGACCTGGGTCGGGCATTCGACGTTCGCGCTGCAGGACGGCAGCGACGTCCTGCTCACCGATCCGCACTTCGGTCCGCGCGCGCTACTGCCGCGCCGGTTCCTACCTCCAGGTCTGCCCTTGACCTCGATTCCGGCGCACGCGGTCGCCCTGCTCTCGCACAACCACTACGACCATCTCGACCGATTCACTCTCGCTCGCCTGCCCAAAGGCATCGCCTGGCGGGTGCCGCTGGGCCTCGGAAAGCTCGTGCGGAGCTTCGGGTTTGGCGACGTCGAGGAGCTCGACTGGTGGCAGACGAGCGAGTGCCGCGGGTACCGCCTCACTCTGCTGCCGGCGCAGCACTGGTCGCGGCGCCTGTCGCAGCCGGACGAGACGACTCTGTGGGGATCGTGGCTCATCGAGAGTCAGAGGATGCGGACCTTTTTCGCCGGCGACAGCGGCTACTTTCACGGCTTTGCCGAGTTCGGGCGCCTCTATCCCGATCTCGATCTCGCGCTCCTGCCGACCGGCGCCTACGAGCCGCGCTGGTTCATGAAGCCGGTGCACATGAATCCGCTGGAGGCGCTGGCCGCTTTCCGCGACCTCGGCGCACGCGCAATGCTGCCGATGCACTGGGGCACTTTCGACCTCACCGACGAAGCGATCGACGAGGCTGACCGGGTGCTCGCGCAGCTTCTGCTCGCGGAGTCTCCCGACCGCGCGCGACGCGTGCACCGCGTGGCGATCGGCCAGCGCTTCGCGATCGACGCCACGAGCAGCATGGAAAGTTGAGAGAGGAGCCGATCGATGCACATGACGAAACTCAGGGGGCGGCTTGCCCTCCTGGTGCCTATCGTTCTGCTGCCGCTGCCGCTCAACGGGGCAGAGCCGACCGGCCCGGCCGCGAAAGTCCACCGCACGGTCGCCGTGACGATCGACGACCTGCCGGCTCCACCCGCAGGGGTCGAGTCGAACGAGCCCGCGGCGCTCGCCGCGATGACCGCGAAGCTTCTCGCAGCCCTGGCCGCGCACCGCGTTCCCGCGGTCGGATTCGTCAATGAGGGCAAGCTCGTCGTCGAGGGCGAAGGCTCCGCCGGTGTGGCGGCGCGCACCGCCGTGCTCCGGCAATGGACCGCGTCCGGATTCGAGCTCGGCAACCACAGCTACTCCCATCGTAGCCTCAACCACCTGCCGCTCGAGGAGTTCCAGGCCGACGTCCTCCGCGGCGAGCCGGTCACCCGCGGTCTGCTGGCGGAGAAGGGCAAGACGCTCCGCTACTTTCGTCACCCCTTCCTGCAGGTCGGCCTGGAGCTGCCGAAGCGGCGCGCTTTCGAGAAGTTCCTCGCCGAGAAGGGCTACACGATCGCGCCGGTGACCATCGACAACGACGAGTACATCTTCGCCTTCGTCTACGCCGACGCGTTGCGGCGAGGCGACCGGGCCCAGGCCGATCGGGTCGCCGCCGCCTACCTCGAATACATGGACGGCGTCTTCGCCTTCGTCGAAGAACTGTCGCTCCGCGTCGCCGGGCGGGAGATCGCCCAGGTTCTGCTCCTCCACGCCAACTCGCTGAACGCCGACCATTTCGGCGGCTTGGCGACTCTGATGGAGAAGCGCGGCTATCGCTACGCGACCCTCGAAGAGGCGCTGCGCGATTCGACCTATGCGTTGCCCGACGACTACGTCGGCGCCTGGGGAATTTCGTGGCTTCACCACTGGGAGACGACCGCCGGCAAGCCGCGCTCGCCCTCCCCCGATCCTCCGGCCTGGATCCAGCAGGCGTACGACGCTCTGCCGCGGCCCTAGCGGCTCCGGGCCGGCGGCTCTTACCCGGCGCGCTCTTCCCAGACCTGGACGAGCTGGACGATGGTCTCGACTGCCTTCTCCATGTCCTGGGCGGAGACCCATTCGAGGCGGGAGTGGAAGTTGTGCTCGCCGGCGAAGAGGTTGGGGGTCGGCAGGCCCATGAACGACAGGCGCGAACCGTCGGTGCCGCCGCGGATCGGCCGTTCGCGAAGGGTGAGGCCGGCGCGGCGGATCGCCTCGCGGGCGTTCTCGATCACCTGCGGATGCAGGTCGAGCACGACGCGCATGTTGCGGTAGCTCTCGTCGATCCGGGTCTCGAGCGTCGCCCCCGGCCAGTCGGCGACGGTGGCCTCGGCAAGCTCGGCGAGCAGCGCCTCCTTCTCGGCCAGGCCCGCGACCTGGAAGTCGCGCACCAGCAGGCGCACCGTCGTGCGCTCGACGCTCGCCGTCACCACGTAGGGGTGGACATAGCCTTCGTAGCCCGAGGTCGTCTCGGGCGAGAGACGGTCTTCGGGTAGTCGGGTGATGAAGTCGGCGGCGATCTTGATCGAGTTCACCATCCGGCCCTGGGCGTAGCCAGGGTGGATGTGGAAGCCCTGGAAGGTGAGGGTCATGGCGTCGGCGCAGAAACTCTCCATCTCAAGCTCGCCCAGCGTCTCGCCGTCGAGCGTGTAGGCGCAGAGGGCGCCGAACCGGGCGACGTCGAAATGCTCGGTGCCGCGTCCGACCTCCTCGTCGGGAGTGAAGCCGATGCGGATCGTGCCGTGCGGAATTTCGGGATGCTGCACGAGATACTCCGCGGCGCTGACGATCTCGGCGACGCCGGCCTTGTTGTCGGCCCCGAGGAGTGTCGTGCCGGAGGCGGTCACGATGTCGTTGCCAATCTGCTCGGCGAGCCAGGGGTTGTCGGCGAAGCGCAGCACCGCCGTCGGGTCGTCGGGCAGGACGAGATCCTGCCCGCGATAGTTGGCATGCACGATCGGTTTGACTCCGGCGCCGGGCATCTCGGGCGAGGTGTCGACGTGGGAGAGGAGGCCGATCGTCGGCACGTTCGGCTTCGGCGAGGTCGCCGGAATCGTCGCCATGACGTAGCCCCACTCGTCGATCGCCGCGTCGGCCAGGCCGATCGCCCGCAGCTCATCCACCAGCGGCCGCAGGAGGTCGTACTGCTTCGCTGTCGACGGATAGGTGGTCGACTTCTCGTCGGACTGGGTGTCGATCTGGACGTAGCGCAGAAAGCGCTCGAGGACGCGCCGACGGAGCTCGCTCATGGCGCCCCGCAGCCTAGCGCAAGCGCACCGGCTGCTAGAGTCCGGCGCCATGCCCGAGCGATCCTTGACGGAGCCGGCGGAGCTCGCTTCTGACACGAGCGAACGTCTGCTCGCCGTTGTGCGGCAGCATCTGCCTTCTTTCTGGCGGGAACGGCCGCTTCCCCCGGACCTGCGGCTCGACGATTCCGGGATCGGACTGGACTCCGTCGACCTGCTCGAGCTGCTCATCGCCTGCGAGCGTGAGGTGGGCTGCGAGTTGCCGCCCGATCTGCTGCTCGACGATGCGATGACCGTGGGCGGCCTGATCGCCAAGCTTCAGGCTCACTGTCCGGCGCGCTGAGGTGCCGGGAGAGGCCGTGCCTGGGTCGGACGCGGCCGTCGCGGAAAGCGGTCAGTCGCTCGCGATCCGACTCGGACGCACCTGGTTCGACCGCCTGGAAGAGAGCCTCGCCGTCTCGCGTCTCCCCGTCGGCAGCGCCCTCGCCGGAGCCGCCGCCGTCGGTGCGCTGCGCGCCGCCGTCTCCGGGCGCTGGCCCACCGCAAGGGAGGTTTCCTCCCTCTACGGGACAGGCCGCACCGAGAGCCGACGAATCGCCCTGAGGATCGCCGCCAACGAGGCCCGCAATCGGCTGGTCGTCCGCCGCACCGCCGGATCTCCGCTGGCGCCGTTTGCGCGCCGGGTCGGCTTCGCCGACGAGGCCGACCCAGCTGGACTGCGGCCGCCGCTGGTGCTCATCACCGCTCACCTTGGGGCGCTGTTTCTGCTGGCCGCCGGACTCGACCTGCTGCGGACGCAGCGGGTGGCACTGCGCTGGTCTCCGTTGCATCTGCCCGGAGCGGACGAAGTGAGCGCGCTCACCGGCGGGCCGCTCGAGTCGCGAACCGAAGCGCTGCGCAAGACCCTCGCCGCTCTGCGCAACGGCAAGCTGGTGGTGACCGCGCTCGAAGGCCCGCACGGTTCGGCCATCTCTGGCGAGCTCCTCGGCCGGCGGGTGGACCTCGGGCGGGGTGGATTCGCGCTCGCCCGTCTGAGCGGCGCTCGAATCGCGCCTGTGGCCGCGCTCTGGATGGGAAGCCGGGTGCGCATCGTCAGCGGCCCGTCCGTGGCGGCCACGGCCGAAGCGCCGGCTGCGGTCGCGTCGTGGTTCGAGGCACTCCTGCGCCGGGCGCCGCACCAGCTGAGCCTCGGCCTCCTCCGGCGCCTGCTAAGAAATCCAGCCGGATAGCCGTCCGTAGAGGACGCGCTCCGGCGGCAGAGCCCCCGAGGCGAAGGCGCGCGCGAGCTCGGCGTGGCGGAGCTTGCCGCTCTCCGTCCGCGGCAGAGTTCCGGATCTGACGACGATCACTTCGCCGGGAAGGAAACCCACCTCGCTGCGAATCGCCGCGGCGACCTCGAGCGCGAGCCCGCCGGGCTCCCGATCGCAGGGGTGGGCCACTTCGACGACGACCACCAGAACCGACGGTTCCGACTCACCGCGTGCGAGGGAGATGGCGGCCGATCCTAGGACGCCATGGAGGCGTTCGGCCGCCTCCTCGAGCTCGCGCGGTGCGAAGGTGGCTCCGCCATGCTTGAGAAGATTTCTCCGCCTGCCGACGACGAACAGCTCGCCGTCGGGCCCGAGATGCCCCCAGTCCCCGGTCGCGAGCCATCCGCTTTCCAGACGCCGGCTGGCGTCCGGCGCGTCGTCGAAGTAGCTCGAGAACAGGCTCTCGCTGCGGACATGAATCTCTCCCGGAGCTCCCGGTGGGCAGAGGGCGCCGCGCTCGCCGACGATGCGGACAAAAGTGCCCGGAAGAGGCCGGCCGCAAGAGACATTGCCCGCGGCGTCGGTCGAGATCGGCTCTCCCAACCGGACGGAGGTCACCGCGAGGGTCGCCTCCGCTAGCCCGTAGGCGGGGCGGACGACGCCGGGGAGATCGAAGCGCCTCTCGAAGGCTGCGATCGTCGACCCACGGACCGGCTCTCCACCGGTGGCAACGTAACGCAGGGCGCGGAGGTCGAGACGCTTTTTCCCGGCGATGTGCACTGCTGTGCGGAGGGCGAAGTCGGAGGCGGCGGTGAACGTCGCACCGACGCGCTCGGCAGTCTCGAGCCAGACTCCGAGAGTCTGTACAGCCGGCTTGACGAGATGCGTTTCCGCGCCGCAGACGAGCGGCAGGAAAACGAAACGCATGAGCCCCATGACATGCCACGGGGGGATCCAACCGGCGAGCACGTCGGAAGGCCCCGGAAGCAAGGGGCCTGCGGCCTGCCGGCGCCAGAC
>JAYTAM010000084.1:0-10228 GCA_043737505.1 Thermoanaerobaculia bacterium
GCGCCCTTGTAGATCCCCTGCTCGCCGGCCGCGGAGGCGGGTTGAACCTGCCCGAACGCCCCGAACAGGACGTTGGCGAAGGAGCGGTTCATCGCCTTGCACATGATGACCGCGAGGATGAAGCCGGAGGAGCCGTCGAGCGCGCCGGCGGTGATCAGGAGCTTGTTCTGCAGGACGAATCCCATCGCCACCGCGGCCAGGCCGGCGTAGCTGTTGAGCAGAGCGATCACCGTCGGCATGTCGGCGCCGCCGATCGGCAGGATGAGGATGACACCGAAGACCAGCGCCAGGCCGGCGAGGACGGCGAAGTACTGCCACTGCGTCGGATCGCGCACCAGCATGACGACGCTGCCGACGGCGATGGCGAGGAGCAGGAAGGTGACGAGGTTCTGGTTGCGGTAGGTGACCGGCCGGGTCGGGATGATCTCCTGGAGCTTGCCCGCGGCCATGAGAGCGCCGGTCAGGGTGAGGAAGCCAAGCAGGACTTCGATGCTGATGGCGACGGTGCGAAACGTCGTCAGCTCTCCCGGTTGATCGAGCCAGAGCATGTACTTCGCGGTCCCGACGAGACCCACCGCCGTGCCGCCGAAGGCGAGCGCCAGGGCGGTCCGCTGCGGCACCGCGGTGAGCGGCACCCGCGACAGCGGAACGCCGATGACCGCGCCGACGATGAGCGCGATGACGATCCAGCGGTATTCGACGATCTCCGGAAAGAGCAGCGTGCCGGCGATCGCGGCGGTCATGCCGGCGACACCGGCGAGGACGCCGCGCCGCGCCGTCGTCGGGTGCGACAGCCACTTGAGCGCGAGGACGAAGAGCCCGGTCGCGACCAGGTAGCAGAACGAGACGAGGTGGACGATCACGGCTTGGGATCCTCGCGCTTCTTGAACATCTTGAGCATGCGATCGGTGATCAGGAAGCCCGAGACGATGTTGGTCATCGAGGCGCCGACGGCGATTGCAGCGAGGGTCGTCGTCAGGGGATCGTGAGCCTCCCCGGCGAGCAGGATCGAGCCGACGATGGCGATCGCCGAGATGGCGCTGGTGAGGGACATCAGAGGCGTGTGCAGGAGCCGCGAGACGTTACGGATCACCTCGAAACCGATGAAGCCGGCCAGCATGAAGACGAACAACATCGACCAGATATCTGCCCCGCTCATGGTGCCTCCGGATCTGTTTCAGCGAATCGAGCCATGCTACCCGGACCCCGGAGACCTGACAACCGATAGAATCGCCGGCATGAGCCGTCCCGCGCCGTGGGGAGAACTCTCCCGGCGGATCGCCCAAAGTCCTCTTTTCACCGCCTTCTCCTCCCGCCTCGCCGCCGGCCGTGGACGCGCCACGCGTCTGCCGCCCGCCGCCGCGGCGTGGATCTTCGATCTCGTCGCGGAGGAGGCGAGGCGGCCGCTCGTCGTCGTCGTGCCGCACGAGTCGGACGCCCTCGCCTGGCTCGAGAGCCTGCGCCTGGTTGCGGGTGAGGGGGTCGGGGGCTACTTCGCCACCCCCTCCCTCTCGCCGTATCAGGAGGCCGAGGCGTCGCTCACCGTGCGCGCGCAGGAGGTCACGGCGCTCGCCGACGCTCTGGCCGGTCGTCTGCGGGCGCTGCTGGTCACGCCGCGCGCCCTTTTCAGGCGCCTGCCGGAGGCCTCGGGTCTGGCGCCGATCCTCCTTCGACGCGGCGAAGAGGTCGATCTCGAACAGCTCGCGCGCCAGCTCACGTCGCAGGGCTACCGCCGCGTCGACCTGGTCGGCGAGGTCGGCGACTTCGCGGTGCGCGGCGGAGTCTTCGATGTCTTCGCCGCCGGCGACGACGAGCCGCTGCGTCTCGACCTCTTCGGCAGCGAGATCGAGAGCCTGCGCCGATTCGAGGTCGACTCGCAACGTTCGCACGATGAGCTGCGCGAGGCGGCAGTCCTGCCTCTGGCGCTCTTCCCCGAAGGTCCGGAATCCGCCCGCCGCCTGGCCAGGGTGCTGGCCGAGGTCGCCGGCGACGAGCCCGGGCGGGAGACGCGCGACCATATGGCCACCCTGGCGGACGGCGGGCGATTCGCCGGCTGGGAGAATCTCCTACCGCTCATCGCGCCGCGGAGCCTCTCGCTCGCCGAGCTCCTGCCGGACGCCCTGTGGGTGGCGCACGATCCGGCGACCCTCGTCGCCGAGGCCGTCCATCACGGTCGGCGTCTGGCAGAGGAGTTCGCGGCGCGGCGTGAGCATTCGCGATTCGCCATCGAGCCGGAGCTGCTGGAGCATCCCGTCGCGGCGGTGGTGGCGCTCATCGAGGGCGCTCAGGCGGCGATCGAGCCACTCGCCCCTTCCGCCGACTCCGCCGACTTCGGGGTTTTCGCGACCGACCTGTTTCACGGCCAGCTGCCGCGCTTCCCGCACGAGGTCGCGGCGACGCGTTCGCGCGACGAACGGCTGCTGCTCGTCGCGCCGGCCGAGCGTCACGCGGCCCTCTCGGAGCTCCTCGAGGGACGCGACGTCGTGCTCGGGAGCGGTGGAGTCGAGCTGGTCACCGGGGAGATCGAGCGCGGTTACCGCCTGCCGGTCGCCGGGGTCGCTATCTACGGCGAGACACAGCTCCTGGCGCGGCCGCTGGCGCGCGGCGGCAAACGCGGCCGCGGCCGTTTCGGCCCGTTCCTCGCCACGCTGCGCGACCTCAAGGTCGGCGACCATGTCGTCCACAACGACCACGGAATCGGCCAGTTCGTGGCGTTGCGCTCCGTCGGCGGACCCTCCGCCCCCTCCGGCCCCTCCGACGCCGGGCCTGCGCCATTGCCCTCGTCGCTCCGGCCCATGGCCGGCCCTGCCGCTGCCGACAACGAGGTGATGGAGATTCTGTATGCCGGCGGCAAGCGATTGCTCGTGCCGCTCGCCCGCCTCGACCTCATCCAGAAATACAGCGGCATCGAGGGCATCGCTCCCCGGCTCGACCAGCTCGGCGGCTCGTCGTGGAACAAGACCAAGTCGAAGGTCCGCACCGGCATGCGCGACATGGCGGAAGAGCTGCTCAAGCTCTACGCCGAGCGCCAGCTCGCCCGGGCGCCGATTCTCGTCGGCTCCACCGACCTCGAGCGCCAGTTCTCGGCCGCCTTCCCGTTCGAAGAGACTCCCGACCAGGCCGACGCCATCACCATCGTCCTCGAGGATCTCGGGCAATCGAAACCGATGGACCGGCTGCTCTGCGGCGACGTCGGCTTTGGCAAGACCGAGGTTGCCATGCGCGCCGCATTTCGCGCCGTCGACGCCGGCTACCAGGTCGCGGTCCTCGCCCCGACGACGATTCTCGCCGACCAGCACCTCGAGGTGTTCACCCGCCGATTCGAGGGCTTTCCGGTCACCATCGAGCGCCTGTCGCGGCTGCGGGTGGGCAAGGACCTCAAGGATCTGAAAACGCGCCTCGCGGCCGGCAAGGTGGACATCGCTCTCGGGACGCACCGGCTGCTGTCGAAGGACGTCGAGTTCCACCGCCTCGGTCTGGTCATCGTCGACGAGGAGCAGCGCTTCGGCGTCGCCCAGAAAGAGCGCCTGAAGCAGCTCAAGAAGAACGTGCACGTCCTGGCGATGTCGGCGACGCCGCTGCCGCGGACGCTCCAGCTCTCGCTCGCCGGAGTGCGCGACATGGTGGTGATAGAGACGCCGCCGAAGGACCGCATGGCGATCGAGACCGCGGTCCTGCCATTCTCCGAGGAACTGGTGCGCGAAGCGATCGAATACGAGCTCGAACGCGGCGGGCAGGTGTTCTATGTCTACAACCGGGTCGAGTCGATCGAAGAGATGGCGGGCGTCCTGCGGCAGCTCATTCCCGGATTGCGCATCACCATCGGCCACGGTCAGCTCGACGAACGCGAGCTCTACCGTCGGATGCACGCCTTCACCGCACGCGAGTACGACGTGCTGCTCGCCACGACGATCATCGAGAACGGAATCGACATTCCGACCGTCAACACGATGATCGTCCACCGCGCCGATCGCTTCGGCCTGGCGCAGCTCTATCAACTGCGCGGGCGGGTCGGCCGGAGCCGCGAGCTCGCCTACTGCTACCTGCTCGTCCCCCCGGACGCGCCGCTCACCGAGGAGGCGCGGCGCCGTCTCGAGGCCCTGCGCGAGTTCACCGAGCTCGGCGCCGGTTTCCGCATCGCCGGGCGGGACCTGGAGATCCGCGGCGCAGGAAACCTGCTCGGAGGCGAACAGAGCGGTCACATCGCCGAGCTCGGCATCGAGACCTACCTCAAGATGCTCGAAGAGACGGTACGCGAGCTCAAAGGCGAGAGCGTGGAGGAGGGGCCGAGCGTGGCTTTGGATCTGCCGCTCGCGATGACGATTCCGAAGGAGTACATCGCCGACGAGAACCTGCGGATGGAGATCTACCGCAAGCTCGCGACCGCGGAGCTGCCGCGGCAGGAGCTCCTGGAGGAGCTCACCGATCGCTTCGGACGGCCGCCCAAGTCGGTTCTCGCCCTCCTCGACCTGGTCGATCTCAAACGCGCCGCCGAGGCGCTCCGCGTCCAGGCGATCTCGGCCACGGGCGGCCAGTTGATCTTCCGGCTGCGGCGCGACGCCCGGATCGACGTCGACCGGCTGATCCGCTACGTCTCGACCCGCTCCGGCGCGGCGTTCAGTCCGACTGGCGTGCTGACGCTCGATTTGCCCCCCGGCCTGTCGGTGATCGATGCCGCGCGCGCGGTCCTGGCGGAGCTCGCGGCATGAGCGCTCGGCGCGTTCGACCGAGACCACCCCACGGTCCGCTCCGGCGGGCGGCGCCGCTGGCGCTGCTCGCTCTGCTGGCTCCGCTCGCCGCCGGCTGCCGCGAAGAGGCGCCGTTGCCGTCGCCCGACCTCGTCGCCAGGGTCGGCGATCGGGAGTTGCGCGCCGCTGCCTTCGACGCCTACCTCGAGCGCAATCTCGGCGAGCCCGGCGGCGGTCTTGCGAGCGAGGTCCTGTCGCGGCTCTTCGACCAGTTCGTGCGCGAAGAGATGCTCGCCATGCTGGCGCGCGAGCGCGGTCTCATCGGCGAGTCTTTGCCGGCGGCCGAGGCGGTCGAGCCCCTTCTGGCCGCCCATCCGGTGCCGGAGCCGGGCGCTGCCGAGATTGCCGCCTACTTCGCCGCCCACGCCGGCGAGTTCACCCGCCCGGTTCGGGTCCACCTGCGGCAGATTCTGGTCGACGACCGCCTGGTGGCAGAGCGCGCGCGGCGCGAGCTGGTCGCAGGCCTCCCCTTCGAGACGGTGCTCGCCAAGGTCAGCTCCGCGGCAACGGCACCCGCGGGCGGCGATCAGGGGGTTCTGGCGAAAGACGAGCTGCCGCCGGCGTTCGCCGACCTCATTTTTCGCCTGGAGGTCGGCAAGGTGAGCGACGTGGTGGCCGCCGACTACGGCTTTCACCTTTTCGAGGTCGTCGAGCGCTGGCCCGCGGAGAGTCAGACCCTGGCCGACGTCACGCCGGAGATTCGGCTACGCCTGCGCGAGGCGAGCGCGGATGCCCGTCTCCGAACCCTGTTCGCCGATGCCCAGAGCCGTTACACTGTGGCGGTGTACGACCGCAATCTGCCATTCAACTACCGCGGGTCGCTCCCGATATCGAGGCCGCATGAAGAGCGTTGAATTCCTGAACAGAGTCGTCGTCGCCGCCCTGGTCCTGAGCACGTTCCCCGCCGATCCGGCGCCGGCCGAGGAGCTGAACGGTATCGTCCTCCGAGTCAACGACGAGATCACCACGCTGTACGACTATCGAGAGCGCAAGCGGGCGCGCGAACGCGCCATCTCCGAGTCGGAGATCCCGATCGAGGAACGGCGCGAGCTGGCGGCGGACGCGGGCAAGGCGACGATGCGCGAGATTCTCGACGAGATGCTGCTGCTCTCGCGTGCCCGGCAGCTCATCATCGAACCGTCCAAGGCCGAGCTCGACGAGGCCATGGACGGGACGCGCAACCGGATGAATCTCACCACCGAGGAGTCCTTCGCCAACGCGCTCCGCGGCGCCGGCATGACGCTCGCCGACTTCCGCGAGCGCACGTCGCGCTCGATCCGGGTGAACGCGGTCATTCAGCGCGAGGTACGCTCCAAGGTGGAGGTGGACGACGAGTGGCTGCAGCGCGCCTACCGCGAGCGCCAGGAGGAGTTCCGCATTCCGGCCCGAGCCAAGGTGCAGGAGATCGTGATTCCGGCAGAGAAGCTCGCCGGAGAGAGGGCCCGCGCCCTCGCCGAGCAGATGCGCACGGCCCTGGCAGGTGGTGAGGCGATGGCCGACGTCGTCGCCCGGCTCGGCGGCGGCGACGCCACCGGCCCGGTGGACCTAGGTTGGGTCGAAGCCGGGGAGCTCGCGCCGGCTCTCGATGCAGCGGTCGCCGGGCTGGTCGCCGGAGCCGTCTCCTCGCCGGTGGAGGCCCGCGGCGGACTCCACCTGCTGCAGGTTCTCGAGCGCACCGAGAGCTCGCTCCGCCCGTTCGCCGAAGTGAAGGACGAGCTTGGAGCCGAGGAGCAGAAAGTGCGCTTCGAAGAGCAGATGCGAACCTACCTGGCGACTCTCGAGGATCAGGCTTACCTGCTGGAGAACACGCCCCCCGAGGCGGTCGGCTATCGCGAAGTGACGCGCGAGAACCCGAACGATCCGCTGGCCGCCTTCGCGCCGAATCGCGCGCCGAAGCCGCCGTCGCCGCCGCCCGTCGAGCCCATCGCAGTGCCGCCATCCGCCCCGGTTTCTCCGCCGGAGTAGGCGCACCCCGTGTCCCGGCTCGACGCTGCGGCCCGCGAGGTCACGGGACTCCTCAGAGCCTGGAGAAGCGGGGACGCCGTCGCCGGCGAGGAGCTGCTCCAGCGGATCTATTTCGAGCTCAAGAAGATCGCGGCGTCGCAGCTGCGGCGTGAACGCGCCGGGCACACCCTGCAATCGACCGACCTGGTGCACGAGGCCTACATGCGCCTGCTTCAGCAGCAGGGAATCGACTGGCGCGACCGCGCGCACTTCTTCGGTCTCGCGGCGATGATGATGCGGCGTGTGCTGGTCGACCACGCGCGCGCGCGGAACTCCCGGAAACGGGCGCGCGAGGATGGCGAAGCGCCGGTCACCATCCAGTCCCGGCACGGCACCGAGGTCGAGCTACTCGATCTCGACCGCTCGCTCACCCAGTTCGCCGAGCGTTATCCGCGCCAGACCCGGGTGGTGGAGATGCGCTACTTCGTCGAGATGGAGGTCGAGGAGATCGCGAGCTGCCTCAACATCTCCCCGGCCACCGTCAAGCGAGACTGGCAGTTCGCGCGCGCCTGGTTGCGCGCCCGGCTCGCCGGAGGAGCAGGGGCGGCATCCGCAGAAGAGCGCTGAGCGGGACCGCGCTCACGGGTTGTACTCCGACCAGTACCCGCCGTCGCCACTCACGAAGCCGTCGGCGAACATCGCACCGTAGAGGATCGACTCTGCGCCTGCGTTGTCCATGCCCGCCTGATCGCGGTGCGGAATCCCGATGACGAGGTCCGCGTGGGCGTTGCCCTCGAAATCGCCGACGGCGAGGCTGAAGCCCATCCGCGAGCCTTCCTGAGGTCCGGGCAGGACACCGTTGATTCCCGCGGCCAGGAATCGGAAGCGGTCGTAGAGCCCCCCGACCGCGCCCATGAGGATCGTCACGCCGCCGCGGTCGGTGCCGCCGACGTCCTCGCCCGGCTGGCCGATGGCGAGGTCGTCCCGGCCGTCCAGATCGAAGTCGCCGGCGGCGAGTGCGGCGCCGAAGAGGTCGCCGGTTTGGTCGAAAACCGTCGAGCCGAAGATCGCGCCCTGCGTCAGGTGGTCGGTGCGTGCCAGGTCGAAGTACCCGTTGGCGACTCCATAGAGGACCGTCGCCTCGCCGGCGTCGATATCTTCGTTGCTGGAGCCGAGGTCAGCGTATGGCGTCCCGATGGCCAGGTCATCGATCGAAGTGCAGAAGAGGAAGGGAAGACACTCGACATCGCCGTCGAAATTACCCGCCACGAGGCTCTGGCCGAATCGGTCGCCCGCCTCTCCCACCCCGCCGACGTCGCCCGCACCGAGGTAGGCGCTGTTGGAGAAGATGAGGCCGAACTCGCTGCCGAGCATGACCATGACCGCGCCGATGCCGTCCTCGCCTGGCGCCGACATCGCCAGGTCGTCGATCGGGAA
The DNA here is from genome assembly GCA_043737505.1 of Thermoanaerobaculia bacterium. Classification (GTDB taxonomy): domain Bacteria; phylum Acidobacteriota; class Thermoanaerobaculia; order Multivoradales; family JAGPDF01; genus JAGPDF01. Next base: position 8,130 of record JAYTAM010000084.1, read on the forward strand.
AGTCCCGTTGCCGGTGAGGCGGAAGTCGCCGTTGAAGTTTCCGGCGGCGAGCGAGTAACCGAAATCGTCCGGATCCTCGCCAACATCGGGGACCTGGGGATCGTCCTGATGAATCAGATAGGCGACGACAGGAAACAGGCCACCGATGCCGCCGTGCAGGACGACCACCCCGCCTCCACCGTTGCTGCCGCAGCAGTTCTGGGGAGCCCCCACCGCAAGGTCGGCGAAGCCGTCGCCGTCGAAGTCTCCAGCTGCGAGCGCCCAGCCGAACAGGGTCCGGCTCCCAGTCGGGATGGGAACGTTACCCGCCGTACCGGAGCGGAGGAGGTGCTCGGCGGCGAGCTGGATGCCTCCGGGCTCGCCATAATGAATCGCGACGGCTCCCATGTCGTAGTCGTCGCCGACGGTCGTGCTGAACCACGGAATACCGACCGCGAGGTCGGCGCGGCCGTCCCCATTGAAGTCCCCGGCGGCCAGGGCATGGCCATAGAGATCGCCGGCGTGCGCCTGCGTCGGCCCGCCGGCCGCGTAGAGGCTGAGAAGCGACGGTGCAAGAGTCGTCGAGAGCCCCTTGCCGGGAACTCCCCAGCGCACGACGACCGCGCCGGCGCTGTCGAGCGGCAGGTCGCTGGGCCCGTTGTCCCCGGGAATCCCCGTCGCGAGATCCTGTGCGCCGTCGCCGTTGAAGTCGCCGGCGGCGAGCGCCTGGGCAAAAGCGTCGTCCTGCTCCGGCGGGAAGCCGTCGATCGTCTCGTTGAAGAACGCCTGGGCGCGTACGGCGGAGAGGCCGATGGCAGCTTGGGCGTCGACGATGGGAGTCGAGAGGATGGCCAGTGCGAAGGTTGCTCCCAGCCATTGGAGAATGATTCGAAATCGGGCGGCCGTAGGGGTTGTCATACCAGCTACGCGTAAGTCGACCTTCCAGCGGCTCATCTCGTCGTAAAGTCGCAGTCTTCATGAGCGAAGCCCTTCCCGAGCTCTTCGCGCGCGCCCTCGAGCTCGACGATGCCGGGCGGCGGGAGCTGGTGGACGAGGTCGCGACCGGCGACCCCGCCCTGGGAGCGGAGCTCGCGCAGCTCCTCGACAGCTCCGGCGAGACCGGATCGCCGCTGGATCGTTCCGTCTGGCGTCCCGGCGACCTGCAGGAGGAGCGCGAAGCGCCGCTTCCGGATCGTGTGGGCCCCTACCGGATTGTGCGCGAGCTCGGGCGCGGCGGCATGGGGCGGGTCTTTCTCGCCGAGGAGGAGACCGAGGACTTCAAGCGCGCCGTAGCGCTCAAGGTCATCGACCGGCCGGTGTTCGACGACGAGGCGGTGCGCCGGTTCCGCGACGAAGTGCGCATCCTCTCGTCGCTAGAGCACCCTGGGATCGCGCGCTTCCTCGCCGGCGGCCGTGCGCCGGACGGCACCTGGTTCCTCGCTCTCGAGCTCGTCGAAGGGGAGGATCTGCTCACCTGGGCGCGCGCTCGGGCGCTCGACGTGCGCGCCCGTATAGAACTCTTCGTCACGGTTCTCGACGCCGTGCGCTTCGCCCATGCCCGCGGGGTAGTGCATCGTGACCTCAAGCCGGGCCATCTGCTGATCGATCGGGAAGGGCGCCCGCGCCTGCTCGATTTCGGAATCTCCAAGCTCGTCGATCCCGACACGCGCCAGAGTCTCGCGCTCACTCGCACCGAGTCCCGGGCTTTGACGCCGGCTTACGCCAGCCCCGAGCAGTTTCGTGGCGAGCCGGTGACTACCGCTTCCGACGTCTACGCGCTCGGGACCATTCTCTACGAGCTGCTGGCGGGGCGACGCCCGTTCGCCGGAGATGAGGGTTCCGCCGTGGTGCTCGAGCGCGCGGTCCTCGGGACCGATCCCGAGCCGCCGTCGACCGCCGCGCGCCAAGCGGTGAGTGAATCCTCAAGATGGGACGCGAGGACCCCCGGAGGAATGCAGCGGACGGCGCTTAGCCGCGATCTCGACGAGATCTGCCTCAAGGCGCTGCGCAAGGCGCCGCACGAGCGCTACGCCGATGCCGGCGAGCTGGCGGCGGATCTTTTGCGCTTCCTCGATGGCGAGCCGGTCGCCGCCCGCCGCGGCGGGCGGCGCTACCGGCTC
>JAYTAM010000085.1:0-4453 GCA_043737505.1 Thermoanaerobaculia bacterium
TGTAGTTGATCCCCAGCAGCATCCGGCTGGCGCAGCTCTCGCCGCGACAGCCGTAGCCCTCGACACCGAACCGCTCCTCCACGGTGCCGCGGGTCACGCCGGCAGCCTCGTAGGGCAGGATGCCGAAGTCCGAATGGGCGCCGTAGAGGTGCACGAAGAGGAACGAGCTCCGGTCGCGATGAGCGCTCGCCCAGTCGGCCGCCAGCCGCAACTCCTGCTCGACTGTCCATCCCTTGAGCCGATAGTCGTCGAATCCCTGATCGAGGGCGAACTTCTCGGCGAAGAACGGCGCCGTCTGCATGAATGCGCCGGTTGCGGCGCCCGCCGCCGCCAGCCGCTCGGCGAGGGTTGTGATCTCCGGCCGCAGCGGCCGCGCCTCGCGGTCCACACCGTGGAGCTCGACCGGCAGGCCGGTCAGGATCGAAGCGTGCGAGGTTTTGGTCGAGATCTCCTGCGCCCAGTGCGGCGTGAAGCGCTCGGACTCCGCAACCAGGCGGTCGAGCACCGGCGTCGCCGTGCGACTCACGATGCCGCCACTGCCGCCGGCCGCATCGGTCGCATCGGTCGCATCGATCGCATCGATCGCATCGATCGCGTCGGCGCGAAAGGCGTCGAGCGAGATGAGGATCACGCGGCGCGCTGCGGGAGGAGGAGCGGCCGGCAGCTCCGTGCGCACGGCGAAGTTGTCGACGTAGACGCGGGCGCCGGCGGAGAGCAGGGCGGTGATCTCGAGGTCGATCTCGAGCTCGACCTCGTTCCCGGCGGTGGCGGGCGCGAGCGCCATCTGGCGCACCGCCCAGCCGGTACCCAGAGCGACCGACTCTTCCTGGAGCGTGCCGTCCGGCCGCGAGATGCGGACCCGGAGAGCGTCACCCGAACGGCTCGGACGGCTCCGACGGCTCGCCCCCTCGACCCCTGCAACACATCCTCCGAGGAGAAGCTCCGACGGCCCCTGCACCGTCACCCTGAAGACGCGGCCTTCGCCGGCGGAGAGCACGAAGCTGTCACGCGACTCGTCGGCGCAGGTGTGGACGGCGGTCGCCGGGTCGAAGGTGCCGTAGCGCGCCTGGTCGACGACGATGTCCTGATAGCGCACCGCCGCGAACGGCACCGGCCCACTGGCTGCCGGCTCGCGACGCTCGCAGCCGGCGAGCACCAGCAAGCCGGCCAGGCCGAGCCGTCCGGCGATGCCGAATCTTCCGGCGGCGCCCAATCGTCTGCTCGTTCCTACCGCAGATCCTGCATCACCAGCTTCACCGCCGTGGCGCTCTGCATGACGTAAAAGTGCACCGCCGGGACGCCGTAGGCGAGGAGCTCCTCGACCTGCTTCCGGCCCCACGCCACGCCGACCCCGAGCACTTCGGGGTCGGGGGCGTCGGTGATCGCATCGGCGAGCGCGGCGGGGATCTCGACATAGAAGTTGCGCGGCACCGACGCGAGCTGCGCCCGCGACGACAGCACCTTGAGGCCGGGGATGATCGGCACGGTGATGCCGGCCTTCCGGCAGGCCTCGACGAAGGCGAAGTAGTGCCGGTTGTCGAAGAACATCTGGGTGACGACGTAGCTCGCCCCGGCGTCGACTTTGGCCTGGAGCTGACGGATGTCGGCGGCCAGATTCGGCGCCTCGAAATGCTTCTCGGGATAGCCGCCGGCGCCGATGCAGAAGCTCGACGGCTCGGCGTCGAGAAGATCCTCGGCCAGATAGCGGCCATGATTCATGGCGTCGATCTGCGCCACCAGGTCGACCGCGAAGCGGTTGGCGCTGCGCCCCTCGCGCAGCGGCTTCTCGTAGCCGCTGTCGTCACCGCGCACGGCGAGGACGTTGTCGATGCCGAGGTAGCGCAGCTCGATTAGAAAGTCCTCGGTCTCCTCGCGGGTGAAACCGCGGCAGAGGACGTGCGGCACCGCGTCGATGCCGTACTTGTTCTGCACCAGCGCGCAGACGCCCATCGTCCCCGGGCGCTTGCGTTTCACACGGCGCTGAATTCCCGCCGCTGTCTCCTCGTAGAAGACCTCCGCGGCGTGGCTGGTGATGTCGATGAACGGCGGCCGGAACGGAGAGAGGTCCTCGATCAGCGCCATGAGATTCCGCACGTCGCCACCGCGCAGTGGCGGAATGATCTCGAAGCTGATGAGCGGTTCCTTGGCGCGTTCCAGATGTTCGATGACCTTCAAGTCCGCCTCCTCTTCCGTTTCGTGCGAAAACAAAAAACCCGCTCGCCGGCAGCCATGGGAGCGGGTGTGGACGTCCGGACACTTGGTTGCCGCCGGGTGCCCCTTCAGCGGGGCTGCCTAGCGCGGCCGCATCCCCGCCGCTCGCGCGACGGGAGGGCACCTTGGGTGTCCGCCCCAGGTTGCCGAGCCCGAAGCGCTGGGCGGTCGAACGGGATCGTCTCCGTCTCGCCGCTGCGCTCTTCGGACCGCTCCGAATGCAGGAAAAGCGTAGCTCCCGGCGGCGAGGCTGTCAACGAGGAGGCGGAGGCGGCGGCGCGGCGGAGGAGGCGGCGCTGGCGCCACGTCGGCGGCGGCTCTGCCCGGAGGAGGAGCCGGCGCGGCCCGTCCGATAGAGTCCGTGCCGTGCACCATGAAACTTCCCAGGCCGACGCCTGGCGCTTCTGGTCGATCGCCGGCGACCTTGCGGTCGCCTGGGCGGCGCTCTATCTCGCCTTCCAGATTCGCCTCGTCGCCGTACTTCCGGGTTCTGCCGACATCCTGCCGCTCGAGCGCCTCGCCTACTTCGACCAGGTCTGGATCTGGGTCGTCGCCTCGCAGCCCGTGGCGCTCTACTTCTTCGGTCTCTATACCTCGCGGAGCAAGCGGCCCCGCCTCGAGATCGCGCGCTGGGTAAGCCTCGCGGTCCTGTTCCAGACCCTGGCGCTCGCCAGCGGGCTCTTTCTCGCCAGCCAGACCTTTCCGCGTTCGGTGCTGCTGCTCTTCGCGCTGCTCAACATCGCGCTGCTCGTCGTCTGGCGAGTCTTTCTGCAGAGTTTCATTCGCACGCCGATGCGTCAGGTGGTGCTGGTGGGCTGCGGACCGGCCGCCATCGACGTGGCACGGAAGATCCGCGAGCACCACTTCCATGGCCTCGAGGTGCGCGGGTATCTACCGGTACCCGGCAAGGAAGCCGCCGGGGGGCCGGTACCCGGAAGTGAACCCGCCGGATATCCGATGCCCGGCGACTCTGCCGACGCGCCCGACGCCGCCGACGGCTCCGAGGCTCTGGGGCCGCGCCTGACGAACGCCGCCGAGCTCGAGCGCCTGCTGCAGAGTGGCGAGGTCGACGACGTGATTCTCGCGCCGGAGCCCGACGACTGGCAGACCGCGCTCATCGGCGAGCTCGCCGGCACCCGCGCGCGGCGCCCGACGATCCTCCTCCTGCCCGGCCCGTTCGAGAGCCTCATCGGCACCATGCGCTACCGCTGGATCAACGATCTGCCGCTCATCGAAGTCATACGCGAAGGCGACTGGCGGGCGGCGATGCCGGTCAAGCGCCTGTTCGATCTGGGCGGCGCGGCGGCGCTCGCGGTCGCCGCCTCTCCGTTCATTGTCATGGCGGCCGTCGCGGTGCGCCTGACCTCCGCCGGGCCGGTGCTCTTCCGCCAGGATCGAGTCGGGCGGGCGCTGCGGCCGTTCCGGGTGGTCAAGTTCCGCACCATGCGCCGGGACGCCGAACGCGCGTCGGGAGAGGTGCTGGCAGAGCGCAACGATCCGCGATTGACGCCGGTGGGCGGCTTCCTGCGCCGCTACCGGATCGATGAGCTGCCGCAGCTGTGGAATGTCCTCGCCGGTGAGATGAGCCTCGTGGGCCCGCGCCCGGAACGCCCCGGCTTCGTGCAGCAGCATCTCGTCCACGTCCCGGGCTATGCCGAGCGCTTCGCCGCGCCCCCCGGCCTCACCGGTCTCGCCCAGGTCAACGGCGAGTACCACTCCACGCCCGAGAACAAGCTGCGCTACGACCTCGCCTACATCGCCAATCGCACCCTCTGGCTGGATCTTTCAATCCTCGTCCGGACCGTACGGATCGTCCTGACGTCGCAGGGCGTCTAGGACCGTCGCCTCGAGGGCCGGCGGCACCTCCTTGATCAGGCGCGGATCGAGCAGTACCGCCTGGGCGAAATGGGTCACCGCGCGCTTCTGCGCTCCGATCGAATAGTTCACCTTGCCAAGGTTCACCAGGATCTCGGGCCGCGGCTCTAGCTGATTGGCGGCGTAATAGGCCCGCCGCGCCGGCTCCGCTTCGCCGAGCATCAGGTGCTGGCTTCCCTGCAGAACGGGCACGGCGACCTCGGCCGGGTCGAGCCGCCGGGCATCGGCGAGCGCCCCGAGATGCCCGCGCAGCTTGATCTTGTCGAGCTCGCCGGATCGCAGCATCGCCAGAGTGCGGCGCTCGACGCCCCACAGGAGGTGCTGTGCCTTCATGAGCTCGGAGCTCCGCCGGAGCTGAGCCACGAAG
>JAYTAM010000086.1:0-10218 GCA_043737505.1 Thermoanaerobaculia bacterium
TCCGCGGACAACGAGTTCACGCCCTACGTCTTCGTGCACGAGTTCGGCCATCATCTCGCGGCGCTCGCCGACGAGTACTACACCTCGGACGTCGCCTACGCCCCGGCCGCCAACCGCCTCGAACCGTGGGAGGCGAACGTCACCGCCCTCCTCGACCCGGCGACGCTCAAGTGGAAGAGCCTCGTCGAACCCGGCACGCCCCTGCCGACGCCGTGGGGCAAAGAGGCCTTCGAAGCCCGCTCGCGTGAGATCCAGGTCGAGCGGCGAAAGATCCGCAGCGAGAACCGCCCCGAGTCCGACATGGACGCCCTCTTCACCCGCCAGCGCGACGAAGAGGAGAAACGCCTCGGCGCCGAAACCCACGCGAAAAAAGTCGGCGCCTTCGAAGGCGCGAACTACGAGGCGAAGGGCTACTACCGCCCGGCAGCCGACTGCATCATGTTTACCAGAAACCGCGTGCCGTTCTGCCCCGTCTGCCGGCACGCGCTGGAGCGGGTGATCGATCTGTACGCCAGGCAGAAGTAGGCAGAAGCATCTGGCGCCAACCTGCCCTGCGAGCAGTAGCAACGCCCCTGGCGATGGATCCTGCCCACCCTAGGCGCCGGGGGCCCGCGAGGTCTTTGATCGGACGAGGACGAAGGCGGTCCCTCGACCCGATCTCACGAAGACAATGCGCACCTGGGCGGTGTGGGTCGGGAAGGAGAAGGTGAAGTCGAAGCTCTCTGACGCCGACTCGAGCTCCATGAACGATCGGAATCGGCCCTGGAACTCCTTCACTGCGGTACACGGCGCGACGTCGAGAAAGAAATTCGTCCCCGTGACGCGGCTCGATTCCTGGCCGGAGAGCGCCGCCTCTGCGGCGTTGTAGTGCAGGACGGTGCCGGCTGCATCGAGCTCGATGACACCGAACGGCAAGGCTCCGAGCTCGGTCTCGGAGAGCCATGGAACTCCGAGAACCTCCTCGAAGCAGGCGCGACAGATTCCATGCGAGCCCTGTACGAGCGTTTCACCGGTGGTGGTTCCGCACCATGCGCAAAGAACAGGAAAGCTGGTGGTCATGCTGGCTCCCGGATAGCACCTCGAAGGGCGGCACCTGCCTCGAGGAGAACCACATGACCCTAACTCCCTGCCCGCCCACCGTCAACGCGGCGCCGACGCAACGATGCTGGTAAGGATCGCCCTGGACTCCTTCGGCGCCCGATGACCCCTCTTCGCCTGTTTCTTATTTGAGCCGCTCCGCCATCTTCCGCGCCTGCTCCTCGAAGTAGGCGCGGTTGGGATGGTCCTGCTCCACGGCCAGCTGCAGCGCGCGAGCGGAGGCGGCGGCGGCATCCTTCCACCTCTCGCCTTTTGCGTAGCCGTCCGCCAGGCCGTCGTGGGCGTTGGCGGAACTGGCGTTGGCTTCGACGTTGCGCCGGAAGAGCTCGATCGCCTCCTCCGTCTTCCCCTCTTCGAGCGCGGCGTAGGCGAGGTTGTTGACGATCCCTTCCGGCATGGGGAGGGTCCACCCGACCGTCTTCGACACGTTCTGGAAATGCTGCTGGGCGTAGGCGAAGCCTTTTCCCAGCAGGTCGTCGTGAAGGCGGTATCCCGCGTACAGCTGCCGTAGCGCGTCGATCTGGGCGAGCAGCGGGAGGCTGACGTGGGTCTCGTCCGGATAGGCGCGGCTCTTCCAGCGAAAGCCACTCGGCGACTTCTTCTCGAGCGTCTCCACCAGCCGTTCATAGTCGGCCAACGCCCGGCCATTGTCGTCCGACCGCGCGATGTAGAGGAAGTTCGCGAGCTCGCGCGCCGCTTGGAACGAGCTCTCCAGTGATTTCTGCGGAAGGTTGTCGTCCCAGTCCAGGCTGGGACTGAGAGCGAAGTACGCCTGAAAGAGGGACGGGTCGGCGGTGAGGCAGTAGAGGGCAAACTGGCCGCTCGCGGAGTGCCCCGAGAGGGCGCGGAAACCGTCGGTGCGATACGCCCGGTCGACGGCCGGAAGGAGCTCCGTCGAGAGGAAGCGCTTGAAGCTCGCCGCGCCACCGCCGCCGATCCACCCCGCCGGCCAGTCCGACTGGGTGAAATCCCGCACCCGCTTCGTGCTGTCGATCGCCACCACGATCATTTCTGGAATCTCGCCGTGCGCTGCAAGGTAGTCGACCGAGGCCGCCGCGTGCTCAAAGTGCCAGGCTCCGTCGAGCACGTAGAGCACCGGATAGCGGCGGTCCTTCGCCCAGGCGTAGCTCTCGGGAAGCGCCACGCGATAGTTCCGCTCTTCGCCGAGGACGGCGGAGTGCAGCCGCTCCGCCTGGCCGATGACCACCGGCTCCCCGGCGTGGGCCGCCGAGCCGCAGAGCCAGAGCAGCAGGCCGGTGCCTAGACGCGTGACCAGACCCGTGCCCAGCCCAGGGCCCAGACGATGAATCCAGTTCGTGTTCATACTCGGAGAGGAGTGGCGGGCGGCGAAAAGGTTACAGCGGGGCGGCCGCGCGCAGATTTGGCCGTAACCCCGAATCGGGCTGGAGGGCAAGCAAGGTCAGCGATCGGTCTCTTTCAACGTCCCCGCCGCGTAGCGGTGGATGACGCTCGAGATGAGCGTCTGGTACGGCATACCCTCGAGGAGCGCGCGCTTCTTGATTGCATCCAGGTCGCGCGAGGAAAGGCGCAGGTTCACCCGCCGGTCCTTGCGCAGGGTGCCCGCCGCAGCCCGCTTGTAACGCGCCTGCTCGCGGGACTTGAGGCCGGTCGAGCGCCACTCGCCCTTCTCGATCGACTCGAGCAGCTCCCGCTCTTCAGAATCGGGCTTCTTCATGGCTTCTCCCCCTCTTGTCGCAAGTAGTCGCGGGTAGCTTTCCGGCTCCGGATGATGGTCTTCAAAAAGATCTCGGTCTCCGACTCGACGAACGGCACCAGATAGACGTAGTCGACCACTCTGACGACGAAGATCCGCTGATGAGCGAAACGCTCCGGGTGCGGATGTTCGAGGACATCGAGCAGATCGCCACGCTCGATGTGGAACAGAACCTCCTCGAAGGTGACTCCCCGCTCCCTCTGCAGCTGGAGATTCTTCTCGGTGCTCCATTCGAAGCCTTTTGCCACGCTGGAAGGGTATAACCTTGTGTGCTTGATATGCACACAGTCTTAACCAGCGCGCCGGAGCGCGACAGAGGTGAAGGTGCCGCTACCCGATAGAGGTACGCAGGCAGGGGTGTCCCCGAAAAGACAGTTGGCACCTCTTCAGCCGCTTCTCCGCATCCTTGGGTAGGGAAATCTTCGACCCAGGATCGCAGGGGCCCCAGGGCCAAGGGAGACTTTTGCATGCGCCGCGCCTTCGCCGTTCTGCTCCTCACCTCCGCCGTCGCCCCGCCCCGGGCCGATTCCGCCCCGCTCCCGGTCGGGCCCCAGTTCGAGGTCAACAGTTACACCACCGGCGAACAGATCACTCCCGCGATCGCCAGCCAGGCCGGCGGTGGCTTCGTCGTGACCTGGGAGAGCGCCGGATCGAGCGCCGGCGACACCGACTCCTACAGTCTTCAAGGGCAGCGTTTCTCCGCCGCGGGCACGCCCCAGGGCCCCCAGTTCCAGATCAACAGCTACACCACCGGCGTTCAGCGCTCTTCCGCGATCGCCTCTGACGCCGACGGAAACTTCGTCGTGGTCTGGGAGAGCTACGGCTCAGATGGCGGCGACACCAGCTCCTGGAGTGTCCAGGGGCAGCGATTCTCCGCCGCGGGAGGGGCTCAGGGCGCCCAGTTTCAGGTCAACACCTTCACCACGGCCTATCAGGCCTCTCCGGCGATCGCGAGCCAAGGCGACGGAGAGTTCGTCGTCGTCTGGCGGAGCCTGGGCTCGACCGGTGGCGACAGTTCCCTTCAGAGCGTCCAGGGGCGACGCTACACGGCAGCAGGCGTACCTCAGGGCGGCGAGTTTCAGATCAACAGCTACACGACGGGTTCTCAGATCCAACCTGCGATCGCCATCGACGCTGAAGGTGACGCGGTCGTCGTCTGGGGGAGCTCCAACGGGAGCGGAGGCGACAATTTCTCGAATAGCATCCAGGCGCAGCGGTTCTCCGCGGCCGGTGCGCCCCAGGGCGCCCAGTTCCAGGTCAACAGCTACACCCCCAGCGAGCAGGACTGGGCCAAGGTCGCCATCGGCGGCGGCGCCGGCGGTATCGGCGCCGAGGCCGGCTTCATCGCGGTCTGGCAGAGCCAGGGCTCGAGCGGCGGCGATACCTCCTCGAAAAGCGTCCAGGGGCAGCGCTATTCCGCTGCGGGGGTGCCCCAGGGTGGCCAGTTCCAGGTCAACAGCTACACCTCGAGCTTTCAGGGCATCTCCGCGATCGCCAGCGACGCCGACGGCGACTTCGTCGTCGTCTGGCAGAGCATCGGCTCGGGCGGTGGCGACTCCGCCGACTCGAGTGTCCAAGGGCAGCGCTACCTGGCGACGGGAGCGCCCGACTCAGCCCAGTTTCAGGTCAACAGCTACACCACCGCCAGTCAGCAGGGCGCCGCCATCGCCAGCGACGCCAGCGGCGACTTCGTCGTCGTCTGGCACAGCATCGGCTCGAGCGGCAGCGACACCTCCGGCTCGAGCGTGCAGGGCCAGCGCTTCCGGGTGACCGGCGACCTCGCCGGCCGGGCCTTCCTCGACCGGAACTCCGATGGGATGCAGGACAGCGGCGAGCCAGGGCTCGCCGGGATCGGCGTGGAGCTCTATGGCCCCGCTGACCCCGCCGGCGTCCCCCGGCGCGCGGCGGTGACCGACGGCAGCGGCGACTACGTCCTGAAGCCCAAGGAGGGGGAATGGACGGTGAAATTCGTGCCACCGTCGAACGGCTTCACCTTCACCGCCCGGGATGTGGGCAACGACGATGCGATCGACAGCGACGCCGACCCCGCGACGGGCGAGACCGAGCCGTTCCGAATCGAGATCGACATCCTCGACGATTCGCTCGACGTCGGCTTCCTGCCGATCATCTTCGCCGACGGCTTCGAAAGCGCCGACAGCTCTGCGTGGTCGGCCACCGTGCCTTAGCGGAGAGAGTCGACCGCAAGGGGACGTTCGCCCGAAGCGCCACCTCTCTGGAAAAATCGTTCGTCAAGACTCGGCGATCAGCTCGACGGCTGCCCGGTGCTTCACTTTAGTGAGAGAGGCGTCTCCTGTGAGGAGGGGTGCTTCGAGAAGCTCGGCAAGCGCGATGTAGATGCCGTCGTAGATCGTGAGGTTTGCCCGCAACTCCCAGGCTCGCGGCAAGAGCAGGCGATGGCTGTACCGTTCGATTCCAAGATCGGCGAAGTCACGAAGTGCCGCGTCGCTCGCGCGGGGTCGATCAGCCCGGCGCGCGCGTAACGCCGCAGCACCTGGGCGACTTCGAGATCGAGCAGCTCGGGACCGTGCAGCGATTCGGCGGGGTCGAAAATCCGCTCGGCGACACGGGCGTCCTGAGGCGTCCCGAGCACGAGCTCCACGGCGGCCGAGGCGTCGACGACGATCACCGGGAACCGCGGGCGTCGCGCTCGGCGCGCACGGCCACCGCGGCAGGTTCGGCGAGCACGACCGCCGGACGCGAGCGCATGCGTTCTCGAAGCTCGGCCGGCGTCGGCCTCTCGGCCGCCTTCCTGAGATCGGCCAGAAGAAAGTCCGACAGCGACATGCCCGCCTCGGCCGCCAGGGCCTTCAGCTTCCGATGAATCGCATCGGGCACGTTGCGGATCTGGATCATGACGGACATGTGCTCAGCATATTCACATGTGCAAAACATGTCCAAGCCGAAACGCAGAGATGGATTTCCAGTGCCGGCGTTTTTCTAGGGGAGGCGAAGCTCCGCTGCGACCCGCGCGGCCTGGCCTCTCGCAGGATCTCCGGGCGCGCACCACCGTTCGAGCTCGCGGGCTTCGGCAAGAGTACGCCGGGCCTCGGCGATCTTTCCTTCCGCGTGTTCGAGGCGAGCGCGGGCGATGAGGGCGCGGCGGCGGATGAGGCGCGAGTCGAGATCGTCACCGGCGGCGAGGGTGACCGCCTCTTCGATCATCGGCCTCGCGGCGGCGCGATCGCTCCGATCACCCAGCGCGAGGTGGGCCTCGCCGAGCCGGGCCTGGGCGTCGGCGCGCGCCAGTGGGCGGCTGTCTGCGGCGCGCTGCTTCTGCGCCTCTTCGGCGAGCGCGAGGGCTTCGGCCGGCCGGCCGAGTGCGAGCAGCAGGTCGGCACGGTCGGCGGCAACTTCGCCGGCCGCACGCGGACCGGTCTCGGCGACCGCCCGCTCGGCGAGGAGCGCGGTCTCCTCGAGAACAGCCAGCGCCTCGACTCCCCGGCCGCTCCACCAGAGCATCCGGGCGAGGCCCTGCATCGACTGCATAATCTCTACCGAGGCGGCGACGGAACGACGCGCCGCTAGCGCCGCGCGCAGCGGAATCTCCGCCTCGGCGAATCGGCCGAGGCCGGTGAGTGCCCAGCCGCGGAAGAAGCGCGCCCGGGCCGTCGCCGGATGGTTCTCGCCCAGCATGCGCGCGGCGAGAGCCTCGGCTGCGGTCGCTTCGCTCTCGGCGCCCGCCCAGTCTCCAAGTCCGGCGAGCGCCCACGAGGCGTTGGTCTTGACGATCGCCAAGGTCGGGTACTCGACGCCGTAGCGCCGCGTGAGCTCCACCGCCACCTGGCGGAAGTTCGCCGCCGCCTCCGCCCAGCGATCGAGCGCCGCCTGGGTGAGCGCCAGGTTGTTGAGCGAGTTCTCGAGCACGCGGTCTTCCGCCGGCGGGAGGGCCCGCCGCATCTCGATCGCTTGCCCCAGGAGCTTCTGGGCGTCATCGTACTTTTCGCGATAGCCCGCCACGGCGCCCAACTGCGAAAGGAGTTGCGCTTCGAGAACGCTCCCTTCGGGCGAGCGGCGCTCGCGCTCGAGCGCCTCCTGCAGGCGCGCCTCGCCCTCGTCGAAACGCCCCGCCTGCACCTCGGACCATCCGAGCTCGTAGAGAGTGCGCGTCGTCTCGGGGCTGTCTCCCAGCCCGATCCCCGCTCGGAGCTCGATCGCCCGGCCGAGCTGGGCGCGCGCGGTGTCGTAGATCCCGAGGTTGGCGTGCACGCGCCCGAGCGTGTCGAGGAGCGCCGCCTGCACCGCCGGCTGCGCCGACAGATCGCGGTCGATGCGCCGCGCACCCCGTTCGAGGAGCTCGCGGGCGGTGACCTCCTGCCCGCGGGCTTCGGACGGATCGGACGCGGCGAAGAGCTTGACCAGGAAGTCGGTGGTGGCGCGCGCCGTGTCGCGCTCTCTCGCCGCCACGTCGCGTTCGCGAGCGGCGGCGTCCCGTTCGCGCGCGGTGGCGTCGCGTTCGAGGGCAAGCCGCCGCGAGGCGACGACCGAGCCGACGGCGATCGTCGCCAGCGACAGCGCGACGACGCCAGCGAGCGCTGCGGCGAGACGATGCCGGCGCAGGAGCTTGCCCAGACGATAGGTACGGGAGCCCCGCCTTGCCAGAACCGGCAGCCCGTCGAGGTGCCGGCGCAGATCGTCGGCGAACGCCTCGACGCTGGGGTAGCGCGCCCCCGGCTCCTTGCGCAGCGCCTTCAGGACGATGGCGTCGAGATCCCCCGCCAGCGCCCGACGGCGCTGCGCGCTCGCGCGCGAATCCTGAAGCTTCTCCGTTACCGATCCCGCGGCGGCTCCCGTCGATGCCACAGAGGCGAGCGCGGCGAGTGAGGGCGGCAGCGGCTCCTGGTCGGAGATCGCCCGCGCGATATCGAAGTCGGTGACCGCTCCGCAGTAGGGACTCTGGCCGGTGAGCAGCTCATAGAGGACGACGCCGAGCGAGTAGACGTCGGTGGCGGTGGTCACCGGTTGGCCACGGAGCTGCTCGGGGCTGGCGTAAGCGAGCGTCAGGACAGCGAAGCCGGTGCGCGTCTCGGCGGCCGCGAAGCCCGACGTCTCCGGCTCGAGGAGCTTGGCGATGCCGAAGTCGAGCAGCTTCGGCATGCCGGCGTTGGTGACCAGGATATTCGCCGGCTTCAAGTCGCGATGGACGATCAGCCGCTGATGGGCGGCGGCGACCGCGCCGCAGACCTCGAGGACGAGCTCGACGCGTTTGCGGATCGAAGCCGCGTTCAACTCGCACCAGCGGTCGATGCGCTCGCCCTCGACGACCTCGAGCACCAGGAACGGCGAGCCGTCCGGAAGCGAGCCGCCGTCGAGGAGCTTGGCGATGTTCGGGTGATCGAGCGAGGCGAGGATCTGCCTCTCGAGCCGGAAGCGGTCGAGCACCAGCCGCGCCGCGTCCCCGCCGCGATGCACCAGCTTGATCGCCACCTGCTGCCGGAACTCGCCGTCCGCGCGCTCGGCGAGGTAGACGGTACCCATCCCGCCCCGCCCGAGCTCGGAGAGCAGCCGGTAAGAGCGATCGCCGCGCACCGTGCGCGGGCCCTCCCCCACCCCATTCCCCGCCGGTGGCAAAGAAAAACCCGCCGCGACCGAACCGCCGCCACCGGAGAGCCCATCGTCCGTCCGCTCCGCCGCGAACATCGACACGACCTGCGCCCGCAGAAGGACGTCGCCCGCCGTCCGCCGCGTGAGCTCGCGCTCCCGCTCCGCAGGCGGCAGCTCCGCGAGCTCGCGAAAAAGGTCCACCGCGCCGGGCTTCATGGGGAGAGGACTCTCATGGTAGATGGCGCGGCGATTCTACTCGTAGCTCTAGAGGAGACGCTTCACAGAACCCGTAGGGAAGGGTGAAGATTTTGGGCGAGGACAAGGCGCGGTGTTGCTCGTTGGACTGCTGTTCACGCTGCCCGCCTGCTATGGTCGAAAGTCTCTACGACCTGCCGGACGGACAACTAAGGAGGCTTCGTTATGCGATCTCTACTCGTCGGAGTAGGAGCATTGATTCTCGTCGCGGGTGCAGCTCATGCCCAGTCTGCTCAAGAGGCCAAAGTCCGCAAGGTAATTATCGAGGGCAACAACGGATGGATCGAAGCGTCAAAGTCGCTCGATCCTGCTCCTCTCCGGGAGTGGTTCGAAGGTCAAGCTCTGGTGGATCTCACGAAGGATTCCGGAAAGAACAAGGAAGGTGGTTTCTACATCGTGTTCGACGCGCCCCAGATCGACTTCGAGAGCGTGACGCTCGACCTGGAAAAGCGAGAAGCCACGGTCGTGACTACCGAGACCTGGTCGGGAGCGGGCCACAACCTTGGCTCAGGCGAGTGTTTCTCTCGCAGAGGTCCCAACAAGTCTCGGATCACTTACAAGCTGAAGCAGGAGGGCCAGCGCTGGAAGATTTTCAGCTCGACTCAAGAGCATCTCGGCGAGCGCACCGGGCCCCTTCCCTGTGATGCGCCGGCACAGTTACTCAAATAGGCCAGTCATCCGCGACTAGGTGGCGACCGAATCTCGAAGTTGAACCGAACAGCTGACGAGAGTCTTTGAAGTTCGGGTGGCACTTCTTCTGGCAGCACCTTTTCAGAGGCACCCTTTCAGAACGGCTCGCCGTGCCCTGCGGGGTGCTGGACTGAAATTCGCAAAGTCTCGCCTGCGTTCTGTCCCTAAGGCACTCTTTCTGACCAACCGCCGAGGCCACCGCTCTCGAATCCGCTCGCGAAGAGGATGGCTCCGTAGCTCAGGATGGTGCCGTAATCGCCCACCGCCAGGACATAGCTTCCGCTGCCGCCCCACAGGCCGTCGAGGGAGTCGGTCGTGCCGCTGCTCATCGCCGACCAGCTGAGGCCGTCGTAGCGCAGAATCGTCCCGTTCTGGCCCGCCGCGAAAACGCTGCTCCCGCTGCTGCCCCAGACGCTGTTGAGGTCCTTGAGCGTGCCGCTGCTCATCGCCGACCAGCCGAGGCCGTCGAAATGCAGGATCGTCCCCCCGACACCCACCGCGAAAACGTCGCTGCCGCTGTTGCCCCACACGCCCAGGAGAGGGCTCGTCGTGCCGCTGCTCATGGCCGACCAGCTGACACCGTCGAAATGCAGGATCGTACCCGGTCCACCCACCGCGAAGACGTTCGTCCCGCTGCTGCCCCACACGCCCACGAGCCAGTTCGACGTGCCGCTGGTCATCGCCGACCAGCTCAGCCCGTCGTAGTGCCGGATCGCCCCGGCTTCGCCCACCGCGAAGACGTTGCTCCCGCTGCTTCCCCATACACTGTAGAGAGTGCCCGGTGAACCGCTGCTCATCGCCGACCAGCTGTCGCCGTCGTAGTGCTGGATCGCCCCGCCTGCGCCCACCGCGAAGACGTCGCTCCCGCCGCTGCCCCA
>JAYTAM010000087.1:0-22868 GCA_043737505.1 Thermoanaerobaculia bacterium
CCGCTCCCGCAAGGGCGCCCGCCTCGAGGCGGATCTCGCCGCTCCAGCGATGCGCTACTGCCTGACGGACGCAGGCTGGACAGCGCCCGCCCGCGCCGGCTCCTGCGCCGATTCGCTGACGCTTTTTCGTCGCGCCGGCGCGCCCGCACCGGTGGCAGCCGCAGATGCCGAGCTCGAGGAGCAGCTGCGCGCGTTGGGCTACCTGCGCTGACGCACCCCGTTCCGGACCCACGGCAGACCAAGGCAACAGAAAAAGGGCGGGCCCGTGACGGGCCCGCCCCCGGTTTCGACCGGCGTGGGTGTGCGCCTACTGCTGCGCCGCCTCCAGCCGTGCGAGCCGGGCTTCGAGCTCGGCCTGGTGGCGCTCGAGCTCGGTGCGCAGGGCGACGTTCTCCTTCTCCAGCGCACTGATCTGCGCGCTCCCCGCCTGCAGCACGTCATCCAGCTGCTGAATGTAGAGGTGGGCCTTCTCGAGCTCCTCGAGCATGCCCATCTGGTAGGCAGCCAGGTCGATCACCGGCCGGCCGTCCTGGCCGAGCTTGGCTGGCGGCACCGACGGCAGATGCTTGTTCTGGCGGTAGAACGCCTCCTGCTCATCCAGTGAAGCGAGCCGATACTCAGGCTCGAAAACGTAGTCCGGCACGTTCATTCCAATCCCACCGACGGAAAGCGAACCCACGACATTGACTCCAGTGGTTGTGATGTCCAACGTGTTCGCCGCAGCGCCCTTGAAAATGCGGAAAGGAGAGGCCGATCCGGACTCGGTGAAGGTGAATGCACCGTTGGCGGAGTTGGCCCGCAGGATCCAGGACGAGGTGTTGACGCCGCCGGTGTTGACGATGAAGAGCGACGTCGAGCCGCCGTCGGTCCGGCCGACCTTGATGTCGCCGCCGTTGACATCGAGCTTCTGGCCGGCCGAGGCCGTGCCGATCCCGACGTTGCCGCTGGCGTTGATGTCGATCGAGCTCGTCGGCGCACCCGGGCGGATGCGGAAGGGAAGGCGCGAGCCGCCGGTGACGTCGCGGACGAAGAAGTTGGCTTCGTTACCGGCGACATCCCAGGTCTGCGCGGTGTAGCCACCCGAAGAGTTCTGCTCGAGGCGCAGTGCCGGCGTATTGCTCGTGTTGACGTGCAGGTCGAGGACCGGAGTCGAGGTCTTGAATCCCATCCGGCCTGACGAGTCGATGAACAGCGAGTTCGTCGGCGCGCCCGCAATGACCGTGAAGGGCGTCCGGGAGCCGGTGACGTCGTCGATCGAGAACTTCGACTGCCCTCCGGACGGGGAGTCGTTCGCCGTCAGCTGCCAGTCGTTGGTGGCGAAGCTGCCCACCGAGGTGTCCTCGAACTTGATCCGCGTGTTGTTCTCCTTCATCCGGATGGTGTCGAAGCCGAAGCTCTCGTTGTTGACGCAGTCGAAACCGACGCAGAAGCTCCCTTGCACGATGAGGTCGTCCGGGATCACCTGATCCATCGGCGCGAGGCCCGGAGTGGAGGCGGAGCGCACCGTGACCGGGCTCGCATCGCCGCCTTCGCGCTCGTCCTGGGCGACCACCGCGCCGGCGCGGATCGAGAACGAGCCGCTCGCGACCCAGCCCGACTCCGAGGAACCGCCGCCGGCCTCCGCTTCGCCGCGCGTCCTCAGAGTGGACGCGATCGGCCGCATCTCCCAGGAGTAGTCGCCGTCCGCGCACCGCGAGCCGTCCTCGCGGTCGAGCGCGAACGAGGGCACGCTGCCGGCAGCGAACGTGCGCGAGAACAGCTCCCCGTCGGGCCCGGCGACCCGCAGGTCGATCGCCCGGGTCTCGAGCGCCACGCGCAGATCGACGGCGGCGCTGCTCGCGACCACGGCGATCTCAGGTGTCGCCTCCGCGGCGAGCGCGGGTGCGACAGCCGCTGCGGCGAGCAGCATGAGGGCGGCCCATCCGCCAAATTGGAGCGGCGCTACAGTCTGATTTCTCATGAAGGTCTCCCTCTTCGATGTCGTCCCGGAGCCGCTGTCCGCAGGCTGCGGCCGGGAAAGTTCGGACCGCCGTGCCGATCGACTGGGATCGATTCCGGGAGGTCCGAGAATGGGCAAGGTACCACTCCCTTTGATAACGCCAAGCACGATCCGAAGAGGACAGTGCGCCAACGTCAGTTGGCGTAGCCGAGGGCCCGGAGCTGACCGAGGAGGAGGTCATCGGCGGCGGGAGTCGTCGCCGCCTGCCAGCCTTGGGGGAGCTTCCACTGCCAGAGGAACCGGACCGTGCCGACGGTCTCGGCGCCGCGCGCCCCGGCGATCGTCGCCGAGAGCTCGCCCACTGCGACCTCGACGGGGCCCGGCGGGATCTCGAGCACCAGATGCGTCTTCGAGCCTCCGGGCAGAGCCAGGCGGAGCCCGTCGTCCCACACAGCGTCGCCGTCGAAGGCGACCGCGCGGACGAGAAGGGGCGAAAGCTCGTCCCGCCGGACGGTGACCTGGCCGACTGCCCCTTTGGGTACTTCGATCGTCAGATGCAGCCCCGGCGCCACCCGCGCCCAGCTGGCGAGGAGCCGCCGCTCGAGATCGTCGGCGCGCGGATCGGCGGCGCGAAGGTCGCGGCTCTCGCCGGGATCGGCGGCGAGATCGTAGAGCGAGCTCGTCCCCTGATACGGGCTCCAGACGCTGTTGTCGAGAATCAGTTCGAGGAGGTCGTCGGTGCGCAGTGCCAGCCCGTAGCCGGTGTTGGCGGCGTAGGTCGTGGCGAACCGCGGCAGCTCCGGCACGACTTTTCCGGTGAGCGCGGGCCGCAGGGAGACGCCGTCGATGTCCGGCAGCGGCGGGGCCCCGAGCAGGTCGAGAACGGTCGGCAGGATGTCGACCGACCGCACCTGCTGGATGACCTCGCGGCCGGGACCGACGCCCGGAGCTCGCACGATGAGCGGCACCAGCGCGTTGTTGTCGTGCAGGTAGCCGTGGCCGCCTTCGCCGTGCTCGCCGAACGCCTCGCCGTGATCCGAAGTGACGACGACGACCGTGTCCTCGGCGAGACCCAGCCGCTCGAGCTCGGCGAAGAGCGAGGCGATCTCGCCATCGACGTAGCGGATCGAGCTGTCGTAGAGCGCCGCCGCCTCGGCGGGGCTCGCGCTGCCCAGCCCGGGGCCGTTCGGATCCTCGCCGCGATAGATGTAGCGGCCCTCGCGCATCACCCGGTAACCGGTCGCCGCCGAGCTCGTCTCGGCGACCTGCCAGGCGAGGCCCGGCGGCTTCACCTCCGGCGCGAGCTCCGCGAGAAAGGGGGCGCGCGGTCGATAGGGGCCGTGGACCTCGTAGGTGTGGAGGAAGAGGAAGAACGGTTCGTCGCGGAGCTCCTCGAGCCATGGGAGAACGGTCGCCATGCCGGTCGCCAGCTCGCCGGTGCGATCGACCCCCGCGCGATGGAACGAGAAGCGCTCGAATCCGCGGTTGAGTCCGAAGTGGGGATGGAGATATCCCCCGCCGGTGCGCGCGACGGTGCGCCAGCCGGAGCGCCGCAGATGCGCCGCCAGGCCGGTCAGGCCGGGCGGTGCCGGAGAGCGGTGCACTCCATGGCGAATGGCGTCGAGACCGGTGAAGAGCGAGGTGTGTGACGGCAGCGTCGTCGTCGCCTGAACCACGGCGCGGCGGAAGACCACGGCGTCCTTCGCCCAGGCGTCGATCCCGGGCGAGGTGCGCCGGGAGTAGCCGTAGAGCGACAGATGATCGGCACGCAGGGTGTCGATCGAAACCAGCACCAGGTTGGGCGGACGGCGACGCGACGGCGCGAGCAAAGTCGGGTCGGCAAGATAGACCAGCGCACCGGCCGGGCCGACAGCTTCGATCTGCAGCACGCCGTCCGCCTGCAGCGCGCGGTCGAGCTCGATCCTCGCCTCTCGCCACCTGGGCTCGCCGGCGACCACGGTGCCGCGCCACACCTCGCGGAGCTCCGTTTCCGATCGTCCGCCGAGAATCCTCACCTCGACCGGCTGGCGGTTCGCCGGACTGGCGGCGAGCCCCAGTTCCACGACGGTGGCGCCGCGCTCGGGCAGGGGGAGACGCCGCGGTTGGCCGGGGGTGAGGAGGAGCGCCGGCCGACGGTCGGCTTCGACCTCGACCAGCCAGGGTGTCGCGAGTGCGCGGGTGAGGACTTCGGGCGCCGCCACCCGCCGCGAGAGCGCAGCCCGCAGCGGCCGGATGTGAAATCGATGCCGGGCGCCGGTGTGGACGACGAGACGGTCGATCCGGCCCCGCCATTCGGCGCTGTCGGCGAGCGGAAAGGAGAAGCGCCGACTGCCGTCCGGGAGCGTGCCGGCGTGTTCCGCCTGGCGCAGAAGCCGACCCTGGAGCGGACTCGTTCCCTCCATACCCTCCCACGACGCCACCATCTGGCCGGAGGGCATCGCCTCGAGGTCGAGGGTCAGCTCATCGAACTCGCCGGCCGGAAACGGGCCCGCAATGAGGACCACCGGTGGGTTGTCGCCGGGCAGCGGAGCCTCGCGGGTGAGGTCGATCGTGCGCACTTCCTGATGTTCGAAAACCGAACCGGGATCGAAGAGCCCGGACGGCAGGTCGGCGATCGCGCGGCCCACGACGGCGAAGCCGGTGGGCTCGCGACGGCACGCCGAGAGCCAGCCGGCCGCGCCGGCGAAAGCGAGGACGGCGATCACGGCCATTCCGATCCGCAGTCCGCGGCGAGTCGTCATGCCACAGCCTTTCGACTTCGACGCCGCGCCACGACCGGCCAGATCACACATCCGGCCACTCCCGCAGCGAAGAGAGCCAGCGTCGCCCTCCAGTGCGGTGGACGGTAGCGCAACTCGATGCCGCTCGTCCCGGCGGAGACGGCGAGCGCGAGAAAGGCGCCGTCGACTCGACAAAGCCGAGTACCCGAGGCTGGCTCGGCGACCGCCCAGCCGGGCATGTAGCTGACACTGGTCGCCAGGAGGACCGGTACCCCGGCCGAGGCGCGGTGAATTCGCAACCCATTCGGCATCAGCTCGGTCACTGGATCGGCTTCGTTGGCTGCGGCGGCGGCTGCGGCAGTGGCTGCGGCGGCGGCCGCCGCCGAACCGCAGTCGCCGCCGCCCAGATCGCCGCCACTTTCGACGCGCACGCGCCGCGCCGGCTGGCCGGAAACCGTCGCCTGCTCGAGTGCGGCGGCGGCGCCCTCGGTCGCCAGCACCTCCGATGGTACGAATACCAGCGGCAGAGCTTCGTCGTTGCGCAAGAGCGCGGTACCGCCGAACGTTTCGACCACTCTCCAGCCGGGGATCGTCGCCATCTCCGGCGGCCCGAGCGCCCAGCCCACAGCGAGGCGATCGACCAGCGGCTCCGCCGCCGCCTCCGGCCGGATCAGGAAGTAGCCGGAAAGCGCGGGCCGGTGCAGCCGTCGGCGCGACAACTGAAGGCTTGCCGCGGGCCGCAGCGGGTCGAAGCCGCGCGGATCGGCGAGTCCGAAGCGGGCAGGATCGTACGGCAGGAAACGCCCGCCGAAAGCGCTCACCCGTTCGCCCAGACCGCTCGCGGCGCGCGTCGCGAGGGCCGTGACGGCGGCGGGCGCGCGCGCCAGGCGCCCGTCGACCAGAGGGTGGTAGCGCGCGCCGACGACAAGGAGCTCCACCGCCGCGATGAGCACGAAGAGCGCCGGCGCGAGCCGCGGCCGCTTCGCGGCCAGCAGCACCAGCGCGGCGCCGGCGAGCGCCGCCACGAGACTGGTGACGTGCGCCAGGCGCTGCGCCGCCGGCATGGGAGGCATCTGGGGCAATTCGACGCCAGCTGACCGGGAGAGGAGCGCGCTCGCCGGCAGCAGGGCGCAGGCGAGGAGCAGCGCGGCCGCGAACCATCGCAGGCGCCGCTCGCGACCGAGCGCGCCCAGGGCAAGCCCCGCGGCGAGCGCCACCGCCAGCGGCCAGAACAGGCGCAGGCGGCCGCTCGTCGTCGCCGCGAGGCCCGGGACGGCATCTGCGAGCATGTCGAACGGCGGCAGGCGATGCGCCAAGGCGAGGGCCACGAGGCCGGCGAGAACGAGTCCACGGGCACGTCCGCGCGCGACGAGGGCCGCCGCCAGTGCGAGCGCCGTGGCGAGCGTTCCAGCCCAACCCGAAGCCACTTCGTTGTAGTTCCAGGGACCGGACCAGTTGCCGTCCCGCGGACTGCCGAAGGCGAACGGATCGATCAGCGGCAGCCAGAGATTCGCCTCGCCGGTGAGCGGGTTGAGGGCCCCCGGTTCGGCGGCGAGAAGCAAGGCGCGCTCGCTCCACGGCAGGCTTGCAAGGGTCGGCAGGACCATCGGCGCACAGAGGAGGGCCGCAAGCCCCGCGGCCCCCAGGGTGCGCACGATCCGGGCTCCGGCCGGGCGCTGCGCAGTCCGCTCGCTCCACAGCAGCCAGCCCCAGGCGAGGGCGGCGGCATAGGTTGCGTAGAGGGCGATCTGCGGCTGCCCGCTGGCGATCATCCCGAAGGCTCCGGCGATCGCCAGCGCCGGTGCCCGGGGGGTCGCGCGCGCCAGCCCCACCGCGCCGGCGAGAAACAGCGGCATCCACGCGAAGGCCATGCCGAGCGGGTGATAGAGCCAGACGACGTGAAAGCTCGACCAGGCCAGAACCAGCGCAGCGAGGAGCGCCCCGCCGGCGGTGGCGCCGAGCGCCATCGCGAGAAGGTCCGCACCGACGAGCAGGACGACCATCTGGAGGGCGGCGGCGACGCTCATCCCGCGCGTCGGATCGAGTCCGAGCGTCACCAGGTGAAGGGGCTGGAGAACCGCCGTCTGCGGGTTGGCGAGGAGCGGTTGTCCGGTGCCCAGGCGATGGCTCCACAGCGGCAGCTCGCCGTGCCGCAGCGCCTCACGGACCTCGCTGCGGAACGGCAGCATCTGCGTGACGATGTCGGAGAGCAGCGGATTCTGCACTGGGACCGCCGGAGGCGCCGGCGCCGCCCGCGGCCTGCCGGGATCGTCGGCGTAGGGCGGGAGCTCCGCCAGGATGTCGAGCGGCAGATTCCGCCACGGCCCGACCATCGCCGGAGCGAACAGCAGGCCCGAAAGGACGCCGTAGGCCGCCAGGCGCCGCCGGTCGAGCCCCGGCGCGAGCCAGTAAAAGCCGGCGAGGATCGCAGTCGCCGCAAGAAGGTAGACGATCAGCGCCACTCGGAAGGCTCGCCTGGCGCCCGGCCGACCGACTTCATGGCCGCACTTCTACCTCAAAGGCGTTCGCATCCGGGAACCAGGCGACTCCTTCTTGCAAGGCGGAAACCTCCAGCCGATAGGAGCCTGCCGGAACCCGTGGCACCTCGAGTCTCAGCGAAAGCGCGACCGACTCTCCCGGCGCGAGATCTCGCGGCAGGCGCTGGCGCGGACCTTCGGCGACCATGCCGCCGCCGGCGTCGAACCATCGCGAGGAGAGGGAGACATGGCCTCTGCCGACGCCATCACCCGTCTTCGACCAGCCCTCCGTCCCGGCGTTGGCCAGTGTCACTGCGATGCGCGGGCGCGAGCCGGCCGTGAAGACGCTCGGCAGCGCCTCGCCAGCCAGGCGCTGGCGGGGGAGCGCCAGCGGCAACGACGTCGCCACTGGCGCCGGTTCTCCGGGGCGGAAGACCGAGAATCGGAGGCGCTTCAGTGTCGGCAGAGCGGCGTCGACCTGAAAGAGCTCGGGATGCAGCCGGCCGAGCAGTGCCCGATCTTCACCCGTCAGCAACGCCCTTCGGGCGGGAACAAAGAGCCTGTTGCGCAGCGGGAAGATCGGGACCTGACTCACCGCGGAGGCCACGAGCAGCAGGCACATCCCCACCAGAATCATTCGCAGCCTGCGCGACGCGAACAGCAGCAGGAGCACGGCGAGACCGATCCACAGTGGCAGCATGAGGGTTACGTAACGCGAGGCGAGCGCGTCCGGGCTGCCGCCCTGCGCTCGACCCAAGGCGATCTGGGCGCTCACGCCGCCGGACCACAGAATCCAGGCCAAAGCGAGGAGCGAGTGTGCGGGTGCACTACCCCATCGTGAGCGGTGAGCCAGCAGCACGGCGAGGCCGACGGCAAGCCCGCCCACCAGGGCCGCGAGACCGCCGTCGTGCGGCGGGTAGGCCGCTCCGTCCCAGGCGACGAGAGAGTGGCCGACGAGGGAAAGTACGAATCTGAGCCCGGCGATCGGGTGGCGGAAGACCCAACCGCTCGCAGCTCCCGCGCCCGCATCTCCCGGCAGGTGGCCCAGGTAGGCCCACACGACGAGCCCCCCCAGAGCGGCCCAGCTGAGCGCGAGCACGTATCCGGTGCGCGAATTCGAGCGCGCGCCGCGGAGCGCCAGGACGAGGGCACCCACCGGCCAGAGCACGAGCGCCGAGCCCTGGGTCAACGTGGCGACGAGGGCCAACCCCGCCGCCGCCGCCATGCTGCCGGGTCGAAGTGGACCGAGGCTCACACCCGCGAGAGTCGCCATGACCAGCAGCACGACGAGAAACTCGTGCATCTGCAGACCCCAGAGCCAATTCTCCCATTGCGTGGGCGAAGCGACGAGAACACCGACGAACAGCGCTGCCAGGAACGTGGAGAGGCGATCCTCAGAGGGCGGAAAAGCTCTCCATGCCAGAAGGAGGATGCCTGCGGCGAAGGCGATGCCCAGATAGGCGGGCAGATCCACGCGCCAGTCCGACGCCAGCGCGACGCCGACGAGAATCAGTCGCGTCACCCCCAATCGGTGCCCGTTGTGGGAACGCAGGAGGTCCGCGACACCCCAGGTCCCCGCTACCGCCTTGTCGAGATCCTCGACGAGCGACCAGTCGTCCTGGACCGGAACGTCCACGACGTAGAGCCCAATCAGTACGCCGGTGAACAGGAGCGGCAAGCAGAGCGCCGCGATGAGGAGGGCACGATAGGAACCCGAACTCGGCGGCATCGGCGGCATCGCCGGACGATACCAGCCGAGCTCGAGCGACGCGTGCGGTTCGAGCCGGGATCAGCAGATCCGCTGCGTCAGGGGACTGTCCCGCTCCAGGCGTCTGCGTTCCCGCTCTCGAAGCCATCGATGAGGAGCTCGAAGAGGTATAGGGCGTGGTTGTCGGTCGAGCGCCGAAACTCGGGCCAGGGCAGCTCGCCTCCGATTGCCGCGGCGTCGAAGCTCCAGGAGTAGAGGCTTCCGTTCCCGCCGGAGTATCCGCTCGCGACGATTTCGGCAGCGCCGTCGCCGGTGATATCGGCGACGCCGACTCCCCCGCGCGGGCCGTCGGCAACCAGGAACCAGTCGCCCGGAGGCGTCGGGCAAGCGTTGTCGCGCGAAAGCTGCTGGCCGGCTTCGTTCCAGACCACGACATCCCAGTTGGAGGTCAGGGCCACTTCGAGCCCGCCGTCGCCATCCAGGTCCGCAACCACTGGCGAGGCCTGCGTTCCGTAGTGAACGAAGGTCACCGGCCCACAAGTCGCCGGAGTATCCGGCCGCTTCGGCCAGCCGGGCAGAACCGTGCCGTTCGCCCGCACCACGTAGACCCAGCCGTCCGTCGGCGTGGTCGTCTTCTCCAGGGTGTTGAAGACCACTTCGAGCGCACCGTCGCCATCGAAGTCGGCGAGCGCCGGGGAACCGAAGACGTAGCGGGTCGAAGGCAGCGCGAACGGCCAGCCGGCGGAGAGCGGCTGGCCCAGGTGGTTCCAGGCGTAGACCGCCTCCGTCACCGCGTGCGGGTTCCCGACCGAGCAGTCGTTCCGATCCCAGCACCAACCCGTACCGACGACGATGTCGAACCAGCCATCGCCATCGATATCGCCCACGGCCGGAGACGAGTAGACCACCTCGTCGATCGCCACCGGAAAGCCGGGCAGCTCGGCCGACAGGTTGTTGCGGAACACGTGGATCTGCCCGCCGTCGTTCGCGGTCCCGGCCGGATTGTAGTCCGAGCCGACGATGATCTCGGGAACGCCGTCGCGGTCGATATCGGCGATCGCGGGCGAGGGCCAGTTGGTGTCCGTCAAGGTGACCGAGTACTTCGGCGTGCAGTCGTGGTTGATGACGTAGACCTTGGTATCCCACGCGGCGAAGGCGATCTCCATCGCGCCGTTGTCGTCGAAGTCGAGGTCGGCAAGGGCCGGGCTGGAGAATACCCCCGGGGTCCCTCCGCCGATCGGAAAGAAGCATTGGAACGTCCCGACGTGGCTGATGACGTAAACGCCCGAGCTCGCGGCGGAGGTGGTCGTCGAGCCCGCCCCGACGACGACCTCGGGAAACCCGTCCTTGTCGATGTCGGCGATCGCCGCCTTGCTCTCGATGCCAGTCACCCCGGTGTCGTACTGCCAGAGCAGGCTGCCATCCCCTTCGTAGGCGTAGACCTTGCCATCCATGGTTCCGATGATGACTTCCTGGATGCCATCCCCGTTGAGGTCGGCGAACGCCGGCGAGCTGCCGAAGATCTGGGAGCCGGCGAGAACCTTCGGAAAGCCGGGGGTCGTCGTGGGCAAGGCGCCCTGAAGAGCGAGCGGAAAAGCGCCCAGCGTCAGCACTGCGACGGACCATCCCGGAAGAAGTCTGCGTTTGAACATTTTTGGATTGGCCCCACTAGCGGCCCGGAAACCCGGCCGGACTCGATTCTATCGCGAGTGGTCCAGACGGGGCGTGAACTGATGCATCCGCGCCGATGGGAGGCGCGATCTCAGCTCGATTGGCCGAATCGGCGGGCGATCCACCGACCGACCGCGCCGGAGCCGGTCGCGACGCGCGGCAGGCCGCCGGGGCGCTTCCGGGCTCCGATCAAGGCGAAGTCGCTCGCCACGACTCCGTTCTCCTGCAGAATCGCCTCGATCTCGCCCAGCGCGCGCATCCAGATGACGTCCTCGGGCCGGGTCGGGTCGAAATTCTGCACGATGTGCTCCAGCAGAAGATGTAGAACAGCGCCGCCATACTGCCGGCGGTCAACGACGTCGAAGCGGCGTTCGACCTCGCCCGGGATGCGGTCCGAACAGATCGCCTCGGAGGGGTCGGCCTGATTCCACCACGCCGGCGGCCGGCGCACGTACTCGACTTTGGGATCTCCCGTCGTCGAGTCCAGCCGAAGACGCTCTGGCAGCGCGGCGAGGAGTCGCGCGACGATGCGCAGCTGCGAGTCGGGAAACTGAAATTGCCTTGGGCCCACGAACTCGTTGAGCAACAGCCAGCCGCCGGGGCGAAGAGCCTGCTCGATCTCCTCGAGCAGCCTCTCGAGCTGCGCGACGTGATGCAGCGACATGTTCATCAGCACGACGTCGCAGCTCGCAGCCCGCAGTGACAGCCGATTGAGATCGCCGGCGCGAAACTCGATGCAGGCCAGGCCCTCGGCAGCGGCCGCTCCACGGGCGATCTCGAGCGATACCGGCGAAAGGTCGATCGCCTCCATGCTGGAGAAGAGACCCAGGCGGGCCGCGAGGAGCTCGTGGCCCGCCGTGCCGCAACCGAGGCTCAGCCAGTGGAGGTCGCGGGGCAGAGCCAGTCGCTCGCACAGGGCGATCAGCCAGTTCTTCCTCCGATCGTCCGAAGCGCGCGGCTGAAAGATCTCTTCGAGCACCAGCGCGCTGTCCAGCCAGCCGCGATGCCCGCCGATCTCCCGCGCCGCCGCCGCCTCGTCCCAGTGCTCGCGGGCGAGGTTCACGCCACCCTCGCGCCCCAGAGAGCCAACCATCTTACGAGCTCCATCTAACGCGACAAGGAGATGAACGCCGTCGTCTCGAGAGAGATGCCGGCGAACGGCCCCTACATGTCCGGGAGCACCTGCGCTGTCCAGTACTGGCCATTGTTGTGCCTATTGGTGAACTCTCGGTTGAATCCAAGAATAATCGCAGAGCCGACGTCTGCGGAGAATGCTTTCCATCCTGTATTCATGTAGTCCCAACCATTCGCGACCACATTGTCCACAAGCACTTTCGGGTTGGCACCCCCGACGACGCCGCTTCGGTGAACGTAGAGTATTGCCGCACCGGAATCCGTGACCCCGAGATTATTGACTGAAATCAGCACCGAGTGTGCTTCCAGCACATTGATGCCCACGGAACCGACGTAGCCGCCGTTGTGAACATCCATATTCGAGATTGAGCCAGTAATATCGTTCCCCCACACTCTCATTCCTTCCCAACACAAATCGCATTCATAGTTCGAGATCTTGAATTGGGTCGTGACTCCGTACTGAACAGCTCCAGAAAGAAATCAGCGATCGACCAACGCACCCTCCGGCACGGGGGCCATCGAGCCAGCCAGATCGTGAGGCGCAGAATTGAAACGATCTTCGGCTGGCTTAAGAGCCAGCGCCACGGGCTGAATCCCTTTACTGGAAGCTTCTTTTTCGACATGACACCCGCCACTGCCCCGCTACTCACCGAAAGCGGCCGTTTCTCAGCGGCCTGCTAGCGATGAGTGGGGGCGAACACGACGTTGACCATCGAATCGGTAGCCCGGATGCGTTCTCCCGGCTCCCCGTTCTCGAGCCGTCGGCAGACGAAACCGAGGCCGGACATCTCCGCGATCAGCTCTTCGGCGGACAGTCCCGATACCTTCAGCAGTTGGCCGGGATTGATCTCCGCCAGGATTGTCGGCCGGTCGGCTTGGAGGAGCTGTCGCGCGCCACGCAGGGCCAATCCTTCGGCACCCTCGACATCGAGCTTGATGAAGCTCACCGGACGCGGCATTTCGAAGCCATCGAGTGGAATCTTGGTAACGCGAATACGTCGATGTTCGAACGGTGTCGCGCCTCCCTCGCCGACGATGAACGCTCCGCCCGAATTGAATCCGTGGCGCACATCCACCGTCAGAAGGTCAGTCTCGCCTGCTTCATTGGCGACCACACCGGGAACGACCCGGATGCGGTTCTCGAAGCCGTTCTCGGCGATCGAGCGAGTGAGCAGAGCGAGGTTCGCCGGTACGGGCTCGAAAGCCACGACGCTGCCCTCCTGCCCCACCCAGCTCGCCATCTGGACCGAGAAGTATCCGATGTTCGCACCGACGTCGAGGACGTGGTCTCCCGGCGCGAGCAGGGAGCGAACGAATTCCGCCTCTTCGAGCTCGTAGATCCCGTGCAGGATGTTCATTCCGATCACGCGATCGGCGAGATCGACGTACAGCCTCAGGTCTCCAGGCAGCTCGGTGATGACCCTGCCGGCGATCGGAACAAATCCGCTGCCGCCGGGATTCAACAGCGAGTACTCGGGCGAATTGAGGAAGGCGGCGCGCAGCTCGCGCGTCGATCGGAAGGTCGAAGCCTTGGCGGCAACGTCGTCCAGCGGGCCGGGCTCACGATCCAGGAAAAGCCTGTAACCCCAGTGGACGTCGTCGTGCGAGAGGCCGTGGGTGTCAAAAATGGCCTGCGCAGCCGCGACAGCAGAGGCTGGACCTCGCTGGCGAAGCCATCGCCGAATCGAAGGGAGGCGGGACACCGCGGGAGTCTAACCGACCCTTGCTGGCGCCTAGCGGAGCGTTCCGCTGCGCACCCGGGAGAGAATCGCGGAGCAGGTCGCCTTCTCCGGCGACTCGGCCGCGTTCGCAGCCGGGAGCAAGAACCATCTTGCCGATCCGAACGACTCCACTTCGCCGCGCACGCCCAACTGCGCAGCGATCTGCCTTCGTCCGCCGCCTCTGCCCAGGAACGCCCAGCGACAAACACCCGCGGGCAGCCGGTCGGCGAAGCGATGAAAATCGAAATCCGGCTCGAGGGTAGATCCACCGAGTCGGCCCCCACTCTCGAAGATGATGGGATAGACCTCCCAGAAGGAGCCGAAGACGGCTTCGACGCCCTTCGCCTCGAGCCGCTGAACCATGCTGCGCTCGACTTCGAGAGCGGCCCTGAGGTCTATGCGCTCGGCTTTCCACGGCCAGGGCACGGCATAGGCATAGCCGCAGAGGACGGTGACGGCGAGCGCCGTCAGTACCCCGCGCGCTCTCCGCTCCGCCACTTCCCATGCGAGCGCGAAGAGTAGCGGCCAGACAAGGTAGATCGGCAGGGCGTAGCGCGTGACGTTACCCGGCATCGAGCCGGCCGCGGAGAAGATGAAGAGAATTGCGGAGGTCGCAAAGACGCCGGCTGCCAGCGCGACCAGCGGCGGCAGGTTCTCCACCGCCGGAAGCTGCGCACTCGATACGCTGCGAGGATCCGCTGCACGAGGCGAGCGATAGATCGCCCACCCCAGGATGATCACGGTGACGATGAAGAGAGCGGCCGCGATGAGCTGCAGCACTCTGGGCCCGCCGGTTGGGATCTCTGCGGCACCCGTCTGTGTCAGCGCGGCGAAGAGTCCGGGCAACACCTCGCCGAAGTATCGCGCGGCGTTGTCGACGGCCGCAGCAGCTCCGGTCGCAGGCCGCACCGCCCAGTTGGAGCGCAGGCTCGCCCAGTCGTAGCGCACATTGAAGACGAACCAGGGCAGAGCTCCCAGGATTGCGCCGGCGACGGCTGTCAGAAGTCGGCGCGGTGCCGCGAGCTCCCTCCCCCGCTGCCAGAGGAGCCACGCCAGCATCGGGATCGTGACGGTGAAGGTCACCATCGACATCCAGAAGGCGAATCCGCACGCCGTCGCCAGCGCGAAGAGATTCCCTGCTCCGCCTCGTCTCCAGAATCGGGCACCTGCCCAGAGCACCAGCATCGCCGCGAGGAAGATGTCCGGGTAGCCGTTCGGCCAGTAGACCCCCCAATACAGGACCGCCGACGAGGGCAACACGATGAAGGCGAGCAGGCGGCCCGAAGCGGCGGAGCGCGCGCTCCATCCTGTGAGCTCGAGGAGCGCCAGCCACCAGACGGCCATCTGACCTATGCCGACGATACAGACCTGGAGCGCCAGCGCCGCCCGTCCCGGTCCGACGAAAAGGGTCGCCGCCGCGGCGAGATAGCAGGAGAGCGCGCCCTGCCGGTAGCCGGTCGAGACGAAAATGCGGAGATCGCCGGCGAGGATCTCCCAGGCTCCGAAGCCGATGACCACGCAGTCACCTTCGTTGGCCCAGCGGTGGAGCGGAAGCTGAAGCGCAATGCGGATCGCAATGCCGGCAGCGAACAGCCCCGCGACAAACGCGGTGGCGCGGTTCCACCTCACGGCGCGAGAACCGCGAGTCGGGCAGCGATCTTTTCAGCGGCTTTCCGCCAGGTCCATCTCTCGGCCATCTCGCGCGCCGCGGCGGCGCCCTTGGCGCGCGCTTCGTCCTGATTCTCGTAGACGTGGCGCAGCAGCGTCCGCAGGTGGTCCTCGTCGGCCTTGGCCCAGCGAAAGCCCTCGTAGTAGGGGCACTTGGCGACCGCCGGGACGAGGCCGGCGATCGCCAGGCGGTAGGCGATGGCGTCGTTGACGAACTCGGTGTGCGAGCTCCAGTCCGAGGCGATCGTCGGCAGGCCGCAGGCCATCGCCTCCATCAGCGGCATGTCCCAGCCTTCGCCGCGCGACACGGCGAGGAAGCAGTCGGCGGAGCGGTACAGCATCGGCAGCTCGGCGTGCGGAAAGTCGAGATTGAGCAGGTAGGAGATCTTCCCTCCCGCGCTCTTCAGGCCGAGACTGCGGATCTCGCTCTTCAACCGGAGCATCGGATCGCGATTGGTGATCTTGCACAGCAGGCGCACCGGCTCGTCGGCGCGGAAGGTGTCGTTGAAGGCGCGCAGCAGGAGCCACGGATCCTTGCGCTCGCCCCACTCGAAGTTGGCGAGAAAGACGAACTCGCCGGTGGGGCTCGCGACGCTTCTCGCGCCAGGGTGGAAGTACTGCGTGTCGACGCCGAGCGGGATGAGGTGGATCGGACGCTTCAGGCCCGAGGCGAGGAAGCCCTGACGGTTGAACTCCGACGGCACCCAGATCTCGTCCAGCTCGTTCGCCTGCTCGACCCAGTCGCGCGGGAAGCCGTCGACCTCGAGCATGGTGAAGCCGACGCGAACCTTGCCGGTGGCGCGGCGGAAAACGTCGCCCTGGCCGTAGACCACGGAGACGCCGGAAGCGGAGTGCGTCCGCGGCAGCTCGCGGCCGCGGATCACGTTGAGGTAATAGTCGCCGGTGTTCTCCGGCTCCTCCACCTTGAACGGCGAGCCTTTGCCGTAGACGTAACGGTAGACGCAGCGCACTCCCAGGTGGTGGTCGAGCTCGTGCAGGTAGGCGCGGCTGCTGCGCGCGTAGCCGGTGGGAAAATTGAGGATCGACTGCCAGACGAGGTCCGTGCGGTAGCGGCCGTCGAGCTCCGCCTGCCACTGGCCGCGAAAGATCGCGCGGCTGCGCTCGAAGAGAGAGATGCGGGCGGCGTCGTTGCCGGCGGTCGAACCGTGCTCGTCGTGCACGACCTCCGAATCGCCCGCGTAGCAGGTGAGGAAGCCGGCCCGGCGCGCGCGCAGGCAATAGTCGGTGTCTTCGAAGTACGACTCGAACGCCTCCGACAGCCCGCCGATCGCCGCGATGACGGCGCGCTTGAGATAGGCGACCGCGAAGGTGATCCCCTCGACCTCGCGCCGGGTGGTGTACTGCCCCACCTCGTGCTCGAGCGCGCCGATCTGCTGCCCCCAGCAAGTGTCCGGCAGTATGTAACTCCCGGCATGCAGGAGCCGCCCGTCCGACAGCACCTGGCGGCAGCCGACGATGCCGATGTCGGGCGCCGAGTGCGCGGCGCTGCGCAGCCGTTGCAACCAATCCCGGCGAGTGAACTCGATGTCGTTGTTGAGCAGTACTACGTCGTTCCCGGGCGGCGCCGCCGCGATGCCGGCGTTGTTGCCGCGGACGAAGCCCAGGTTCGCCGGCAAGGCGTGGAGCCGGACCCCCGGATAGGCCGCGAGCCGCTCGGGCGTGCCGTCGGTCGAGCCGTTGTCGACCACCAGGAGCTCCGAGCCGGAGAGATCGCTGGCGAAAAGCGTTTCGAGGCAGCGCCGGGTGAGCTCCCAGCGATTCCAGGTGAGCAGGATGAGTGTGACTGCCGGCAGCGGCGGCAGCGTCAGCGGGCGAAGGGGCGCCGCCGCCGGGCTCGGATCCGGGTCGCGGGTCACGCGCCCGGATCCGGCGTGAGGGAAGCCCAGAGATCCGCCAGCGTCGACTCGACCCGGGCCGGTGCGATCGTCGTGCTCTCGCTCCAGTACTCCAGCTGGTGAGCGATCCGCGGCAGCGGCGGGAGTCCTTCGGCGATGCGTGCGAGCTGCACCAGGTCAGAGGGTGAGAGCGAGGCCTGGAGCCGGCGGAGCTCGCGCGAACGCCGCCCGAGCGCGCGCTCGAGAGCGGCGATGCGGCCCTCGAGACGCGCGGTGTGCGCCAGCAGCGCCTCCCGTGTCGGCTCGCTCACGCGCTCTGCGTCCACCATGCGCTGATCCTCATCTCGCTCACCACGCTCTGCCGAAAAGCCAACGCACGCGCTGCAACAGCTTCCAGCCGCGCGAGTTCATGACCGCCTGGTGGAACTGCGACAGGTCGCGCAAACGCGACTCGGTCTCCGCGTGATCGCGCCGCGGTGCCGAGGCCGCGTCGGCGGGCAGCAGGTCCGCCGCGTCGGTGGTGAGCGCGATGCGGCTCAGCCGCTCGCCACGTTCGGCCCTCTCGAGCGCCGCAAGGTGGGCGTCGAAAGCCGAACCCTCGAGCTCCCCCAGCCGCCGCGCTAGGGCGGAAGGTTCGCTATCGTCCATGGATCGCAGCCTCTTGCGGCATTTTGCGGCATTTTGCGGCATCCTATCGCGGCCGCCGGACGGCCTCGTCGAGCGCCGCGGCGATGCGATCCGGATCGTGCAGCTCACGCAAAAGCTGCGCGCCGAAGGTGGCGCGGGCACGGGCTGCGACCGGATTCGCGATCAGGCCGTGCAGCGTCGTCACCCAGCCGGCAGCGTCTTCCGGAATCGCCAGGCATCGCGCGAGCGCCGGGTCGAGCCCCTCGGCGGCGGCGGGTGTCGCCACCGCCGGGATGCCCGCCTGCAACGCCTCGAGCACTTTGATCGGCGTTCCGGAGCCGGCAAAGAGCGGCGCCAGGGCGAGATCGGAGTCGGCCAGCAGGGCCTGCAGATCCTCGGGATCGGCGACCATGCGCCCGCCCAGCCGGCGGACCGTTCGCGCGAGCTTTCGCGGTGGTCGGGCTCCTGCGACGAGCAGCCGGGCGCGAGGAAACTTGCGCGACACCTCCGGCCAGACCTCGCCCAGGAACCAGTAGATTCCGCGCAGGGTCGGAAAGTAGCCGAGATTGCCGGTGATGGCGAGCACCGCTTCGCCGGCGGGCCGGAGGGGGCGCTCGGCGGCCTGGGCGGTGGGCGCCAGGGCGAGTGGAACGACGGCGAGCCGCGCCGCCAGATGCTCCGGCAGGAGCGACGCGAGGTGGCGCCGGTCGCGCTCCGAAACCAGCAGCGCGGCAGCGCTGGCGGCGATCATCCGCCGTTCGTCGGCGAAAAGCCGCCGGGCCTCGAAGCGCAGCAACGGCTTCATCCAGAAGCGGTCGAGGGCCGCGCGGCGCTCGAGGTTGAGCGACAGACTGTCGACGAGGTCGAGGATCCAGGGGGTCTCTCCGAGCCGGTCGGTCACCCCCGCGAGACGCACCAGTTGCAGCACGACGCGATCGAACTGCGGCGCGAGCTCGCCCAGTCGGCGCCCGAGGTCCGCCGAAGCGACCAGCCCGCTCTGAAGCGACCGGCGGCCGAAGAGGGCCGATCCGACGCCGAGCACGGCCGCGGCGCCCGAGTGGCGAAAGGTCTCGATGGCGAAGTCGGGCGGCCCGGCAGGCGGTCCGGCAGGCAGCTCGGCCGCCGGCGCGTCGGCTCCCCAGCCTCCCGGTACCAGCAGCGTCACGTCGTGCCGGCGCGAGAGGCCGTTGGCGACCTGCAGCAGGCGCACCTGATGACCCTTGCGCGTCGGCCAAGGCCAAGCGGTCGACACCAGCAATATCTTCATCGCCCCTCCGCCCCGGCGCTCGGCCTACTGAGGCGCCCGGCGAGGCGCGCGGCGATCTCGGTGAAGCGGGTCGCGAAACGCTCCGGCGCATGATCCTCCGCCAGGCGGGCGCGCCCGCCGGCGATCAGGCGCGCCGCCAGAT
The DNA here is from genome assembly GCA_043737505.1 of Thermoanaerobaculia bacterium. Lineage (GTDB taxonomy): Bacteria > Acidobacteriota > Thermoanaerobaculia > Multivoradales > JAGPDF01 > JAGPDF01. Next base: position 18,931 of record JAYTAM010000087.1, read on the forward strand.
CCGGAGTCGTCCGCAGGCGTTCGATCGCTGCCGCGAACTCCGCGGCGCTTCTCGCCAGCAGCAGTTCGCGTCCGTCGCTGGCGTCGAGTCCCGACGCCGCAGCGGGGCTCGCCACGACGACGATTCCGCGCGCCCAGGCTTCGAGCAGCCGCATGCGGACTCCCGACGCGATGTCGAGCGGCAGGACCAGGATGGCACCCGGCGAGAACGCCTCGGCGGAGGTCGCCGGGGCGGGATGGACGAAGACTCCGGCTCGCTCGGCGACAGCGGCGGGGGCGGCGTGCCCATCGGACGCCGCGCCGAACCAGTGCAGCACGCCGCCCGGGCTGGCCGCCCGGACCCGCGGCCAGATCTCGTCGACGAACTGGCGCTCTCCGCGACGGTTCGGTTCCCACCCGGCGCTGCCGAAGAGCACCAGGGCCGGGGCTCCCTCCAGGTGCTGCGCCGAGCCGGCGAGCTCCACCGGGAAGGGCGGCGGGAGGACCTCGACCTCGCTCTCGACTGGCGCCAGGCGCCGCAGGCGTTCGCCGTCCTCCGGCGAGAGCGCGATCGTGACCGCTGCGGCGGCGACCGCCGCGCGTTCGGCGCGCGCCAGCCGGGCCGCCTCACGCAGGAGAAGGGTCCGCGCGACGCCCCGGCTCGCCTCCCCCAGCTGACGCCAGAGATCGCTCTCGACGTTCTGCGCGCGGAGGATGCGCGGAACGCCCGCCCTTGCCGACGGCGCACTCTGCGCAAAGGCCTGGAGCTGCTCCGCCACCACGAGGTCGTAGGGGTCCCCGGCGCGCGCGCCCTCGCTGAGCTCGCGCGCCACCGCACGCGTGAGCTCCGGGAGGCGGTGGCGGGTGACCGAGTAGGGGCTGCCGCTGAGAGTCGCAGCGAGCACCGCGAAGACCCGCGAGCGCGGGCGGGTGGTGACCAACCGTGGCCGGCAGACGCCGCGCAGGGCCTCCTCGGTCGCCGCCTGCTCGCCACGTCGCACCGGCGCCATGAGAGTGATGTCGATCCCAGCGCTCCGCGGGCCGAGCGCGGCGAGCGAAGTGGAGAGCAAGAGCCGGCCGCCGTCGCGCGGCGGCCACGGCGCCTTGGTGGCGATCCAGAGCAGGCGCAACGCCCGTGCGCTCCGCTCTCTCAGACCAGCTGGAGGAGGTGCCCGAGCTTGTCGCGCTTGGTGCGCAAATAGTCGCGGCTGTCGGCGTTCGGCGGGATCTCGAGCTGCACCCGCTCGACGATCTCGAGGCCGTAGCCCGAGAGCGCGACGTACTTGCTGGGATTGTTGGTCATCAGCCGCATGCGCTCGACTCCCAGATCGCGCAGGATCTGCGCGCCGACGCCGTAGTCGCGCTGGTCCGGCCGGAAGCCCAGGCGCTCGTTGGCCTCGACGGTGTCGTGCCCGGCATCCTGCAGCTCATACGCCTTGAGCTTGTTCAGCAGCCCGATACCGCGGCCCTCCTGCAGGAGGTAGATCAGCACGCCGCGGCCGGCCTCCTGGATGCGCGTCATCGCGAGCTCGAGCTGCAGGCCGCAGTCGCACCGTGTCGAACCGAAGATGTCGCCGGTGAGACACTGGCTGTGCACCCGGACGAGGACCGGCTCCCTGTCGCGAAGATCGCCCAGGGTGAGCGCAAGGTGCTCTTCGCCGGTGATATCCGAACGATAGGCATGGATGGTGAGCTCGCCCCAGCGGGACGGCAGGCGCGGCGAAGCCACCCGGCGCACGAGGGTCTCGTTCTCCAGCCGGTAGCGGATGAGCTCGGCGATGGTCAGCACCGGGATGCCGTGCAGCACGGCGAAGCGCATGAGGTCGGGCACCCGGGCCATGGTGCCGTCGTCGTTCATGATTTCGCAGATCGCCGCCGCCGGCAGCAGGCCGGCGAGGCGCGCGAGATCGACCGAAGCCTCGGTCTGCCCGGCGCGCTTCAGAACACCGCCGCGCCTGGCGCGCAGCGGAAAGACATGTCCGGGACGCAGGAGGTCTTCGGGCCGCGTGCCGGGCTCGACGGCGGTGCGGATGGTCGCCGCGCGATCGGCGGCGGAGATGCCGGTGGTCGTCTTGCCCCGCGCTTCGATCGACACCGTGAAGGCGGTGCCGAAGGGCGAAGTGTTGTCGCGCACCATCGGCGGCAGGTCGAGCTCGTCACAACGCTCCTCGGTGAGCGCCAGACAGACCAGTCCCCGGCCGAAGCGGGCCATGAAGTTGATCGACTCCGCGGTCACCTTCTCGCCGGCGATCGCCAGGTCGCCTTCGTTCTCCCGGTCTTCATCGTCGACCAGAATGACCATCCGGCCGGCCTGGAACTCCGCCATCGCCTGTTCGACGGTGGCAAATTCAGGTTCGACCGGCGTGGACGGGGGGCTCATGGCTCTCGAATGGTAGCGCACTCTTTCCGGAACGCCTCTCAGAACGGATTGCCGAGGCTGATGAACCAGACGTAAGGGTCCTCGAACGGCTCGCGGTCGAGCTTCCAGCCGACCTCGAGCCGCAGCGGGCCGACCGGCGAGAGGTAGCGCACACCGACCCCCGCCCCCCACTTGAGGGCGCTGCCTCGCACGTCGCGATACTCGTTCCAGACGTTCCCGGCATCGAGGAACAGCGTACCGCCGACCGGGCCGGCGACCGGAAAGCGATACTCGATATTGAACAGCGCGAGACCACCGCCGCCGGCCGGGTAGGGATCGGCCCCGGGATCGTTGGGATCGAGGATCAGGGTCTCGCCGACGATACCCAACTCGTCGCGGCGATAGGCGCGGTGGGTGGTGCGGCCGCCGGCGTAGAAGAGCTCGGCCGCCGGAACGCTCGCCTCGAGAGAATCCCGCGGCGAGAGCGCGGCGCTTCCAGCCAGCGGCTCGATGGCGCCACCGCGCGCGCTGCCGGCCAGGACACCCAGACGGCCGAGCGGCAGATAGGCGGTCGCCTGGCCGAACAGCTTGAGAAACTGGGCGTCGGCGTCGAGCGCCGGGAAGGCGTACTCGAGTTGCAGCGAGCTGTTCCAGCCGCGGGTGGGGTCGAGCGGATCGTCCCGGCGGTCGTAGCTCGCGGTCGGGGTGATGCTCGCCACCCGACCGTTCCGGCTGTCGAGCGGAATCTCGGAGTTGAAGAACTCGTCCTCGGCCGCGAGCTCGACCAGGCGATAAGAGAGAAAGGACTGCAGCGACCAGCGCCCGAGCTCCCGTCCGACGACGAGCTGTCCGCCGCGGCGATCGACGGTGAAGTCGGGGCGGTCTTCGTGCTCGTCGTAGACCGTCGCAGTGAGCTCGGCCTGCAGGTTGCCGAGGTAGGGCTGGCGGTAGATCAGCCGCAGGTGCTGATCCTTCTGGCTGCCGAGCAGGTCGAGAGAGAGCGAGGTCGCCTTGCCGAAAAGATTGCCCTGCGAAAGGCGCAGCAGCCCCCGGACACCGCTCTCCGAATCGTAGCCGGCGCCCGCCTGGACCGAACGCGACCGGCCCTCCTCGAGATCGACGAGCAGCTCTCGAGCCTCCCCGCCCTCGGCGCCCGGAGCGACACGCACATCGACCCGGCTGAAGATGCCGAGCCCGTAGAGCCGCCTTTGCAGGTCGAGCACCGCCCGCTGCCGCACCGGATCGCCGGGCTGGATGCCGAGGAACTTTCGCACCACCCGCGGGTCGGTGCGGCGCAGTCCGCGCAGCAGCGTCCGGTCGACCACCCACTTCTCGCCGGTGAAAGCGCGCAGCCGGACGACAGCGGTGAGATCGTCTGCGCTCCATTCGACCTCCGAGGAGACGATGGCGCTACCGTACCCGCGGTCTTCGAGCAGGGCGCGCAGATTGTCCACGCTGCGCTCGAGCAGCAGGCGATGGAACGGCCCGCCGCTCTCGAGCGGCAGCGCCCGGCGCACTTCGCCCTCTTCGAGCGGCGCGAGATCCTGCAACAGCAGCTCGCCGACGCGCCGCCTCCGGCCCTCGACGATCGGCACGACGAC
>JAYTAM010000088.1:0-10171 GCA_043737505.1 Thermoanaerobaculia bacterium
CGGCGTCGCCGTACTGGCGGTCTTCGCCGAGCCCGGCGCCGACCTCGTGCAGCTCGAGGCGGCGGTCGAAGGGGCCGCTCCGGAGGGCGAGCTGCTGGCGCAGTCGAGCGGCGTACTCAAGCGCATGTCGGTCGAGATCTTCGACCGCACCTTCCGAATCACCGGCGTGCTGCGGCTGCTGGCGATCGCTGTCGCCTTCCTCGGCATCCTGGCCGCCCTCGCGGCGCTGGAGCTCGAGCGCGGCCGCGAGTTCGCCGTGCTGCGCGCCCAGGGCCTCACGCGCCGCCAGTTGCTCCGCCTGGTGGCGGCGGAAACCGGCTGGATGGGTCTCGCCGCCGGTCTGTTCGCATTGCCGCTCGGCGCGCTTCTCTCGGCGCTCATGGTGCACGTCATCAACCGGCGCTCGTTCGGCTGGTCGATGGAGCTCGCCTGGACGGCGCGGCCGTTTGTCGAGGCGCTGGCGCTGGCGCTCGGTGCGGCGCTCCTCGCCGGCCTTGTCCCGGCGTGGCGGCTCGGCCGCACCGACCCGGCGCTGGCTCTGAAAGAGGAGTGAACGTGCCCGGCAATTTCCGGGGTTTCCGGCGTTTCCGGCGTTTCCGGCGTCTCCGACGCTTCCGGCCTCGCGGGATTCTAGGGATGCTCCTCATTGCCCTGCTCGCCGCCGCTCTGCTGGTGGCAGGCGCCTTCGTCCTCGAACGTCAGGCGCAAGATCCGCAAAAGACCCGGATGATCGCCGGCGAGCTCGATGTCGCGGCGGCGCTCGGCGCGACGGCGGAGATCGACCCGCGCTTCGAGCGCGCGATCGCCCCGCGTGCGTTCGTCTTTCCGGCCGATCACGGCGCGCACGACGGATTCCGCACCGAGTGGTGGTACGTCACCGCCAACCTCTTCGCCGCCGACGGCCGCGCTTTCGGCGTCCAGCTCACCTTCTTCCGCAACGCGCTGGTTGCCGAGAAGGCGGCGAGCACGTCGAGCTGGCGGAGCGCCCACGTCTGGATGGCCCACTTCGCCCTCTCCGACCAGGAGCGCGGCACGTTTCGCTTCGCGGAGCGTTTCGCGCGCGAAGCGGTCGGCCTCGCCGGTGTGAGCTCGGCGCCCTTTCGCGTCGGGCTCGAAGACTGGTCGATCGCGACGGTGGGTGGGTCAGCGAGCTCCACCGACGGCTTTTCCCCCCTTCGTCTCCAGGCCCGCGACGGCGATTTCGCCGTCGACCTCGAGCTCGAGGCGCGGAAGCCCCCGGTGCTCCAGGGGGATCGCGGCCTGTCGCAGAAGGGCGGCGAGCCCGGCAACGCCTCCTACTACTACTCGCTCACCCGCCTCGCCTCCCGCGGCACGGTGACGATCGCCGGCGAGTCGATCCCGGTCGAGGGCGAAGCCTGGCTCGACCGCGAGTGGTCGACGAGCGCGCTCGGCGCAGAGCTCGCCGGTTGGGACTGGTTCGCGCTGCAGCTCGGCGACGGCAGCGAGCTGATGTTCTACTCGCTGCGCAGGAAGGACGGCAGCAGCGATCCGTGGAGCCGCGGCAGCCTCGTCGCGCCGGACGGCAGCACCCGAGTGCTGCTCCCCGGCGACATTCGCCTCTCTCCGCTCACCCACTGGACGAGCCCGGGAGGAGCCACCTATCCGGCGCGCTGGCGCCTGGAGGTCCCGGGCGAAGAGCTCGATCTCGCGCTCACACCGCGCGTCGCCGGACAGGAGCTCGCGGTCACCGTGCGCTACTGGGAAGGCGCCGTCGAGGTTCGCGGCACCCGGCGCGGCCGACCGCTCGACGGCCACGGCTTCGTCGAAATGACCGGCTACGCGACCGCCCCGTCTGCCGCCCGCTGAGGATCTAGCCGAGCAGCTCTTCGACCGCCTGGCGTTCTTCGCGGAGCTCCCGATCGCTCGCATCCATCCGCCCGCGGCTCCACTCATCGATCGCCAGGCCCTGCACGATCTCGTAGTCACCGCCCTTGCAGACGCAGGGGAAGGAGTAGACGACCCCCTCCGCAATGCCGTAGCTGCCGTCGGAAGGCACCGCCATCGAGACCCAGTCGCCGGCGGCGCTGCCCGCGACCCAGTCCCGCACGTGATCGAGCGCCGCCGAGGCGGCCGAGGCGGCCGAAGAGGCGCCACGCGCCTTGATGATCGCCGCACCGCGCTGCTGCACGGTGGGGATGAAGCTCTCGCGGTACCAGCCCTCCTCGACCTGCCCGAGCGCGGGCTTGCCGCCGACGGTGCAGTGCGCGAGATCGGGAAACTGGGTCGACGAGTGATTGCCCCAGATCGTCAGGCGCCGGATGTCGTTCACATGCCCGCCGCACTTCTCGGCGAGCTGCGACAGCGCCCGGTTGTGATCCAGGCGCGTCATGGCGTGGAACTGCCGGCGATCGAGGCCGGGGGCGTTCGAGGCGGCGATCAGGGCGTTGGTGTTGGCGGGATTGCCGACCACCAGCACGCGCACATCGCGCGACGCGCGCGCGGCGATCGCCCTCCCCTGCGGCCCGAAAATCGCGCCGTTGGCGGACAGCAGGTCCTTCCTCTCCATCCCCGCGCCACGCGGCCGCGCGCCGACGAGGAAGGCGACGTCGACATCGCTGAAGCCCTCTTCGATGTCCGCCGTGGCGACGATGCCGTCGAGCAGCGGGAAGGCGCAGTCGCGCAGCTCCATCGCCACCCCTTCGAGCGCCGGCAGAGCCGGCGGAATCTCGATGAGATGCAGCACGACCGGCTGGTCCGGACCGAGCAGGTCGCCGGCGGCGATGCGGAACAGGAGGGCGTATCCGATGTTTCCGGCGGCGCCGGTGACGGCAACGTGTTGGGCTTTTTTCATGGCGCAGAGATTCTACGGGAAAGGACGCAGCAAAGGGCTGGGCAAAGAACAAGGACGCCGAGGCGAAACCGGGCGCTCGCGGCCTCGTAGAGAGCTGTGAGGTGAACGACATGACCAGCGCGACCCGGCAGCTCTCCTGGACCGATTTCTTCGCCGTTGCGGTACGCCCGCGGACTTACGGCAACCTGCTCTACCTCTGGCTCGGCTTTCCGCTGGGGTTGGTCTACTTCGTCGGCCTGACGGTCGGGATCTCGGCCGGCGTGCCACTGACGATCATCTGGATCGGTCTGGCGATCCTGCTGGTGACCTTTCTCGCCGCCTGGGGCGCCGCGGGATTCGAGCGCCAGCTAGCGATCCATCTGCTCGGCGCCCACGTGCCGCAGCGGACCACCCAACCGAAGTCGGACCGCATCCTCTCCCGCCTCGGCGCGCTGCTCGCTTCGGCAGCGCTCTGGAAGGGCCTGGTCTTCCTGTTCTTCAAGTTCCCCGTGGCACTCGCCACCTGGGTGATCTCGCTGGTCTCGCTCGTCGTGCCGCTCGCCTGCGCGCTGGTGCCCTTCGCCTGGCTCGTGAACCCGAACGAGGTCCATTTCGGCATCGGCATCTGGCAGCCGGAGAGCTTCCTCGGAACGTTGCCCTACGGCATCGCCGGCGTCCTCGGCCTCCTGGTCGCGCTCCATCTGCAGAACGGCATGGGCTGGGTCTGGGCCCGCCTCGCCGAATGGATGCTCGGCTCGAGCCTGCCGCCGGCGACGATTCCTCCGGCCCCTGCAGACCGGCTCGCCTCCGCGCCGCAGGTCGAGGGTGCCGAGATCGCCTGAAGGCCGTTGGCTTCGGCTTCGGGCGCGGTCATACTCCGCCCCGTGGCGACTGCGCTCCGCAACCTTCGCGCTCGGGCTCTGCTGATCGCGATCCTGCTCCTCGGATGGGGAGCGGTCGCCTTCGCCCAGCCGGCCCCCGAGGCGCTCTCCGGACCCGGCCCGTGGATGGTGCGTGCCTGGTTCGGCACCGAAGAGGCGATTCGCGAGGTCGCCTCCTGGGGAGACCACTTCCAACTCGACCGCAAGCTTCCCTTCCTCCGCATCCTCGCCGATGGCGAGCGGCTCGGGCAGCTCCGGGCCCTCGGCTTTCACGTCGAGGCCGAGGAGGCCACGACGGCGCTCATGAGGCACGCGGAGGAGGCCAACCGCGAAGCGGAGCAGAGGCTCGCGCGCGGTGAAGCGCCGATGGCCGGGATCCCCGGTTTTTCCTGCTATCGCACGGTCGAGGAGACCTACGCCTCGGCCGAGGCGCTGGTCGCCGCGCATCCGACGCTCGCGACCTGGAGCGACATCGGCGACAGCTGGGACAAGGTCACGCCGGGCGGGCCGGAAGGCAACGACCTCATGGTTCTCAAACTGACCAACGCCAGCATCGCCGGACCGAAGCCCATCCTCTTCGCCAACTCGGCGATCCACGCCCGGGAGTACACCACAGCCGAGCTCATGACCCGCTTCGCCGAAGAGCTCGTCGGCGGCTACGGATTCGACGCCGACGCCACTTGGCTGCTCGACTTCCACGAAGTTCACCTGCTGCTGCATACCAACCCCGACGGCAGGAAGAAGGCCGAAGGCGGACTCTCCTGGCGCAAGAACGTCGACAACGACTTCTGCTCCGGCAGCAACAGCCGGGGCGTCGATCTCAACCGCAACTTCTCCTTCCAATGGAACTGCTGCGGCGGTTCGAGCTCTTCGCCCTGCGACCCCACCTTTCGCGGCCCACTCGCCGGCTCGGAGCCCGAAGTCCAGGCGGTGCAGAGCTACCTGCAGAGCCTCTTTCCCGACCAGCGCGGCCCCGACTATCCTGGCGGCGCAGCGCCGGAGGATGCGACCGGCGTCTACCTCGACATCCACAGCTTCAGCCAGCTGGTCCTCTGGCCGTGGGGAGGGACCGAAACCGCGACCGACAACGGCGCCGCCTTCACCGCTCTCGGCCGCCGCTTCGCCTGGTTCTCCGGCTACGTTCCGAAACAGGCGGTCGGCCTCTACCCGACCGACGGGACGACGATCGACTTCGCCTACGGCAACCTGGGCGTCGCCGCCTTCACCTTCGAGCTCGGCAACGCCTTCTTCGAGGCCTGTTCGAGCTTCGAGAGCTCCGTCCTGCCGGCGAATCTCGCGGTGCTGCGTTACGCGGTCCGGGTCGCCCGCACGCCGTTCCTCACTCCGGACGGACCGGAGGTGCGCGAGCTTGCGCTGACTCCCGGCGCCGCCGCGCCGGGGGAGCCCGCGAGGCTCGAGCTCACGGTGGACGACACCCGCTTCTCGACCGCTAACGGCCTCGAGCCGGTGCAGGCGATCGTCGCCGCCGAGGCCTATGTCGATCTCGCGCCCTGGCAGGACGGGGCAACTCCGATTCCTCTCGCCGCCAGTGACGGTCTCTTCGATGCCACCGTCGAAGGGGCTGAGGTCGCACTCGACACCACGGCTCTCGCGCCGGGGCGACACATCGTCTACGCGCGCGGGAAGGACACCAGCGGCGACTGGGGGCCGGTTTCCGCCCGGTTCCTCCATGTCCTCGATCCCGCTTCGGCGCCGTTCGTTCAGGGGGTCGTAAGCGAGAGCGGCACGCTGGCACCGCTCGCGGCGACGGTGTCGGTCGGCCCGTTCGACACCGCTACGGAAGCCGGCACCGGGGCGTACTCCATTCAGGTGCCGCCCGGCGAGTACGACATCCGCGCCACGAGCGCGGGTCATGCGCCGCGGATCGCCGCGGATGTCGTGGCGGCGGCTTTTGCGATCGTGACCGAGGACTTCGCGCTGCCCGTCTACACCGCCGTGCTTGCCGACGACGGCGAAGGGCCGAATCCAGGATGGACGGTGGATAGCCCTTGGGCGCTCTCCACCGAGGCAGCCGCCAGCCCGACGCATTCCTGGTCCGACAGCCCCGGCGGAAGTTACGGCAACAACGTCGACGCCTCGCTCACTTCGCCCGTGCTCGACCTGTCACAGAGGACCGACGTCGGGCTCGATTTCCGGCAGATCTACGACCTCGAAGAGGGCTACGACTACGGCCAGGTGGAGATCTCGACTACCGGCGGTACGAGCTGGCAGGCGATCGCGAGCGTGAACGGCGAGGGGCACACCTCGGCCTGGGAAGTGGTCGCGCTGCCGCTGCCGACGCTGAGCGGCAGCGCGCAGGCGCGCATCCGCTTTCGCCTGACCTCCGACGGCTTCCTCGCCTTCGACGGCTGGCATCTCGACGACATCGTCGTCAGCGCTGTCTTCGCGCCGCCCGCCGGGATCTTCGCCGACGGTTTCGCCGGCGGCGACGTCAGCGGCTGGTCGGGCTCGGTTCCCTAGGTTGCTGCTCGAGCCCGCGCAGGCGGGCGCCGTGCATCGACAGCGTCCGCGGGTCCTGCAGAAACGCCGCGACGCCCAACCGCGAGCGCTCCCAACCGTCGCCGAGGGCGAGGACCTTCTCGAACCGGTGCGGCCCGCTCCCCCGGACAGGAAGCCGTCCGGCCCGATCGAGGCTGCGCACGACATAGTCACCGCGCAGCTTTCTCCCGCCGTTTTCTCCGCGTCCGACCGCGGTCTCGAGACCCGTCTCGTAGACCGCCAGCAGCAGGTCGAGCTTGCGGTCGGTGAGCGCCTGCGGAAGCTCGACGGCAACGCGCACCAGGACATTTCGTGCTACCGGCTCGAGCTCTAGCGCGAGCTGCGCGGCCGGGCGTGCCGCGGCGGCGGCGATCGCCGCGCGCAACGCCACCGCGTCCGTGCCCAGCGCTTCGACGGCACCGTTGACGATCGCCTGCGGCGTGTAGGCACCCTCGCTCCGCAAGGCGCGGGCGTAGGCCGCGTGGCGCCGGGTCCAGGCGGCATTCGAGAACGGATCGGTCCAGCCGGCGTGGTTCCAGGAGTCGACGTGAAAGGCGAGCGCAACCACTCTTCCATCCGCTTCGTCGGCGAGCGCCGCGAGCAGGCGGTCGGCCGGCGGGCAGCTCGAGCAGCCCTGCGAAGTGAAGAGCTCCACGACCACCGGGTGCCCGGTATCGACCCGGGCCTCGGGCGCGCGCGTGGACACCGCCGACGGCGGCATGGAGAAGACCAGCGCGGCGGCGATCACCGCAGCGCCGGACGCCGGCTTCACTCCGCTCCCAGCCGCGACAGCAGCTCGCGACGGTAGCGACGCGAAATCGCCAGGCGGGTGCCGTTGCGCAGCGCGACTTCGCTGCCTCCTGCGCCGGTACTGTCGATCTGGGCGACGGCGTCGAGGCGGACGATCGTCGAGCGATGGATCCGCGCGAAGCGCCGCGGGTCGAGGCGGGCATGGAGCAGGGCGAGCGTCTGGCGGTGCAGATGGCCTTCGCTGCCGACGTGCACGCGAACGTAGTTTCCCGCCCCCTCGAACCAGTCGACCTCTTCGAGATGGACGACGAGCAAGCGGGTTCCTCTGGGAATCACCAGGCGCGAGATCGGCTCGGCGCGTACGGCAGCCGGCCAGCGCGGCAGTCCTTCACTCTGCCGTTCGAGCGCCGGCATCTTCGGCGCGCCGTGCGGCTCGGAAGCATTGGAACGCAGCGGTTCGGTCATGGTCGGCCTCCGGAAAGTTCTTCGACGGCGCAGTGTGCCCCGGCGAGTGGATTGCGGCAATAGCCACTTTTGCATTGAATCCAATGACCATTAGGATGCATCCCGATGCCTGCTCCGCCGACCGGAAATGCCGCCGTCGCTCTCCTCGTCGCGCTCGACCGCCAGGCGGCCAAGCCGCTCTATCGCCAGCTCTACGAGGGCTACCGCGAGGCCATCCTCGACGGGCGCCTGCGACCGGGTGGGCAGTTGCCGTCGACGCGCAGCCTCGCCGCGGAGCTCGGCGTCTCGCGCCTGCCGGTCGTCCTCGCTTTCGAGCTGCTGGTGGCCGAGGGCTTCTGCGAGGGCCGCGTTGGCTCCGGCACCTTCGTCTCACCGGCCATCCGTGCGCGCACGTGGCCGGGCAGGTCCTCGCATGGGCGGGCGAAAGTCCGGGGCGCGGACCCCTCGGCCCGCCGACCAGCCCCCAGGCGCCTGGCCCGAACCGCCGATCTGCTGATTCGCCCCTCGTCACCCTGGCTCGTTCAACCCGGAGCCTTTCGCATCGGCGATGCCGCTTTCGACCACTTTCCGCTCTCCACCTGGAAACGCCTGGCGGCCCAGCAGACGCGCCAACTCACCGCCCCCGACCTTCGTTATGCCGATTCGATGGGCCACCTGCCGCTGCGCCAGGCGATCGCCGGCTATCTGGGGGCCATGCGAGGCGTGCGCTGCGACGCGAGCCAGATCCTGGTGACCAGCGGCTCACAGCAGGCGCTGTGGATCGCCGCCCGTGCTCTCCTCGATCCCGGCGCTCCGGCCTGGATCGAGGAGCCGGGATATTGGGGGGTGCGCGACGTGCTGCGCTCGCTGGGAGCGAAGCTCTGCCCCATCCCGGTCGACGAGGAAGGGCTCGCGGTCCACCGCGGCGTCGAGCGCGCACCGGCGGCCCGCGCCGCCTTCGTCACGCCGTCGCACCAGTTCCCGCTCGGCTCGACGCTCTCCGCCGCGCGCCGCCTGCAACTTCTCGACTGGGCGCGTCGGCGCGGCGCCTGGATCGTCGAAGACGACTACGACAGCGAGTACCGCCACGACGGCCAGCCGGTCGCGGCGCTCCACAGTCTCGACCAGGACGAACGCGTCATCTACGTCGGCACTTTCAGCAAGGTCCTCTTCGGGGCGCTGCGCCTGGGTTACCTCGTCCTGCCGAGCGATCTGGTTCCCGCCTTCGTCGCCGTGCGGCGTTCGATCGACCTCACTCCGGCGACTTTTCCGCAGGCCGTCCTCGCATCGTTCATCCGCGAAGGACATTTCGCGCGCCATCTCCGCCGCATGCGGATGCTCTATCGCGAGCGCCGCGATGCGCTCGTCGAAGCACTCCTCGGCGAGCTCGGTCCGCGGGCGAAGGTGCGTGGCGAAAGCGCCGGCATGCATCTCGTGCTCGAGCTCCGCCGCGGCGCGAAGGATCGGCAGGTGGCGACCGAGGCCGCAGCTCAGGGCCTGTGGACGATGCCGCTCTCCTTCTGCCGTAGCGCCGCCGGCGGCTCGCCGGGGCTCGTCCTGGGTTACGGCGGCACGGATCCGGACGAGCTCCGCACCGCAGCTCGGCGGCTCGCTCGGCTCCTCGCCTCCGGCTGAATCATTCCGCGTGTCGCCACGCCGCCCAGGCAATCGGCAAGCCGACGCAGAGGATGTGAGCCGAGAGACCGAGCGCCAGACCGAGTGGCGCCAGCGTCAGCTGCCAGGGAATCCGCGACAGCGGCAGGACGACGAAGTGCATGACGAAGTAGACGCCGACGCCGAAGAGCGCTCCGGCGACGAGGTAGCGCCGGTGGATCGCCGGCCAGAGTCGGCTGGCGAGCGCGTAGGTGGCGGCGGCGCCGAGGGCGATGGCGAAGTGAAGTAGTACACCGAGCACCATGGAGGCCGGCCCGGCTTCGTACGACGAACTGCCGAGCACACCGCTGGCGATCGACTGCAGCATGCGCGACGGAGAGCGCCCCTGGGCGACACTCTGGGCGACCGCCCAGGCGAGATCGAGCGCGCCTGCGAGCAGCCCGCCGACGACGATCGCCCGCCCGATTGACCGAGAAGCGGCCGTCGATGCGAGCGAACCCGATGGTCTTTTCCGAAAGTCTTCCATGGAGCCTTTCCGAAACCGAACGAACTCCTGGCGAAGGCGGCGAGAAAAAGGGGGGCGGGAACGCTCGCGCGCCCCGCCCCATGAACAAGAGACTGCGTGAAGCGGTGGGTTCCTTCTAGAACAGGAACTTGAGGCCGACGCGGAGCGTCCGGGCGGCCTGGAACGGGTTGCCGAAGTTCACTCCGGTGTTGGGCTTGAGGTAGAACGGATCCTCGGTTCCGTGCAGCACCGACGGATCGAGACCGCCGCCGAAAAAGTAGTCGTAGCTGCCGTCGCAGGCGGCGGCGTCGCAGAGGTCGCCTTCGTACTGATTGTTCTCGACCAGCAGCGCGGCCTTCTCGTCGAACAGGTTCAGGACGTTCAAGCTCGCTTCGAGCGTGAAGTTGCCGATCCTGAACGGGTGGGTGAGGAGCAGGTCGGTCTGGGTGAGATCGTCGGTCGTGCCTGCGTCGCCACGGCCGTTGGGGAAGAACGGCACGCCGATGTAGTTCCACTCGGTGGAGATCGGCGTGCCGCTGCCGTAGTACTGGTTGACGCCGACCGTGGTGCCCCAGCCGAAGCGATAGATGAACTGGGCGTCGATCTGGTGCGGTCGCTCGGTGTTGAGCGAGCCCTTGGTCAGGTTGCCGTTGCGGTCGAACGCGTTGTGCAGGGCGTCGAACGCGC
>JAYTAM010000089.1:0-4387 GCA_043737505.1 Thermoanaerobaculia bacterium
TCGCTTCGCTCAAAATCGACCGCAGCGGGGACCAGGACCTCGAGCGCGGGCGTGGCCGGACGTGGATGTGGATCGGAGTCGCCGTGCTCGTCGCCGCGACCGTGGCGTTCCTGTTTCTGCGCCCGCGGGCGACCCAGGTACGGACGGCGCTCGCCACCGAATCTTCTGCGGCCTCCGGTCCGGCTGCGGTCCTCAACGCCTCCGGCTACGTCACCGCGCGACGCCAGGCGACCGTGTCGTCCAAGATCACCGGCAAGGTAGCGGAAATCCTGGTCGAAGAGGGCATGAAAGTGGAGAACGGGCAGATCCTGGCGCGGCTCGACGATCGCCAGGCGCGCCTCGAGCTCGAGCTCGCCGAAGCGCAGCTCGGTGCGGCCCAGAAGTCGCTAGCCGAGACCGAGGCCAACCTCACCCTGGCCCAGAAAGATCTCGAACGGAACCGCCAGCTGACCGCCGGCGGCGTCTCGTCGCAGGCCGCGCTCGACACCGCCGAGGCGCAGGCCGCGAGCCTCGAAGCGCGCCTCCGCAGGCAGCGCGGCGACGTCGAAGTGGCGCGCCGGAGCGCGGCGATCCTGCGCCAGCTCCTCGACGACACCATCATCCGCGCACCGTTCGCCGGCGTCGCCATCTCCAAGGACGCCCAGCCGGGCGAGATGGTCTCGCCGGTTTCGGCGGGCGGCGGCTTCACCCGCACCGGCATCTCGACCATCGTCGACATGTCGTCGCTCGAGATCGAAGTGGACGTCAACGAGGCCTATATCCAGCGGGTGACTCAGGGGCAGAAGGTCCGCGCCACGCTCGACGCCTACCCCGAGAGTCCGTTCGCGGCGAAAGTCATCACGACGATTCCCTCGGCCGACCGTGAGAAAGCCACCGTTCAGGTGCGCATCGGCTTCGACGCGCTCGACGCCCGTATCCTCCCCGACATGGGAGTGAAGGTCGCGTTCCTGAGCGACGAGACGGCAGGCGAGGGCGGTGGGGCGAAAAGACTGGTGCAGATCCCGCGCGCCGCGGTGCGCGGCTCCGGCGGCAGCGACTACGTGCTCGTCGTCGCCGCCGACATGAAAGTCGAGCGCCGGGCGCTCCGACTGGGCGCCGGCTCCGGCGACCCGGCCGACGTCGTTGCCGGGCTCGCCGCGGGCGAGCGCGTCGTCGTCGAGGGCCCGGCCGAACTCGCCGCAGGGACGAAAGTACGCGAAGCCTCGAACGAATAGAACCCGAGCGAATCGATCTCGAGCGAATAGCAGGACGACAGGAGAGAACGCACATGGAAACGCTGGTGCACGTTCAGGACGTACAGAAGACTTTCACCCGGGGCGACGAGAGGATTCAGGTCCTCCAGGGGCTCACGGTGCGCATCGCTCAGGGCGAGTTCCTCGCTCTCATGGGTCCGTCGGGCTCCGGCAAGTCGACCCTGCTCAACCTGATCGGCGGTCTCGACCGCCCGACCGGAGGCGCCATCGAGGTCGCGGGCGTGCGTATCGACCAGCTCTCTGAGTCCAAGCTCGCCGCCTGGCGGGCGCGGCACATCGGCTTCGTCTTCCAGATGTACAACCTCCTGCCGGCGCTGACGGCGGAGAGGAACGTCGAGCTGCCGCTGCTGCTGACGGACCTCAAGCGTCCAGCGCGGCAGAAGAGCGTCGCCACGGCGCTTTCCGTCGTCGGCCTCGGCGACCGGATGAAGCACTATCCGCGTCAGCTCTCCGGCGGCCAGGAGCAGCGCGTCGGCATCGCGCGGGCGATCGTCACCGACCCGACGCTCCTGCTCTGCGACGAGCCGACCGGCGACCTCGACCGCAAGTCCGGCGACGAGGTGTTGAACCTCCTGCAGTCGCTGAACCGCGACCAGGGCAAGACCATCATCATGGTCACCCACGACCCGCGCGCCGCCGAGCGCGCCACCCGCACCCTCCACCTCGAAAAGGGCGTGCTGGTGGAGGACGCGGCGTGAAGTACTGGCCGATCCTCTGGGGGAACCTGAAGCGCCGCAAGGCGCGGACCCTCTTCACCCTGCTGTCGATCCTCATCGCCTTCGTGCTCTTCGCCTACCTCGCGGCGGTGAAGGTGGCCTTCCGCGCCGGTGTCGACGTCGCCGGAGCCGACCGCCTGTTCACCACTCAAAAGACGGCGATCATCCTGCCGCTGCCGAGGAAGTACCAGGAGCAGATCGCGGCGGTGCCGGGGGTCAAGGCGGTCACCCACATGAGCTGGTTCGGCGGCATCTACCAGAACCCGAACAAGGGCTTCCAGGGCGTCTTCCAGGCGCCGGTCGATCCTGAGCCGTACCTCGAGATGTACCCGGAGATTCTCCTTTCCGCAGACCAGAAAGCGGCCTGGCTCGCCGATCGCCAGGGGGTGGTGATCGGCAGGACGACCGCCGACCGCTACGGCTGGAAGGTCGGCGACCGCGTGCCGGTGCAGGGGACGATCTATCGCAAGAAGGACGGCAGCGCCCTCTGGGAGTTCAACGTCGTCGGCATCTACGACGGCAAGGAGAAAGGCACCGACACGACGCAGTTTCTCTTCCGCTACGACTACTTCGACGAGGCGCGGCAGTACGGCCAGGGGATCGTCGGTTGGTTCGTCGTCCGCATCGACGACCCGAAGCAGGCGGCGGCGGTTGGCAAGAAGATCGACACGCTGTTCGAAAACTCGTCGAACGAGACCAAGACGGTGACCGAGAAGGCGCTGGCGCAGAGCTTCGCCGACCAGATCGGCGACATTGGCTCGATCATCACCTGGGTGCTGGCGGCGGTCTTCTTCACCATGCTGCTCGTCGCCGCCAACACCATGGCGCAGTCGGTGCGCGAGCGCACCAACGAGCTCGGGGTACTGAAGAGCCTCGGGTTCTCGCACAAGGCGGTGCTCGGCCTGGTGCTCGCCGAGTCCTGCCTCGTGGCGATCATCGGCGGTGGGCTCGGGCTCCTGCTGGGAGTGCTCGCCACCGGCGCCGGCGACCCGACCGGCGGCTTCCTGCCGATCTTCTACTTCCCCACCCGGGATCTGATCCTGGGGATCGTCTTCGTGCTGCTTCTCGGTTTCGTCGCCGGGACAGTGCCGGCGATCTCCGCCATGCGTCTGAAGATCGTCGACGCGCTGCGGCGCGGTTGAGAAGGTAGAGGACTCCGATGTCGAACTGGTTCTCGCAGGTTTCCGCCGTCACTTCCACCGCCGTCCGCACGATCCCGGAGCGCCGCGGCTCGTCGCTGGCGACCATCGCCGGCATCGCCGGAGTGGTGGCCGTCTTCGTCGCCGTGCTGTCGATCGGCGAAGGCTTCCGCCACGCGTTGCGTTCCGCAGGTTCGCCGGCGAACGCCATGGTGCTTCGCGCCGGTAGCGACTCCGAGATGATGAGCGTCATGCTCGGCGATTCGATCGAAATCATCACCCAGGCGCCTGGCGTCGCGCGCGGCGCCGTGCCGAATCAGGGTCCGGACGCCCCGCTCTCTTCGGCGGAGCTCTTCATGATCGTCGATCAGCCGAAGCGCACGACCGGCGGGGCGGCGAACGTGCCGCTGCGCGGGGTACAGCCGGGGGCGTTCGCCACCCGGCCGGACCTGAAGATCATCGCCGGCCGGACGTTCGAGTTCGGCAAGAACGAGGTCATCGTCGGCGAAGGGGCGCTCAAGTCGTTCTCCGGCCTCGAGCTCGGCACGAAGCAGAAGTGGGGCACCAGCGAATGGGAGGTCGTCGGAATCTTCTCCGCCGGCGGCGCCCTCTGGGAGTCCGAGATCTGGACCGACGCCCGCGTCCTGCAGCCGGCCTTCCAGCGTGGAAATTCGTTTCAGACGGTGATCGCCAAGCTCGAGTCTCCGGAGGCGTTCGACAAGTTCAAGGATGCCCTGACCACCGACCCGCGGCTCGACGTGCAGGTGATGCGCGAGAGCGAGTACTTCGCCAATCAGGGGCGGACGCTGAACGGCATCATCCGCGGCCTCGGGCTGGTGATCTCGGTGCTGATGGGAATCGGCGCCATCTTTGGCGCGCTGAACACGATGTACAACGCGGTCGCTGCTCGGACGCGCGAGATCGCCACGCTGCGCGCGCTCGGCTTCGGCGCCGGCGCGGTGGTCGTCTCCGTGCTCGCCGAGGCGCTGCTCCTCGCCCTGATCGGCGGGGCGGTCGGGGCGATCGGCGCCTGGGCGTTCTTCGACGGCTTCCGCACCTCGACCTTGAACTGGGACAGCTTCAGCCAGGTCACCTTTGCCTTCGACGTCACGCCGACGCTGATGCTCGCCGGGGCGATCCTGGCGCTCGTCCTCGGACTTATCGGCGGCATGCTGCCGGCGATCCGGGCGGCTCGCCTGCCGGTCACGGCGGCGTTGCGCGAGGCCTGAGCGGACCTGGGTGCCGGGCGGTCTCCGGCACTCGAGAACTCGAAGTGGGC
>JAYTAM010000090.1:0-4384 GCA_043737505.1 Thermoanaerobaculia bacterium
GCTTCGGCCGCCTGGGCCTTCTTTTCCTGGTCTTTCCACAGGATGGCCGCGCAGCCCTCGGGAGAGATCACCGAGTAGACGGCGTACTCGAAGATCAGCACTCGGTCACCGACGCCCAGGGCCAGGGCCCCACCGCTACCGCCTTCGCCGGTCACCACGACGACGATCGGCACCTTGAGGCCGGCCATCTCGAGCAGGTTTCGGGCGATCGCCTCCGCCTGGCCGCGCTCTTCGGCGTCGAGGCCGGGATAGGCTCCAGCCGTATCGATCAGCGTGATCACCGGCAGGCCGAAGCGCTCCGCGAGCTTCATCACGCGCAGCGCCTTGCGATAGCCCTCGGGCCGCGGCTGCCCGAAATTTCGCAGGATGCGCTCCTTGGTGCCACGCCCCTTGTGGTGGCCGATGATGGCCACCGAGCGACCCCGGAAACGGGCCAGCCCGGCGACGATGGCGGCGTCGTCCCCGAACGCCCGGTCGCCGTGGAGCTCGACCCAGTCTTCAGTCATGCGCTCGACGTAGTCGAGCGCATAAGGACGGTCGGAGTGGCGGGCGACGAGAGTTTTCTGCCAGCGGCTCAAGCCGGCGAAGATGCGCGCCGTCTCGCTCTGCAGCTCCTTGCGCAGGGCCTTGAGCTCGCCCTCTCGCCCGGAACCTTCGGGGTAGCCTTCGAGCTCTTCGATCCTGCGCCGCAGCGCGACGAGGGGCTCCTCGAATTGAGAGTCCTGGGGAATCGGCGGTTCGGTCACGGAGGCGGTCAAAGTAGCAGAGGCGCCCGAACCAGGTCAAACCACGACGGCGGATTCAAATCCGTGCTCAGAGCAGATGGTACGGGTCGACATCCACCGCCAGGCCCGGATGCGGCTTGTCGCCGAGCGCCTCCCGGATCGCTTGCCGCACGAGCCCTCCCTGGGCGCCGCGCACCAGAAGCTGCAGCCGCCACTCCCCGCGCAGCCGTTCGAGCGGCGCGGTGGCGGGCCCGGTCACCCGCAGCTCGCCGGCGCGGGGGTGACGCGATAGGCGGGCGGCGATCTCGGTGAGGCGCTCGAGGCCGCGCTCGCGGCTGCGGTCACGCAGCAGCAACTGCACCATCCGGGTGTAGGGAGGATAGTGGAAGATCCGGCGGAATCGCAGCTCCTGCTCGGCGAACGCGGCGTCGTCCGCGAGCATCGCCGCGCGGATCGCGTAGTGGTCGGGCAGGAAGGTCTGGATGACCATCCGCCCGGGGCGTTCGCCGCGCCCGGCGCGGCCGGCGAGCTGGGTGAGCAGAGCGTAGGTCTTCTCCACCGCGCGGAAGTCCGGAAAGCCGAGGTAGCTGTCGGCGGAGAGGATGCCGGTGAGCGCGA
The DNA here is from genome assembly GCA_043737505.1 of Thermoanaerobaculia bacterium. Classification (GTDB taxonomy): domain Bacteria; phylum Acidobacteriota; class Thermoanaerobaculia; order Multivoradales; family JAGPDF01; genus JAGPDF01. The sequence continues at coordinate 1,344 of JAYTAM010000090.1, forward strand.
CGCCGGGGAAATGGTGCCCCTTGGAGACCATCTGCGTGCCGACCAGAATCTGCGTCTCGCCGCGCTGGAAGCGTTCGAGAATCGCCGCCGGGCCACCCCCGCGGGAGAGCGCATCGCGGTCGAGGACGTCGACGGCCGCTCCGGGAAAGCGCTCTTTCACCGCTTCTTCGATGCGCTCGGTGCCGGCGCCGATCGCCTCCAGCGTTTCGGCGCGGCACACCGGGCACTGCGCCGGTACCGCCAGGCGCGAGTCGCAGTAGTGGCAGATCAGCTGCTCGCCGCGCGCTCCCTTGCGGTGATACGTGCGCGGCAGGCCGCAATCGGCGCAGCGGAAGTCCTCGCCGCAGGCGCGGCAGAGCAGCAGCGGCGCATAGCCGCGCCGGTTGCGCAGCAGGATCGTCTGGTCGCCTTCGGCGAGGGCCCGCTCGATCTCCGACAGCAGGCGCTCCGAAAACTGCACGTCGCCCGGCAGCTTCACCCTGGGCTCGTTGCGCAAGTCGACGAGAATCCCTTCGGGGAGGGCGCCGTTGCCGGCGCGTTCGGTCAGGCCGAGGGCGGCGATCCTGCCGGCGGCGACCGCGTGCCGGGTTTCGAGCGAGGGTGTGGCCGAGACCAGCACGGCCACCGCACCCGCGAGCTTGGCGCGCATCAACGCCAGATCGCGCCCCTGGTAACGCGGCGAGGAGTCCTGCTTGTAGGAGAGATCCTGCTCCTCGTCGACGACGATCAGCCCGAGGCGCGCGACGGGCGCGAAGAGCACGGATCGCGGGCCGACGACGAGGCGTGCCTCTCCGGTGCGGATCCGCGCCCACTCCTGCTGCCGTTCGGCGGCGCCGAGGCCGGAGTGCAGCACAGCCAGCTGGCGCGGAAATCGTTGGCGCGCCGCCGCTGCCAGGGCGGGAACGAGTGCGATCTCCGGCACCAGCAGGAGCACGCTCTTGCCGAGGGCGAGCGCGGCCGCCGCGGCGCGCAGGTAGACCTCGGTCTTGCCGGAGCCGGTCATTCCGCGCAGGAGGAAGCGCTCGAAGGTGCCGGCAGCGAGGGCGCGCTCGAGCGTGCCGAGGGCGGCCTGCTGGTCGGCTCGCAGCTCGATCTCGGGCGGCGCACCCTCCGACGGCACTCGCGGCATCAGATGCCGGTCGAGGCCGAGACGGCTCGGTTGACTGAAACGCAGGAGGATGCCGAGCCCGGCGAGGCGGCGCAGAACCGCGGCGCTGCAATCCACTCCCTGGCGCAGCTCTTCGGCGAGCGCCGGGCGGCCGAGTGCCGCCAGGTAGTCGACGACCGCCCGCCCGGCGGGCGAGCGACCGGCGCGTTCGCGGAGGCTCCCGACGTCGCCTGGCGCCAGCCCGAACGCCGCAGCGTAACGCTCTCCGCGCGCCCCGGCCTCGTCCCAGGCGAGGCCGCCGTCCTCGATCGCCGCCACCAGCACGGCCTCGATCTGCGGCTCGTCGAGGTGCTCCTCGATCTCCGAGATGCGCATCTGCCCGCGCTCGAGGAGCAGCGCCTGCATCGCAGCGGCCAACGGATCCCGATGCATGGCGAGCGCGCCGCGGTCGGTGAGGCGGACGCGGCGGTCTCCCCACGAGTCGGCCTCGGCGGGAATCATCGCCGCAAGGACGTCACCCAGGGGCGTAAGGTAGTAGTCCGCGGCGAAGCGGGCGAGCTCGAGGAGCTCCGGCGGCAGGACGGGCTCGCGATCGATCAGCGCTTCGATGGCGCGGGTCTCGAATCCCTCGGGCGCGATGGACCGTGTGGCGACGACGTAGCCCGTCATGCGACGGCGGCCGACGGGCACGCGAACCCGGGCTCCCGGCTGGACGCGTGCCTGCTGGTACGGCGTCAGGTGATAGGTGAAGGTCTGACCGACCGGCAGGGGCAGGGCGATATCGACGAAGGCGGTCGGCGTCAAAGCTCCCCCGGGCGAGAACGGGCCGGCAGGCATTGGAGACAAGGGAACCAAACAAGAAACGGCCGCCCCAGCTTCCGGAGAAGCGGGAGCGGCCGTCGAATTGCGGCGTGCACGGCGATCAGCTCGCGAGCAGATCGCCCTTCTTCTTGCGTTCGATGCTGGAGGTGAGCGCGCGTTCGACCTGCTGCTCGGCATCGCGCTCGGTCAGCCCCTTCACGTGGGCGACTTCACTGACGATGAAGCTCTTGGCGCGCTCGTACATCTTCTTCTCGCGGAAGGAGAGGCTCTTCCTCTGGCTGACGAAACGGAGGTTCTTCAGCACTTCAGCGACTTCGGTGATGCGGCCGGTTTTCATCTTCTCGACGTTCTGCTTGTAACGTCCCTTCCAGTCCTTCTGTGCCTCGACGCTGCCGTTCTCGAGGATACCGAACAGGGTCCGGATCTCCTTGGCCTCGCAGAGGGGACGCAGCCCCACCAGATCGAGGTTGTCCTTGGGCACCATCACCTTGGAGTTCCCGGACAGGAGCCGGAGGTGATAACAGGTGCGCTCGGTGCCATCGATCCGGCTCGGAGCAATCTCCTCCACGACGGTTACGCCGTGATTCGGGTAGACGACCTTCTGACCGACTTTGAATGTCACGTCCTCTGCCCCCTTCTGTAACTATTGTGAGGCTGGGTACTTAGGATACGAGAGAGTCAACTGCCGACGTCGAAGAGTAGCCGAAAAACGTCAAATCGTCAACCCCCGGGGTAGCGGAAGCGAGGCGGAAGTCGTCCGCCGAAGATGAGATTTTCGTCGACTTTTCCACAGGCGAACGGCGTCGACGGGGATTTGACAGGCCTGTGCCCGCCCCATAGCATCCCTGCCCCACCTATCCTCGGCCGGAGTGGCGGAATGGCAGACGCAGGGGACTCAAAATCCCCCGTCCTCACGGGCGTGCAGGTTCGACTCCTGTCTCCGGCACCACATTAGAATCAAGCGTTTACGCAGCCTTCCGCCCGGCGATCTCAAGCTCTATCTAGTCGTCGCGGCACACTCTTGGCACACTCAGGATCTGCCGAGTGACGGGGTGACGCTTGTGACGGGGTTTCGGCTAACACTCTCTCTTCTACTCTCTCTTTCTCTTTC
>JAYTAM010000091.1:0-10112 GCA_043737505.1 Thermoanaerobaculia bacterium
GTCACCGCGCGGTCGCTCGACATCGTGAAGCCGCACGCAGCGCTTCCCGAACAGTCGCCGCTCCAGCCGAGGAAGAAGGAGCCGGGTGCGGGGATCGCGGTGAGCTGTACGCTCTGGGTGAGGACCCACGACTCGTCGCAGTCCCCCGGGCAGTCGATGCCCGCCGGCGCGCTCGTCACCTCGCCGGCGCCCGCACCGGCAAGCGAGACCGTCAGCAGGTGTTGCACGGGGGGGATCGCCGCCGCCTCGTAAGCACCAAGGTCGCAGGTCGCCGTCGCGTCGCCGTCGCCGTCGGTCGGCCGGAGCTCGCCGCGCTGGTCGGCGACCATCGCTTCGTCCTGGGCCAGGACCGGGTTCCAGCTCACGCAGCCGAGCGGGTCGCCCTGATCGATGGCCGGGCTCCCGGCGCCCAGCAGGCGGGTTTCGGTCGGCCCACCGTTGGCTGCCAGGGCGCCCAGAAGCGGCTCGAGCGGCGAGCCGCTGTCGCCCTCCTGATCGGTGCCCGCGAACGAGGTCGCGCAGCCGTTGTTGATGCGGATCAGATTGTGGCCTTCGCTGACCACGCCCGCGGCGGCGCTCGCGCAGTCCGGGCTCCCGCCGCCGGTGTTGTTGGAGAACAGCGAGTTGCGCGGCCGGATGGTTCCTCCGCTGCGCGCGATTCCACCGCCGGTGGAGGTCGCCGTGTTTCCGGCGACGGTCACGTTGCGCAGCCGCGTCGTTCCTGCGCTGACGAACAGTCCGCCGCCCTGCGCGGCCAGGCCGGTGGCCGTGGTCCCGACCGCGTTCCCGGACAGGGTGACGTTGTTGAGCGTGCAGTCGCCGACACAGAAGAGGCCACCGCCGCGGCCGTCGGCCCCGGAGGTCCCCATGAAGGTGGCGCCGTCGCCGCTGTGATTGGCGGAAAGCGTCGTGGCGTCGAGGCGCAGGACTCCCCCGGTGAGATTGGCGATGCCACCGCCGTCGCCGCCGGGGCCGAAAGGCCCGCCGCCGGCGCCGGCCGTGCAGCCGCTCACCGTCGACTGCGAGAGCGTCGCGTTGCCGGCGTTGGCGAGTGCGCCGCCGCGTCCGCCGGCGAAGACGGTCGGCGGAGAGAGCGCCCCGCCGCCGACGCCGGCGACGTTTCCGGTGAAGAGGAGCGTCTGGCCGACGAACGTCCCTCCGGCGGCGACGAAGACCGCGCCGCCGTCGCCTCCCGGCGTGTTCGACATGATGCCGCCGTTCCAGGCCTGACAGCTTTCGAAGCGGCTGGCGGTGACCGTCGCCGCGCCGAGCACCTTGAGGCAGCCGCCGTGTTTGTCGCCGCTCGACTTGGCCTCGCCGTTCCTCAGCGTCAGACCAGAGATCGAGACGGTGGCCCCGGCCTCGATCGTCATCACGCGAATGAGATTGCCGCCCGAGATGGCGAGCAGCGCGGCACCTGGGCCCACCACGCTGATGTCGTCGGCGAGCGAGAGCTGCTGCAGCGCACCGGTGAGCGGGATCGTCCAGGGCGAGGCTCCGGGCAGGGCGAAAAGCACCGTGTCGCCGTCGCCGGCGGCGGCGATCGCCTCGCGCAGCGAGCAGTCTCCGGGCGCGCAGCTCGCGTCGTTTTCGTCCGTGAGGATGTCTACGGTCCAGTCGAGCGCGGCGAGCGGCGACAGAGTCGCCGCCAAAAGGAAAAGACCGGTAAAGGAAAAACACACTTTGCAGAGTGGAGTCATGGGCGCCTCCGTGCGACGGGATCTCTTTGGAAACTAACACCTCGGCCGCTCCTCCGCAGCGCAGCGCTCCTCTGGGGCAACGCGGCTGTTCGGCTCAGGAAAGTGGGACGAACTTCAAGACCCTGCCGCCGCCGTGGTCGCAGAGGTAGAGCTCCCCCGCCTCGTCCTCGCCGAACGAGCTCACCTGCAATTCGGTCTGTATCAGGGTCGTCACCCGCGCCCTGCCTTCGGCGTCGCGGACCAGCGACCAGAGGGGCCCGGTGCAGTAGTCCGAGAACAGGTACCTGCCGGCGAGCGCCGGAATGGCCCGGCCGCGATAGACGTAGCCGCCGGTCACCGAGCAGCCGGCGTCTCGGCCGTACTCGTGGACCGGCAGCTCGAGTCCTGCGGTGTCGCAGCCCAGACGCGGGTCGTAGCAGTGGAAGCCCTCCATCGTCCGCCAACCGAAGTGCAGCGGCGCCGCACGCTTCGTGTCGGCGACGTCGATCTCCTCGAAGGCGTTCTGACCGACGTCGCCGATCCAGATCTCGCCGGTCGCCCGATCGAAGCTGAAGCGCCAGGGATTGCGCAGGCCGAGCGCCCAGATCTCGACGGACGCGGCATCGGTCGCCTTTGCGCCGACGTCGATCCGCAACAGCTTGCCCAGAAGCGACGCCGGATTGCGCGCGTTGTCCCACGGATCGCCGCCGCTGCCGCCGTCGCCGGTGCCGGCCCACAGCCGGCCGTCGGGGCCGAAGGCGAGCATCCCGCCGTTGTGGTTTCCGGCCGGATCGGCCATCTCCAGCACGACGCTCTCGGTCGCCGGATCGCCGCGGTCGGGGTCGCCGGCGTCGGCGAGATAGCGCGCGATGCGCACCACGGGACCGGCGTCCGCGCGCGCCGTGTAAGTGACGAAGAGCCGCCGCGACGTCGCGAAGTCCGGTGCGAACGCCAGGCCCAGAAGGCCGCGCTCCCCGCCACTCGAGTCGAGCCTCTGGCCGAGATCCAGGAACGGCTCCGAGAGTACTTTGCCGTCGCGGACGATGCGGATCTTCCCACCCTGTTCGACGACGAAGAGCCGGCCACTGCCGTCGCCGGCGTGGGTAACGAAGAGCGGCCGGGCAAAGCCGCCGGCGACAACTTCGAGCCGGGCGAGCGCCTCCGGCTCCGGCGAGGCGACCACCGCCGCACGGGCGAAGGCCGACCGGGCGCCGCTCGCCAGGGCCCCGGGGACATTCCCCGTGAGCTCGCGCAGGAGCTCCGGGCCGTTGCGCGCCAGCAACACGGCGGCCAGGACGCAGAGGCCAATGGCCACGGCGAGCTTCCACGATCGGCGCGACTTCGACTCGCCATGGGGCATTCTGGAATCGTAGTCCGGGCGTGCACCCAGGCGCCAGCGGCTTTCTCAGCCTTCTCAGCCGCCGAAAGACGCCGCGGATTCCCGAGAGCGCCTGAGAACGAGGGACAATGGTCCGACTTCGAGAGGGGGTCAGGCGACTTGAAGATGAATCCGATCTCTCGCACCGCTTTCTACTGCACCGGAGTCCGGGCGATCGACGCCCGCTCGCCCCAACCGCTGTGCGGCGACAGGTACGCCGAAAGCTTCATGGATGAAGAGGCCTGGAGCACCTTCGCTCCCTTCCGGCGCTTTCGAGGCCCCAACGGCAGCAACGTCGTGCGGCATCGCATTCTCGACGATCTGCTGCGCGCCCGGCTGATCGTCGAGCCGCGGCTCCGGGCGGTGATCGTCGGCGCCGGCTTCGACTCCCGCGCCTTTCGCCTGGGTGGCGGGCGATGGGTCGAGATCGACGAGGCGCCGCTCCTCGCCTGGAAGGAGGCCCGGCTGCCCGCCGCCTCCTGCCCGAACCCGCTGCAGCGCATCGCCATCGACTTCGCGCGCGACTCGCTCGCCGAAAAGCTCGCGCCGTTCGCCGCCGAGGAGCGCGACAGTCCGGCGATCGCCGTCATCGAGGGCGTGCTGATGTATCTCTCCGAGGTCCAGATCCGCACCCTGCTCGGGACTCTCAGCGACCTCTTTCCCCGCCTCGAGATCGCCTGCGACGTCGCCACCCAGGGCTTCATCCACCGCTTCGCCCGCCGCCTCCAGGCGCGCATCGGCGACCTCGGCGCGACCTTCGCCACCCTCGACCGCCCGCTCGAAGCGATCTTCGCCGACTGCGGCTTCGAACAGCGCGAGTCGATCTCGATACCGGGACGCGCCGCCGACCTCCGCGCCCTCCCGGCGATCGAACGCCTCGTCATCCGCCTCTGGAAATCGCTCCGCGAGGGCTACACCATCCGCACCTTCGCGCGAGAAGACCGCGCCACAAGCGAGGCATTCAGCACGGCGCCGCGCTGACGACGACCGGCTTCGGCAGGTTTCTTACTTCTTCCCCGGAGGGAGGTAAGAGTCCAGCGTCGCCAGCTCCCGAAGCCCATCCACGGCAGGGGCAACCAAGCGCCCTCTACGGTCAACGAAGATCAGCGAGGGGTCATTCTCAGAGTAGGGAAACGTTCCGATGTCGTCGGCTAGGCGCCGGCGTTCCCCCGTATTCGGATTCCAGGAATCCAGCGTCCATCCGAAAGCAGGTTCAGTGAGAGAGAGCACGCTGCTCGCGAAGTTTTCTCGCCACAGGATGGCGACAGTGCCGTCGTCGAGCTCACCGGCGAACTGAGCTTGGCGCACGTTTCCCAGCAGAGTCTCGAAAGTCTCTTGGCCAGCGAGATCGAACACCGAGATGCGCACCTCCCAGTCGGGATACCTGCCCATGAGAAGCAGGCGGACGACTCGCCCGTCGCGGAGGAGATAGGCGCGATCGCAATTGCCGAGACAGGCATGGCCGGGGCTCTGCAACACAGTCGCGAGAGTTCGTGTGTCGAGGACGCCCCAGGAGCCGTACCGGTGCTGGACGATTCGATCGGCCGGATCCGAGAATCGCGGATCCGAGTCGGTCGAAGTCTTCCAAGGCTCGCAATGGAGCGCCACGACATCACACGTCGTGGTGGCCAGGTAGTGCGGTGCGGGTATGAGAGTAGTTGCCAGAACCCATTCGCGAAGAGATTCGCGCTTCTTCTCCTGCCTGTCAAAAGTTCGACTCAGAGCGGCGCTGGAGGTCCCCATGCGCATCCGACCGCGACTGTAGCTGGAGCCATGGATCAGCAGCCTTACGGAACGCTCGGAGAGCTCGAGAATCTGTGGCGGGATAGGAAGGTCATCGACGAGCAGGGCTGACTGCTTGCCTCGGCGCCAGAGGTTGACCGCGTAAGTCCCCTGGTCAACGGGGTGCATCTCGGAACCTGGCCACGCGTCGCGCGACCGCACGTAGGTTGTGGCGACGGCGAAAGTCGCGCTGGGAGAGACGGCCCAGTCGTAGACCGGTTCGCGAATGTGCAGGCCGGGCCGAAGGTCGGTCCACGGCCACCAGCGAAATCGGATCCAGACTTCCACAAAGCTCGCTTCGACTTCGGGGGGCCGAAGCTCGCTCCAATTGGAGGGGTGCTCCGGGCGCGGCACAAGAGTTGCCGTCCCTAGGAGCGTGCGATGAACCCTCTCGAGTAAGTCATGCAACGACGGTCCGACAGGGCGGACCTGGGCCAGTTCGGGCGTGCCGGAGGCGTAGCGAAGAGAGAAGACTCCATAGAGGTCAGGCCGTCCATCGAGGGCGGCCGCGAAGGTCGTCCCGGAGCCGTCCCCGCGGGTAATCAGCACGCGCTCGATCTCTCCGACCTCTGGACGCAAGTAGCGGTAGGCCGCGTAGGACGCGCCGAGGCCGATTCCGAAGAATCCGAGCGCCAGTGCAAGCCTGCGGGAATCGAAGCGGTGCCCGCTTTGATTCCCGGGCAGAACGGCTGCGACGGCGAGAATCATCAGCACGAGAAGCAGCACTGTCTTCGTCAGCAGCTCTACCCCATGCGGAGCGGGGACTACCAGCAGGCGCGCGACGCTCGTCCCGAAGAGCGCTACACAAACCACCGCCGATACGCCCACGAGGCCCCCGCCGCGTAATCGTCTTTCCCTTACCGAGGCCTTCAGCCGCAAGACCACATACGTTGCGAAGACCAGAACCAGTGCGAAGGCGGCAGCCACGACCGGCTTCTTCATGCCGATCGAGACTTGGGCGAGGGTCGCGAGGGCTTCCACCTCGCTGGTGGTCATTCCCGCGAAAAGCGCCGGTAGAAGGAGGGCGGCGACCGCTGCGGCGATCTTGGCGAGCTCGAGGAGGTGGGCCTTAAACGCGAGGGGGCCCCGATTGCCCCAGAGCGCAGAGAGAAAAAGCGCGGCCAGGAAGGCGATCAGTACTGCGGCGAGGCCTCGCAGTGCAGGGTGTTCCCCGCTCGGCTCTCCGAGGAGAGTCGGCAGCACAGCGGCGAGCAAGCCGGCGGCGAGCAGCAGGGTGACGAGGATCGAACGGCGTACTGCGAGCGTGCGCTCGGCCACGATTCGCTCTTTGACGGGACTCTACGGTATTCCCTTGACCAGCATCGCGGCGGTGCTCTCCGGATTGCCGTCGTTGGGAGCGGCGGGGATTCCGAGCAGGTGCGCGAGAAGCGGGTAGACGTCGACGTTGTCGAGCGGCGGAGTTTTCAGGCCTTTTTTGAACGACGGGCCGGAGGCGACGAAGAGACCTTGCATGTCGTGCTCGGCGGGGTCGTAGCCGTGCGCGCCGCCGGGGAAGTCGCGCCGTGTGGCGTCCCGGTCCGCGGCGGTGCGGAAGATCGCCCAGCCGAGGTCGGCCCAGATCACCAGGCCCGGGATACGCCGGTGGGTCCGGAAGTGGAAGCTCGCCGGCGTCTTCTCTTTCCGCGCGACGTGAAGATGCGGGTGGGCCTTGGCGAGAGCGCGTTCGAGGCTCGCCGTCCTCCCCCGCTTCGGCGCGAGAAGACCGAAAGTGGCGAGCGTATCGATCGAGCTTCCCGCCGCGAGATCGTCGAGGTCGATGAAGTCGGCGAGCACGATCGACTTCGCCGGATCGGCCGCGGTCATGCCGTGATCCGAGACGACGATCCAGTCGACGGAGTTCTCGAGACCGCGCGCCGCAATCCCGCTGCGCAGGCGAGCGAGCATGGCGTCGTCGTGCGCCACCGCCGCCTTCACTTCGCGAGAGGTCGGCCCGAAGTCGTGACCGCTCCGATCCGGTTCGTCGAAGTAGAGCGTGATGAGGCGCGGCCGGCGCTCGGCCGGCAGGTCCAGCCAGCCGAGCACCTGATCGACACGAGCCTCATCGGCGACCGAGTCGTCGTAGCGCCCCCAGTAAGTCGGACGGACTCCGCCGACCTCGCCGACCCCTCCAATCGCCGCCTCGGAACCGGGCCAGTAAGAGGAGGCCGAGACGAGCCCGTGGAGCTCGGCGCCGACCCAGATCGGCTCCCCCTCCCACCAGCGGCCGTCCTCCACCGAAGCGCGGTCGGAGAGGGAGAAGACCTTCTTCCACTTCGGATCCCACATCCAGTTGGCGACGATGCCGTGGTGCTCCGGCCTGAGGCCGGTCACCAGGGTGTAGTGATTCGGGTAGGTCTTCGAAGGAAAGGAGGGCACCAGCCGTTCGGCGCGCACACCCTGTTTCGCCAGCGCCAGCAGGGTCGGCATGCCGTGGAGCTCCGGATAGTCCCAGCGGAAGCCGTCGAACGAGATCATCAGCACGATCGGCGGACCGATCGGCACCGGTAGGGAGGAAACGGGCGCAGGAGGCGGTTGCAGAGCGCCGACGGGAGCTCCAGCGGCGGGAGCCGGCGCCACCAGCTCCCAGCTCTCGCGGTTGCCGAAGGCGCCGGTCTGCATTCCCGGCGAGAGGTGCCCGACATCGCCGACGGCGAGGACGCGCACCTGACCCTGGCCATCGATCGCCAGGACCGTGAGGCTGGCGTGGCCGATCGACATCCCCAGCCAGGCCGCGGGATCGACGGCGAGGGCGCGCGTCGCCAGCCAGCGGATAACGTTGCCGTGCGCCACCACCAGCTCGCGCCGATCGCCCTCCCCCGCCGACAGCGGCGCGAGCAGCCGCCCGGCGAGGCGCTCGAGCTGGGCGCTACAGGCGGCGAGATCCTCCGCCTTCTCCTGCGCCATGATGTCGGCGCGTCGGGTGGGGGGCGTGCACTCGGCGAGGTCGGGCTCGATCGCGATCTGCAGGGCCGAGGCATCGGCGCCGCGCAGCTGGGCGGCAATCCCCTCCGCCGTCTCGCGCGCCCGGGTGAAGGGGCTGGCGAGGATCGCGTCGAAAGTGAACGGCAGCCCGCGCAAGCGGTCGCCAGCGAGCCGCGCCTGCGCCACTCCGATCGGAACCAGTCCGCGGCCGACGGATTCGTCGCGCGGGTCGTCGATGTCATACGCACCGTGCCGGACGAGATAGAGCGTGCGCACGCCGGTGGGAGCGGCGGCCGCCGAGGCCGGAGCCGCGGCCGCGTACGCGTCGAGCGGCTGCACCGGCAGGAGGCCGGCGAGGAGCAGCGTCACGCACGCCACCCGGCGGCCGGGTCGTCGAAAAGCTTGAGGGTGGTGCATCGCTCGACTCCTCGAAGTGATCGGATGCGATCCGAGCGAGCGTATCAGCGCCCTCGCAACCGCCGCATCGAGCGCCCGCTACTCGTCGGATTCGAGGAGCTCGGCGATCGCCTCGGTGGCGGCCTCGCGAACCTCCGGGCGCGGGTCCTTGAGCAGCCCACGGAGCGCCAGCACGGCGTTCGGATCCTCGAGCTCGGCCAGGGCCTCGACCGCCGCCTGACGCACCCGCCAATGCGGGTCGGCGAGCGCAGCTGCCAGCGGCCGTGCCGCCGCGTCCGACGCGAGCTCGCCGAGCGCCTCCGCCGCCGCCTCGCGCAGATGCCAGTCGGAGTCCGAGAGCAGTTTCGACACCGCCGGCACCGCCTTCGAATCGCCGACCTTGGCGAGCGCCTGCAGCGCCTCGAGACGGACGTCGCGGTGCGCGTCGTCGAGCGCCTTCACCAGCGCGGCGACGTCGCCGCTGTTCTGCAGCTCGCCCAGGGCCGCGATCACAGCCGCCCGGACGTGCCAGCTGGCGTCATCGAGGCCGCTCACGAGCGGCTTCCGGCCGCGCGCGTCTCCCAGGCTGCCGAGCGCCTCCGCCGAAGCTTCGCGCACTCGCCAATCTTCGTCCGCGAGCCTGCGGCCGAGGGCGCCGATCACCTGATCGATCTCGGCCCCCGAGCCATGGTCGCCCAGGGTCTCGATCGCCTCCAGTCGGACACGCGCGTCGCGGTCGTCGAGGGCACGCAGGGCGGCCGCGCCGACACCCGCGCCACCGATCTCCGAAAGCGTATCGAGGACCTCGATGCGGACTTCGCTGTCGGCGTCATCGAGAGCCTTCTCCAACGCCGGGACCGACGCCGAGCTGCCGAGTTCGCCGAGAGCGTCGGCGGCCGCGGCGCGAACCTCCGCCTCCCCATCGCCGAGGCGGGCCGCCACGGCGGGCTCCGCGCCATGGAGCTCGAGGCTGCCCAACGCCTCGAGCGCCGCCCGCCGCACCGACGCCTCCGGGTCGTCGAGCAGCGCGACGAGATCCGCGCCGGCGCTCTCGGCTTCGATCTCGCCGAGAGCCTCCGCGGCGCTCGCGCGAACCTCCCGCGCGCCGTCCTTGAGCGCGGCGGAGAGCGGCGCCACGCTGCGCGGGTCGCCGATCTCTCCCAGCGCATACGCCGCGTGCGCGCGAGCCACGGGCGACGCAGCGGCGAGCGCCTTCACCACGGCGCCGTAGGAGCGCGGAGCGAGCGCCGCCAGTGCAGCGGCCGCTTCGAGACCGGGCGAGGTGACCGCGAACCATTCGACGCCACCCCTGCGGCCGAGGCGGAAGTCGCGACGACAGAGATCCGGCCCCTGGACGCGGTGGCCATCGCCGAGGAGCGGCTCGAGCGCCGGAATGAGTCGCTCGACGCCAGCGAGCCCAGCGGCCGCCAGCTCGGCGGCCGAGCAGGCGGCGCGCACCCGGGCTGCCGGATCGGCGGCGGCGAGTCCCGAGAGCACACTCTCGAGCTTCGCCGTCGCCGACGCGGGTGGCGTGGCGTCGGCGGCGCCGCAAGCGACGGAGGCACCGAGGATGAGGGCGGCGCAGGCGGTACGAGTCGAAGGACGGTTCGTCATGACAGGGGCTCCTTGGAAAATCGAAGGCAGGACGCGGCTATTCCGCAGCCAGCGTGATGTTGGCGTCGTGAGTGGTCACGCGGATCTCGAAGTCGTCCGGTCCGGTCGAGCAGTGCAGCTCGCGGAACGGCTCGAAATGTTTGCGTACGACCGGGGTGCCGGCGCAGAAATCGGACTGGATGGTGCCGGAGAAGGTCCGCAGATCGAAGACGGCGGGAGTGGAGCGAGGCAGCACCAGCCGCACCGGCGAGGAGAAGGTCTCGATCTCGAGAGATCCCAGGCGCGCCAGCGCCCCGCGAAACTCGACCTCGCCTGTGGTGGTCTCGACTTCGAGCGAGCTC
>JAYTAM010000092.1:0-10091 GCA_043737505.1 Thermoanaerobaculia bacterium
GTCCGCCCGCACTACCCCCGACTACTTCTCAGACCGGATTCGGCACGTCGATGAACTCGTGTTCCAGCCCGAAGCGGGTGGCGAGATGCTCGCCGAGCGCCCGGATGCCGAGCCGCTCGCTGGCGTAGTGCCCGACGGCGAGGAAGTGGATCCGGTTCTCGCGCGCGACGTTCATCACCCACTCGGTCGGCTCGCCGGTGATGAAGGCGTCGAGTCCGGCGGCGATCGCCTGATGGAGCTCGCCAGCGGCGCCGCCGCTCACCATGCCGACGGTCGAGATCTCGTCCGGGCCGTGGAGGAAGGCGAGCGGCTCCTGCCCGAAGAGAGCGCGGCAGCGCGCGACGAGCACCTCGCGCGAGACCGGTTCGGGATAGCGGCCGCGAAAGCCGATCGGCAGGCCGTGGTAGTCCGCAAAAGGCTCGAGGGAGTACAGGCCGAGCTGTTTGACCGCGAGAATGTTGTTGCCGAGCTCGGGGTGACGATCGAGCGGCAGGTGGTAGGCCAGAAGGTGCATGCCGGCGTCGAGGAGCGCTGCAACGCGTCTGTAGGTGTGCCCGGTGAGCTGGCGCGGCATGCCGTCCCAGAACAGGCCGTGGTGCACCAGAACGGCGTCGGCGCCGAGCTCGCGGGCGCGCTCGAAGAGCTCCACGCAGGACGAGACGCCGGTGGCGATCTTGCGGATCGGCCGCCGTCCCTGGACCTGCAGCCCGTTCGGTCCGTAGTCCTTGCCGCTGCTCGCATCCAGCAGCCGATCGAGATGTTCGGTCAGTTCGGCGATCGAGAGCTCTCCGTGCGGCATCGCAGCCTCGGTTTCTGGGTTCGGTTCAGCTCTCCGGCAAGAAAGAAAAAGGGCCGGATCGACTTCGACCCGGCCCGATTGTAGAGCGATTCGGCGCTACAGCTTCGGCAACCTCAGGGCTTCGGCCGTTTCAGCGGCGCGGTCCTCGCGAATCGCGTCCGCCGCCGCCACTGCGTCCACCCCGTTCGGGACGCCCACCGCGGCCGCCGCGATCGCCGCCACGACCTGCCGGCGGACCGTCGGCACGCGGCGGACGCTCGTCCTCGCTCATGCCCATGCCGGCGTACGCCGCCGGATCGTAGTCCGGAGCTTCGACGATGACGGCCTTGCGCGAGAGACGGACGCGGCCGGTGTCGTCGATGTCGATGACCTTGACGGTGAGCTCGTCGCCCTCCTTGACCACGTCGCTGGTCTCGCGCACCCGGTAGGGGGCGAGCTCGCTGATGTGCACCAGGCCGTCGGTGCCGGGCATGATCTCGACGAAGCAGCCGTAGGCCTCGACGCGCCTGACCGTGCCGGTGTAGAGCTTGCCGATCTCCGGCACCTGGGTCAACCGCTCGACCATCTGGATCGCCCGCTTGGCCGCTTCGGCGTTGGGAGAGGCGATGATCACGCGGCCGTCGTTCTCGACCTCGACCTGGCAACCGGTCTCTTCGACGATCGAGCGGATCGTCTTGCCACCGGGTCCGATGATGTCGCGGATCTTCTCTTTGCTGATCTGAATCGTGTAGAGCCGCGGCGCGAAGTCGGAGAGATCCTGGCGGGGCAGGCCGATGATCGCTTCCATCTTGCCGAGGATGTGGAGGCGCCCGACGCGGGCCTGCTCGAGGGCGGTCTCCATGACCGACTTCGAGACGCCGCCGACCTTGATGTCCATCTGCAGGGCGGTGATGCCCTTGCGGGTACCGGCGACCTTGAAGTCCATGTCGCCGTAGTGATCCTCCTGCCCGGCGATGTCGGTCAGGACGGCGAAGTTGTCGCCGCGCTGCACGAGGCCCATCGCGACGCCCGCGACCGGCGCCAGCAGCGGCACGCCGGCATCGAACAGGGCGAGGGAACCGCCGCAGACCGTCGCCATCGACGACGAGCCGTTCGACTCGAGAATGTCGGAAACGACGCGGATCGTGTACGGGAAGTCCTCCTCGTGCGGCAGGACCGGAAGGAGAGCGCGGCGTGCGAGGACGCCGTGCCCGATCTCGCGCCGGCTGGCGCCGCGCATGAACTTCACCTCGCCGACCGAGAACGGCGGGAAGTTGTAGTGCAGCAGGAACTTCTGCTTGCTCTCGCCGTCGTACTCCTCGATGATCTGAGCGTCCCGCTGCGTACCGAGGGTGACCGTCGCGAGGGCCTGCGTTTCGCCGCGGGTGAAGAGCGCCGATCCGTGGGTCCGGGGCAGCACGCCGACTTCGATGTCGATGTTGCGGATCTCGTCGAGCTTGCGCGAGTCGAAGCGGATGCGGTCGTTGAGGACCGAGTCGTAGAGGGTCTCTTCTTCGAGCGTCTCGATGACCTTCTTCGACTGCGAGCGCTTGGTCGGGTTGTCCTCCGGGATCGAGCCCAGGAACTCCTTGACCACTGCCGAAAGGGCATCCTTGCGTTCGAACTTGCCCGAGGTGTGCAGGGCGGACTTGAGCTGCGAGCCGATGGCGCCGCGCACCTCGTGGTAAAGCTCCTGCGGGTAGGCCTCGGGGGCGGTCCAGGCCGGCTTCGACAGGCCGCGCTCGCGGAACATCGAGATCTGCGCCTGGATCACCTTCTGCAGCTCGGCGTGGCCGGCCCAGATGCAGTCGAGTAGGGTCTGCTCGGAGAGCTGGTTGGCGCCCGCCTCGACCATCATCACCGCCTCTTCCGTGCCGACGACCACGAGGTCGAGATCGGCGACGTCACGCTGGCTGTTGGTCGGGTTGAACACCACCTGACCGTCGATGAGGCCGACGCGGACAGCGGCGATGGGGTGGTAGAACGGGATCTCGGAGAGGACGAGCGCGGTCGAGGCGCCGTTGATCGCCAGGATATCGGGATCGTGCTCGCCGTCGGCCGAAAGGACGAAGGAGATGATCTGGGTTTCGCTGGTGTAGCCGGGGGGGAAGAGCGGGCGCAGCGGCCGGTCGATCAGGCGCGCGGTGATGGTCTCCTTCTCGGTGGCCCGGCCTTCGCGCTTGAAGAATCCTCCCGGAATCCGGCCCGCCGCGTAGGCATACTCGCGGTAGTCGACGGTGAGCGGCAGGAAGTCGCGCGGCATGGTGCTCGCCTGCATGCAGGCGGTGGTGAGGACGACGGTGTCGCCGAGGCGGACGACGCACGCGCCGTGGGCCTGCTTGGCGATGTGGCCGGTTTCGAGAGAGAGGCTCTCCGAGCCGACCTGGACGGTTCTCTGCGTTTTCATTGATTTTCCTTGATCATCTTGGAACTGCATTGTCGCGTGGAACTGCGCTGTTGCGTGGAACTGCGGGAGCGACGGCTAGGCAACGCCGACCCGGCCAGCGGTTCCTTGCAGGAGACCGTGGACCGGGTGCGTTGCTGCCGCCGATTTGAGGGATCGGAAAGGTCGAAGGGAAGTTACTTGCGGATTCCCAGACGCTCGATGACCTGGCGGTAGCGGTCGGCGTCGCGGCGCTTCATGTAGTCGAGCAGGCGGCGGCGCTGGCCGACGAGCTTGAGCAGTCCGCGGCGGCTGTGATGGTCCTTGGTGTGGGTCTTGAAGTGGCCGGTGAGCTCGTTGATCCGCTGCGTCAGCAGCGCGATCTGAACGTCGGTCGAACCGGTGTCCGTGTCGTGAATGCGAAAATCCTGAATGATCGCTGCCTTGTCCTGATGCAAGTCTCTTCTCCTTCTGTGGGGTGGCGATCGCACGGGATCGCCCAGTTTGGGGTCGCGCTCTATATCCTTGAAAAGCCTACCATATCGGCTCCGGACTTGAACACGATCCGGGGCTGGAGCACCGCGGTGCCCGAGCTGCCGAGCGCCTCGATCACCGATCCGACGGCGATGAGCTCGCCGACCCGGTCGACCATGCGCACCCAGTCGCCGGCCGCCCCGCCCTGGGCACCCAGAAGAACCGTCTGGCCGTTCACCGCGCGGCGCTCCTGGAGCGGATCGAGAGTGGCGGTCGCGAACGGCAGGGGAATCCGGGAGAGTGGCAACCAGGCCTCCTCGAGGTCGATGCCGCCGGCGTGCCGGCGGTTGGCCTCGGCGAGCGTCAGGGCCTGGCCGACATCGAACCAGAGTCCGGGCTTGCCGATCCGGGTGCGGCGCAGGCTCGACAGATGGGCGCCGGTGCCGACTGCCCCGCCGACGTCGTGGGCGAGGCTGCGGGCGTAGGTTCCCGAGCTGCAGGTGAGCCGGAAGTCGATCCGGTTCCCGTCGAGGCCGGTAAGGCGGTCGAACTGGTCGACGGTCACGACTTTGTTGGCGATCGGGATCTCTTCTCCCCGCCGCGCCATCTCGTAAAGCTTGACGCCCTGGATCTTGTGCGCGCTGTAGGCCGGCAGGCGCTGTTCGAAGGTGCCGGAGAAGCGGGCCATGGCGCTGTCGATCGCGCTCTCGGTGAGACCGGTCGTCGGGCGCTCCGCGACCGGACGGCCCGAGGCGTCGTAGGTGTCGGTCTCGAGGCCGAAGGTGACCGTCCCTTCGTAGACTTTGCGCGCCTGGATGAGGAAGCGGGTGAGCCGCGTCGCCTGCCCCAGAGTGACCAGAAGCAGGCCGGTGGCGTCGGGGTCGAGGGTGCCGCAATGGCCGACGCGTTTCTGCTTGAAGATCCGCCGGACCATCTGTACGACGTCGTGAGAGGTGCAGCCGCCCTCCTTGTCGACCAGCAGGAGCCCGTCAAGCGACATCGGAGGGCTCCAGCGCGGCGACCAGCTCGCCCACCAGCAGCGACTTCAGGGAGGGGAGCTCGCCCGCGACTTTGCAGCCGGCAGCGTTCTTGTGCCCACCGCCGCCATGGCGGCCGGCCACCGCCTGGACGTCGACGGCTCCGCGGCTGCGCAGAGAGACCTTGAACTCACCGGGCCCGGTTTCGCGCAGGAGCGCGACCGCTTCGACGCCGGCGATCGTGCGGGGAACGTCGACCAGCCCTTCGGAGTCGCCGGCCTGGGCGCCGGTGCGGAGAAACATCTCCTTGTCGAGGTGAACGGTGGCAATACGCCCGCCGGAGTGAAGCTCGAGGGTGCCGAGCACCAGGCCCAGCAGCCGCACGGCGCTTGCGGGCTGGCTTTCGTTCAACCACTGCGAAACCTGTTCGGGCCGGGCGCCCTCGCGAACCAGCTCCGCCGCGGCTTCGAAAGCGGCCGGAGTCGCGTTCGAGAAGCGGAAGCCGCCGGTATCGCTGACCAGGGCGAGCAGCAGGCAGTCGGCGGTCGCCGGATCGATCGTGACTCCGAGGCTGCGCGCCAGCTCGGCAACCATCACCGCGACCGCAGGGGCGCTGGGGTCGACCCAGTTCTCGACGCCGTAGCCGGAGTTGCCGAGATGATGGTCGATGTTGACCAACAGCAGGGGAGCGAGGGCAGCGTCGAGCCCGGTGCGGTCGAGGGTAGGACACTCGAGCACCACCACGCAGTCGAAGGCGTCGGGAAAGCCGGCCGGTGGCTCCGTCCCGGCGTGCATTGCGGCGCTGTCCGGAAGCGCCCGGTAGGTCGTCGGCGTCGGGTGGAGGTTCCACACGGCAGCCTCCTTGCCGGCGTGCCGAAGCAGGCGGGCGAGTCCGAGGCCCGAGCCGATCGCGTCGCCATCGGGATTGGCATGGCTGACGATGAGAAAGCGCTGCTGTGCACGGACGAAGGCGGTGAGGCTCTCAGGAATCACTGGGTTCCTTGTGGAGCTTCCCCAGAAGCTCGGTCATGTCCTGCAGATACTCAGCGCCGCGATCGAGCTCGAAAGCGAGCTCCGGGGTCACCCTGAGCTTCAGCCGGCGGCCGATCTGCGTGCGCAGGAATCCCTTGGCGTGCTCGATTCCTTCCATGGTCTGCTGGCGGGTCTGCTCGTCTCCCAGGACGGAGATCCAGATCCGGGCGTGGCCCAGATCACGGGCGACCTGGACGCGAGAGATCGTCGCGAGCGCCACCCGCGGGTCGCGCACCTCGCGCATCAGGAGCACCGAAAGCTCCTTGCGGAGCGAGTCGGCGACGCGATCGGTTCGTTGGCTCATCCACCCTCCTCCAGAATCTGCGGTTCCCAGCCGAGAACGATCGCTTCGTCCTCGCTGTCGGCGAGCCGCAGGACTTCGTCCAGCAGTTGCTGCGCGGTGGCTTCGCTCGCTGCCACCAACGCCACCCCGATCTCCGCCCGCTGCATCCTGTCCTGCAATCCCGTTTCGGCGGCGGAAATCCGGTGGCGCCCGTGCAGGCGATCGATCAGGCTTCGCACCACGCGGCGCTTCGCCTTGAGGTCGTGAACGTGGGGAAGCTCGAGGTCGAGGATTCCGAGACCGACGTACATGCGATGCGTGTCCGCAGTTCGAAGCCGCCGATCGACTCTGGGGGTTGCTTCGGGGCCAGAGGCCCCCGCGCCCCCTAGTTCAGAGTCGGAGCGATCTCTTCCTTGGCGAACGCTTCGATGATGTCGCCCGGTTTCATGTCCTGGAACCGGTCGAGGCCGATGCCGCAGTCGAAGCCGGCGCGAACCTCAGAGGCGTCATCCTTGAAGCGCTTGAGCGAGATGATCTTGCCCTCGAAGACCACTCTGCCGTCGCGAATCAGACGGACCGGAGCGCTGCGCGGAATCACGCCGTCGAGAACATGGCAACCGGCGATCGTTCCCACCTTGGGGACGCGATAGACCTCGCGAACTTCGGCGCGACCCCTGGAGACCTCCTTGAAGGTCGGTTCGAGGAGCCCGACCATGGCGTTCCGGAGGTCGTCGAGCAGCTCGTAGATCACCGTGTAGAGGCGAATCTCGACCTGTTCCTTCTCGGCGAGCTCGACGGCATTCCTCTCCGGACGGATGTTGAACCCGACGATGATCGCCTTCGAGGCGGAAGCGAGCAGAACGTCGTTGGTCGAGATGGCGCCGACACCGCTGTGCAGGACCGTCGTCTTCACCTTCGCCGTGCCGATCTTCTCGATCGCGTCGCGCAACACTTCGAGCGAGCCCTGGACGTCGGCCTTGAGCACGACGGCGAGATCCTTGACCTCGCCCTTCTCGATCTGGCTGAAGAGCTGCTGCAGCGAGAGCCGGGCGCCGGTGGGAGTGAGGTCCTTCCGGCGCGACTCCTGCTGGCGGAATTCGACGATGCTGCGCGCCTTCTGCTCGTCGGGAACCACCTGGAAGGTATCGCCGGCCTCGGGTACGTCGGTGAATCCGGTGACTTCGGCGGCGGTCGCGGGACCGGACTCGTTCGCCCGTTTGCCGCGATCGTCGCTCATCGAGCGCACCCGGCCCCAGGTGGAACCGGAGACGAAGACGTCGCCGACCTTGAGGGTACCGTTCTGGACGAGGACCGTGGCGATGATTCCGCGGCCCGTCTCCTTGCGCGCCTCGAGCACGATGCCCTGCCCGGGCCGATCCGGATTCGACTTGAGATCCTGAATGTCGGCGGTGAGGAGGATCATCTCCAGCAGTTCATTGATGCCGTCGCCCTTGATCGCCGAAACCGGCACGACCACCGTCTGGCCGCCCCAGTCTTCGGGAGCGAGACCGCGGTCGGCGAGCTGCTGCTTGACTCGATCGGGATTGGCGTTCGACTTGTCGATCTTGTTCAGGGCGACGACGATCGGAACTCCGGCGGCGCGGGCATGGTCGATCGCTTCGGCCGTCTGCGGCATGACGCCGTCGTCGGCGGCGACCACCAGAACGACGATGTCGGTGACGCGCGCTCCGCGCGCCCGCATCATGGTGAACGCCTCGTGACCCGGCGTATCGAGGAAGACGATCTGCCGGTTGTTGACGTCCACGTGGTAGGCGCCGATGTGCTGGGTGATGCCGCCGAACTCACCTTCGGTGATCTTGGAGGAGCGGATCTTGTCGAGGAGCGATGTCTTGCCGTGGTCGACGTGACCCATGATGGTGACCACGGGGGCGCGGGTGACGAGTTTCTCGGCCGGGCTCGACTCGGACACCGGGCTCGCTCCCGACTGGACTTCCTGTTCGAACGTCATCACCTTCGCCTCGAGGCCGAACTCCTTGACCAGCTTGATGCCGAACTCGGGTTCGATGACGAAGTTGATATTCGCCATGATGCCCCGCTGCACCAGCAACGCGATCAAGTCCTTCGCCTTGACCTCCAGGCGGTCGGCGAAATCGCGCAGCGTCATGCCCTCGGAAATGACCATCGGTCCGTCCTCGAGAGTCCGGCCGCTGCGGATCGTGTTGACTTCCGGATCCTGGTCGCCGCGGGTCTCCTTGCGGCGCCGGCTGCGTGCTGCCTGCGAACCCGACGGTACGACGGACTGATCGACGACGTCTTCGATCTCGACCAGAGAACCGCGGAGACTCCGGATGTCGGCAGTCTGGATCTCGATCGTGGTCTTGCGACCCTTCTTCGACTTCTTCTTGTCGCTGTCCGGTCCGCGCTGGTCTCCACGCTTCGAGCTGCCGGGAGACGACGGCGGCATCGAAGAGGGGGGGCGGGGACCGCCGGGGCGGCTGGGGCCGCCCATCGGCGGGCGGGCCGCGCCGCCGGCGTAGGGCGGACGCGATCCGGGAGGGCCGCTCGGGCGCGATCCAGGGGGGCCGCTCGGACGGGATCCGGGGGGACCGCCGGGGCGGGCACCAGGAGGACCACCGGGGCGGGTCCCCGGGGCGGACGGCCTGTAGCCGGGACGTGCCGGCGGCGGCGTCGGACGATACGGTTCCGTAGCGCGATGGACCAGGACCGCGCCGCGAGCCGGACGCACCGGTGGCGCGCCGGGCACGGCCGCGGGCGTGGGCGAGGCGCTCGCGATGGTCGCAGCTCCAGTCGCAGCAGGATATGCGGCGGCTGTGGGCGCGTGCGGCGTCGCCGGCGTCGTGGGCGAAGCCGGAGCAGGCCTCAGCTCTGTCGCAGGGTTCGCTGGCGCCGGCGAAGCGGAATGGGCGGCTGCCGGCGCTGCACTGCCCGAAGCGGTCGATGCGGTCGAAGCGGTCGAAGCCAGTGGAGGCATGGGAGCCATCGGCGCCATCGGCGCCATCGAAGGCGCCGAAGCCGTCGCTGCGGCAAGTTCGGCGGCGGCGAAGGCGGCCAGCATCGGGTCGGTGCCGGAAGTCGCTCCGCCTGCGGCGAGCTTGTCGGTCGGGCTCGCCGGAAGGGTCTTGATCTTCGGCTCGACCTTCTGGATCAAGGTACGCGGCCGGGTGGGACGCAGAGGTGGCAAGGCCGTGGTGCGCCGGGCAACAGGCGCTGGAGGCGCGGCTACGCCGGTGCGCCGTACCTGCGGCGGCGCACCTTCCGGCGTCGAGTCGTCCATGATGACCTCGCGCGGAGAGGCCAGCTTCTTGCCGGCGAGGATCGCTTGCAGGATCTCGCTCTCTACCGCAGCTTCCTCACCCTCGACCCGAACTCCGATGGAACGCAGCTTGAACACCAGGTCCTGGTGTGAAACGCCCATCATCGTCGCGAGGTCGGTGACCCGAATCTTTCCCATAGGTGCCGTCGTTCTCCTGGCTGATCCTGCTTGATCGGAAGCGCCGCGAGTCTGTTACTCGCGCTCGCCTTCCGTGGCCTGCTCGGTTTCGTCCTGTGCTGCGTCTTCGGCGACTTTGGCGCGATCTTCGGATTCCTTGAAGGCTCGGGAGAGCGCCGCCATGAAATCCTGGTCGTTCATCGAAGACGAAGATTCCACCGCCATCGGGCGACCGGCCCCGAGCGCGTCGGTGGGCTCTGTGGACTGGGCCTTTTCCGCCTGCTCCTTCGCCCAGCTCAGGATGGATACCGCGGTCTTCGGCCCGATCCCTTCGACCGCCTGGAGCGTTTCTGGGTTTGCATCTACGAGCGCCTGAAGGGTGGAGAAGCCCGCCTGCTCGAGCAGAACCGCCGTGCGCGGGCCGATTCCGGGCACGGTGGTGAGATCCAGCGCGGCGTCCAGATCCGGCGCCGCGGGCGAATCCCCGAAGGCATTCTGCAGCATGCGGGCGAGCGCTCCGGCGACTTCGTCCTTGACGTCCGATTCGCTCTTGATGTCGATGCGGCAGCCGATGAGCTCGGCGGCGAGGCGCACGTTCTGCCCGCGCTTGCCGATGGCGAGCGAGAGCTGTTCGTCCTCGACGATGACGTCGAGATGCGGCTGGGCGCCGATGTGATGCACCGAAACGCGAGTGATCTTCGCCGGTGCCAGCGCGCTCTGCGCGAAAGTCACGAGGTCGTCGCTGTATTCGA
>JAYTAM010000093.1:0-10077 GCA_043737505.1 Thermoanaerobaculia bacterium
CGAGCACCGCCTGCTCCCGGAGCAGGCGAGGCACGACCCCGGACGAGGCGAGCTTGGCGTAGTAGTCGCGCGCGAACGGGCAATAGTCCTCGTGGCAGATGACCTCGCCGTTGGCGCACATCCGCGACTTGGCGCGCAGGCGGAGGGCATGGAGCGCCGGGCCGGCGTCGACCTGCCGGATGACCTTGAGCGCCATCTCCTGCTGCAGATTCTTGGCGGTGAGGACGAAGAGGCGCTTGTCGTGGGCGAGCGCGTAGCGGATCGCCGGGAAGAGCGCCGCCGCCGTCTTGCCGAGGCCGGTCGGGGCCTCGAGCAGCAGGTGCTCGCGATTCTCCAGCGCGTGCTCGACGGCGGCGACGATCTCCTCCTGCCCGGGCCGCAGCTCGGCATGCGGAAAGCGGACTCCGCTCGCAGCTCGATGC
Source organism: Thermoanaerobaculia bacterium (assembly GCA_043737505.1). Classification (GTDB taxonomy): domain Bacteria; phylum Acidobacteriota; class Thermoanaerobaculia; order Multivoradales; family JAGPDF01; genus JAGPDF01. Next base: position 423 of record JAYTAM010000093.1, read on the forward strand.
CGGTCGCCCGCCGCTTCGCGTTCGCCGCGGAACTCGCGCAAGAGCGAGTTCAGGCGCTGCCGTACGGCGAGCTCGAGGGTCTCGAAGTCGTCCTTGAGCGGCTCGCGCTCCACCGCGTCGCTGCCGATGGAGATCAGGATCAGCTCCGCCCGGACCGGGCGCCCCTCGATCTGCGACATCATCCAGGCATAGAGCAGCGCCTGGCGTTCGTAGATCTGGCGCGTCGTCGGCGAGAGCTGGCCCTCGCGGCGCACCGATTTGATCTCCTCGACGACCAGGGAACCGTCGGGCTCCTTGCGGACTCCGTCGGCGCGGCCGGAGAGCGTCACCGTCCAGCCGCGATGGAGAAACTCGTGACGCAGTGCGACCTCGCGGCGATAGGTCGCGTCGCCCGCCAGGGCCTCCTCCTGATAGCGGCCGTGGATCGCCTGGCCGAGCCACATGCGCTCGAATCCGCCTCGATTGGCGAAACCGATCGAGCGCATCAGCTGGGGTTCGAGGAGATCGGCGACCGCGAGGTCGATCCGCAACCCGGCTTCATCGAAGCGCGGAGCCATCCCCCCAGTCTATTCGCTGTGCGTTCCCGATCGGCGGCAGCGGGCGCCGGAGCGCGGACGTTGTAGAGTGCCCGAAGATCCTCCGGGGGGGCGCGCTTTGGAAAACCTGGTCTCTTTCAGCGGCATCTTCGTGCTCATCTTCATCGCCTGGATCTTCTCCGAGGATCGCCGCCGCTTTCCCTGGCGGGTGGTGACCTGGGGAATCGCTCTGCAGTTGGCTTTCGGCTTCCTCGTCCTCTACTGGGAGGACGGCTCGCGGTTCTTCCTCAAGCTCAACGACGTCTTCAACAGCCTGCTCGCCTTCTCCCGCGAAGGCGCGCTGTTCGTCTTCAACTCGATCGGTGCCGCCGATGCGACGGGCGAGATCCCGCTGACGCTCAAGGAGTACCTGACGCGGCTCGGGCAGGACTCTTCGGATCCGCTCATCCAGCGCGCCATCGCCACCTCTACGGTGCCCGGCTTCTTCTTCGCTTTCCAGGTGCTGTCGACGATCGTCTTCTTCAGCGCGCTGCTCTCGGTCCTCTATTACCTCGGGATCATGCAGAAGATCGTCCTGCTCTTCGCCAAGATCATGTCGAAGACGATGCGCGTCTCGGGGGCCGAAGCGCTTTCGAACTCGGCCAACATCTTCGTCGGCCAGACCGAGGCGCCGCTGGTCGTGCGGCCCTACATCGAAAAGATGACCCGTTCGGAGCTCATGGCGATCATGGTGGGAGGCTTCGCCAATACCGCCGGCGGCGTCCTCGGGGCCTACATCATGATGCTCTCGGGCTACTTTCCGAATATCGCCTCGCATCTGATCTCCGCCTCGCTCCTTTCGGCGCCCGCCGCTTTCATCTTCGCCAAGGTGCTGGTGCCGGAGAGGGGCGAGCCGATGACCCGCGACAGCATCAAGTTCGACCCGCCGATCGAGGACGCGAATCTGGTCGACGCCGCCGCCAACGGCACCAGCATCGGCTGGCAGCTGGCGATTAACGTCGGCGCGATGCTGATCTCGTTCGTCGCCCTGATCGCGCTCGCCAACGTCGGCGTGGCCTGGATCGGCAGCCTTTTTCACAGCAACACGGGGCTCCTGCGCTTCGACCTCATGGCGCTCGCCGGGCTGGCGGCGATCTATCTGATTCTCCATCGCCGCGCGCCCACGCAGAACGAATCCTGGCTGATGCTCGGCGGGGTTTTCGCACTCTATGGACTGGCGAAAGTCGTGCTCCCGGGTCACGCTGGAACGGTCGGGCTCACCGCGTTCGCCGCCTGGTTGCCGGTCTTCTTCTACTCGGGCGGAGAGAAGCGCCCGGGCAGGGCGATCTGGGGAACGGTGCTGGGGCTCGCAATCGTCGGCAACGTCGCGTATCTCGCGTTCGGACCGCTGGGTGGCGACACCAGGCTCTCGCTGCAGCTCATCCTCGGCTGGATGCACTGGCCGATCGCGCTCATCATCGGCGTACCGATGTCGGAGTGCCTGACGGTGGCGCACTTCCTCGGCGAGAAGCTGATTCTCACCGAGTTCGTCGCCTACCTCGATCTCGCGAACTACCTCGGTCAGGCTTCGCGGGGCGAGGTGCAGGACCTCTCGGCGCGCTCGCTGGTGCTCCTGACCTACGCGCTTTGCGGATTCTCGAACTTCGCCTCGATCGGCATCCAGATCGGCGGGATCGCGCCCCTCGCCCCCTCACGACGGCAGGAGGTCGCGCGCCTGGGCTTCAAGGCGATGGTCGGCGGTGCGCTCGCGACCCTGATGATCGCCTGCATCGCCGGCACTTTCTTCACCGGCCACTCGATGCTGGGGCTGAAGTAGCCACCGGCAGCCCGCTCTGAAGGAACGGCAAGACCGCTCCGAGGAAGGCCTCCGGGCACTCCTCCATCGGAGTGTGCCCGCAGTCCGGGAGGGCCACGAACTCGCCCAGCGGCATTCTCCGGCTGCCCTCGCGCGCTGCGGCCATGGGTATGAGCTCGTCCTCGGCGCCCCAGACGACAAGTGTCGGCATAGCGATCGACGCCAGGTCGACCTCGAAGGGCGCCTCGTTCGAGGGGCCGACGAGGCCGAGGAACGCGTCCGCAGCACCTTCGATGCGCAACCGCTCGGCGTAGCTGCGGACCAGCGCAGGGCTCACCCGGGAGTCGTCGAAGTACGATTCCTCCAGGCTCTTGTGGATCCGCCGGTCGGTGAGAGCAAAGGTGCGGGTGGCGAAGGCCGCTACCCAGCGCCAGCGGAACAGCGGATTGCGGCGCTGGCTGGCGTAGAGCGGCAGGGTGTTGTCGATCAGCAGCAACCGTTCGATGCGCTCCGGGTGGCGCGCCGCGAGGAAGAGCGCGACACCGCCGCCGTAGGAGTGGCCGGCGAGGCGCACCCGTTCGAGGCCCAGATGGTCGAGCACCCCGAGCACCAGGCGCTCCTGCCCGGCGAGGGTATAGCTTTGGCGATCCTCCGGCCGCTCGGTGAAGCCGAAGCCGTTGAAGTCGATCGCCACCACCGAGAAGCTCTTCGCGAGCTCCGGCAGGACAGGCGCGTAGCTGTGCGTGGACTCGCCGAAGCCGTGCAGCAGGACGAGCGGCGGGCCCTCCCCCGCGCGTTCGACCGAGATTCTCTGGCCGTCGATCTCGAGCAGGCGTCCCTCCGGCAGGTCGCGCACCGCTTCCGCGTAAGGTCGCATCGAGACGCAGCCCGCAGAGGTGGCCAGCAGCGCGAATGCGAGCGGCAGATGCACGATGAGTCGTTTTTCCATGACCGAATCTTACGCGGCTTCGCCCGCTCGCCGCGTTTTCGTCCTGGAGACAGGCGGGCAGCCCCGGGATCGACTGCGGAACAGTCCCTGTCGGCCGGAGCAACGACCCGCTATGATGAAGGGGAGCGGCGACTCGAGTTTTCCCGGAAGTTCCCGGCGAGGGAGGGCCCACCCGGAATGAAGCAGCGTTCGAAATGGAATCCGTCCGTCCCGAGAGGGCGGAGCGTTGCCCTGTTCGGCGCGTTGCTTCTGCTGGCGATGCCCATCGGCGGCTCGACCGCGGCCGCGAAGCCCGGGCCGGCGGCCGCCAAACGCCCGGTGCCGACCCTGCAACAGGCGCTCGCAGTGGAAACCGAGGCGGCACGCAAGAGCGCGCGCGCCCTGGGTGTCCACGTCGTCGACCTGTCGTCGCACCAGAGCGCCTTCGCCTTCGACGCCGATCAGCCGCGGATTCTCGCTTCGAACACCAAGCTCCTGACCACGGCGGCGGCGCTCGGAACGCTGGGTGCGGATTTCGTCTTCGAGACCCGCGTCATGGTGCGCGGAGCCGCCAAGGACGGCGTCCTCACCGGGGACCTCGCGGTCTTCGGCAGCGGCGACCCGAACCTTTCGGGGCGATTCCACGACGGCGACTCCTACGCCATCTTCCGCGAGTGGGCGACCGCCCTGAAGGCGCAGGGCATCCGGCGCATCACCGGCGACCTCCTGCTCGTCAACGGCCTCTTCAACCCGCCGAACATCCATCCCGACTGGCCGCGCGACCAGCTGACCAGCTGGTACGAAGCGCCGGTCGAGGCGCTGTCGTTCAACGACAACTGCGTCCTGGTGAGGGTCTGGCCGGCGTCGCGGGCGGGCCTTCCGGCACGCGTCGAGACGGTGCCCAAGCTCGACTACTTCGAGATCCGCAACAGCGCCACGACGACCGGAACGCGTAACCGCAACCGGCTCCTCGTCGGCCGCCTCGGCGACAGCGACACCATCGTCGTCTCGGGCACCATCGGCCTGCGAACGGGCCCTGGCGAAGAGTGGGTGGCGGTGCAGAATCCGACCGCCTACTTCGGCGCTTCGCTCAAAGCGGCGCTGCTCGAGGAGGGCGTCGAAGTCGTCGGCATCGTGGCTCCGGCGCACGGCCCGCCGAGCGGCGACTGGCAGCTGGTGACCGCGTACCAGAGCGATCTCGCGCGCACGCTCGAGGTGACCAACAAGCGCAGCCAGAACTTTTACGCCGAATCGCTCGCCAAGCTCCTCGGCTGGAAGGTCCGTGGCGAGGGCAGCTGGCCGGCCGGGGTCGGCGTCGTCGAGGACTTCGTCGCCGGCCTGGGGATCGCTCCCGAGTCGTTCTCGCTGGTCGACGGCTCGGGGCTGTCGCGCGGCAATCTGATGAGCGCGCGCTCGATGACCGGAGTCCTCGAGCAGATGTACTTCCACGCCCTGGGGCGGGACTTCCTGCGTTCGCTGCCGTTCTCGGGCGAGCCGGGCCTCCGCTGGCAGCGCCGCCTCGCCCGCGCGCCCTACGCCGGAAACGTGTTCGCGAAAACCGGAACGATCAACGGCGTCTCGACGCTGTCGGGCTACGCCAAGGCGGTTTCCGGCCGGGTCTACGCTTTTTCCATTCTGTTCAACCAGGTGCGCAGCAACGCCGGCGCTCACGCCGCACAGGACCGCATCGTCGCCGCTCTGATCGATCGCGGTTGATCCCGCCCCCTTCGCGAGGGGAGAAGAGAACGCAGGTCATGACAGACACACGCTACGCCGACATCCGGCAGCTGATGAAGCGCGTCGAGCAGCTGGTGCGCGAGATTCAGTCCGCGGACGAAGTCGGCATCACCATCCACAATCTGGCGGACGCGATCATCGCCCGCTTCCGCGACGCGCTGGGCTTCTACGGCGGCCGGCTCTATCAGTGGGACGGCGAGTCGTACGAGCTCAAGGCGACATTTCCCGATGCCAAGCCCGCGGCGCGCGACCTGCGCGTCCCCTCGAGCTACGCGCCGATCGAAATCGTTCTGTCCGAGGGCGTGGTCTACATGGGCTCCGACGACCCGCGCTTCGATCATCACTTCGAGAATCAGCTGGGCGTCGACCGCTTTGCGGCGATCGAAGTCGGCGACGAGGAGTTCATCCTGTCGTTCGACCTCGCTCCCGGGAGTCACCGCGATGACGTGCTGTTCTCACTCGGTGTGCTGCGGCACGCGATCAACCAGAAGCTCCGCCAGGAGCGCATGCAGGAGGTCTTCGATCAGGCGCGCAAGATCCAGGCGTCGATCCTCCCTCGCCGGTCGCCGGTCTACGGCGGCTTCGAGCTCTACGGCTGGATCCAGCCGATGGAGTCGGTGGGCGGCGACTTCTACGACTACATCCCGATCACCGACAAGATTCTCGGGCTCGCGATCGCCGACGTCTCCGGGCACGGACTGCCGGCGGCGCTGCAGGTGCGCGACATCTACATGGGCCTCAGGATGGGCATGGCGCGCGACTTCAAGATCGTGCGCACGGTCGAGCGCCTGAACCAGATCATCCACAAGTCGACGCTCACCAGCCGGTTCGTGTCGATGTTCTACGGCGAGCTCGAACCGAACGGGGTTTTCATCTACGTCAACGCCGGCCATCCGCCGCCGTTCCATCTCTCGGCTTCGGGCGAATGCCGTTTTCTCGACGAAGGCGGCACGGTCCTCGGCCCGGTCGCCGACTCGACCTACGAGCGCGGCTTCGTGCGGCTCGAGTCGGGCGACATGGTCGTGCTGTATACCGACGGAATGATCGAGGCGACTCCGGCGGAACACGAGACCGGCGAAGAGTTCGGCATCGACCGCCTGGTCGCCCTCGCCAGGGTCCTTCAAGGCAAGAGCTCGAAGGAGATCGGCGAAGCGATGATGAAAGCCGTCGAGACCTACCGCGGCGCCGCCGAACCCCAGGACGACCGCACGGTGGTCGTCGTCACCTTTCCGCACCGGCCTCCGGGCGCCTGAGACGTCGATAGAAGGGCTCTCAGAGGCTCAATTCTGATCAGTCCCCCGTCCAGGCATGTGGGGTTGGTCTTCTTGCCGCGCGAACACTTTGGAACCTGCCTTCAGATCCGTCGCCTCAAGCGGTTCGCTGGAAGCGAGTTTGAAAGCAGTTCGCTCTTACCTCTGGCTCCAGAAGCCGGGCCGGCGCTTGGAATGGGCGATCGCGACGACCTGGGCTGGGGGCCCGATGCGGTAGATGAGCGAGTACGGGTAGTGGCGAGCGAAAACGAAGCGCTGTGTACCGTGGACGTAGAGCGGCCAGCGGGTCGGTGATTCGACCACGGCATTCACCGCGGCCTCCAGTTCACGAAGGAACCCACGCGCAGCTAGCGGGCTCCGGGCAGCGTACCAATCGCGTGCGCCCTCAGCGTCGGCGATGGCTGCCGGATGCCAGGTCAGCTCAATCGAAGCCACGGAACAAGCGGTCGCGTACTTCGGACCAGCCAACGGCGGCGACCGACGACGACTCCAGCTCTCTCACGCGGCATTCGATCTCCTTCGACCAGGCGACGTTGACATCGGCGTCGGCTTGCACTTCGAGGCTTTCGATCAGCGCGCCGGCCACGGATGCGCGATCCTGCTCATCGAGTGACAGCGCTTGCTTGAGGACTTCGGAAGCCGTCGGACTCATGGGGGGAAAGTATACGCCCCGCCGCACCTAGTCACGGCGCGGCACGACCTCGACGACCGCGATCTCCTGGCGGAGTTTGATCAGGCTGTCTGCGGGGTAGAGGCCGCTTCTGAGCTGGACGCCGGTGTAGATCTGGGTGCGGGCGCCGACGATGGTGCCGGGGTTCAAGACCGCGTTGCAGCCGACGGCGACGCCGTCGCCGAGGGCGGCGCCGAACTTCCGCTTGCCGGTGGCGAGGTGTAGTCCGTCGCCGGCGGGGATGCGGATCTCTTGTCCGTCGTGGCGGAAGTTCGACAGGATCGAGCCGGCACCCATGTTGACGTCCCTGCCCAGGATCGAGTCGCCGACGTAGTTCAGGTGCGCCGCGTGAGCGCCGGGGAAGAGGATGCCGCGTTTCATCTCGACGTTCGCACCGACGACGCAGCCGTCGCCGATCCAGCAGCCGCCGCGCAGGTAGGCACCGACGCGGATGTCGACGTCCTCGCCGATCCAGATCGGCCCCTCGACGACGGCGCCGGGGGCGATCCGCGACCCCTTTCCGAGAAAGATCCGGTCGCCCATGAGGTGGCCGGCCGGATGGACGCGGCCGAGAATCTCCGCTGACGGCAGCGCCGCGAGGAGCGCCTCGATCGGTTCGTCGAGCAGCGCCCAGGGCCGTTGGCTGTCGTAGCTCGCGGCGAAGACCGCCGGCAGATCGGAGAACAGCTCCGGCAGGCGGTTCATCTCGGGGCGGCTCCTGCGACGCCGGTAGCGCGTGAAAGGGCCGCGCGCTGGCGATAGTAGGGGAGCGTGCGGTCGAGACCTTCTTCGATCCGGGTCTTGGGCGCCGCGCCGAGGGCGCGTTCGAGGTGTGAGGCGTCGAGGCTGTTGCGGCGGAGCTCGGCCGAGACCGGCGGCTCGTGGCGCGGACGGATCGGCGAACCGAGTTGTCGCGAAACGCGCTCGTAGAGAGCGTTCACCGTAGTCTCGATCCCCGTGCCGATGTTGTAGATCCCGGGGATCCAGCGGTCGAGCACGGCGCGGTGGGCGGCTACCAGGTCGCCGACATAGACGTAGTCGCGGGTCTGCTCGCCGTCGTCGAAAATGCGCGGCTGCTCGCCGGCGAGAAGCTTCTCGGCGAGGATCGCGACGATCCCCGCCTCGCCCTTGGGCTCCTGGCGCGGACCGTAGATGTTGGCGTAGCGAAAGACGATCGGATCGAGGTCGCCCATTGCCCGGAAGGCGTCCAGGTAGAGCTCGACCGCGAGCTTGGCGCAGCCGTAAGGCGATGTAGGGTGCGTCGGATGCTCCTCGTCGCAGGGGTAGACCTGCTGCTCGCCGTAAACCGTGCCGCCGCTCGAGGCGAAGAGAAGGCGGCGGACGCCGGCCTTCTTGCAGGCCGAGATGAGGTCGAGCGTGGCGAGGATATTGGTGCGCGCGTCGGCCGTCGGATCGGCGATCGAGACCCGCACGTTCACCTGCGCGGCGTGGTGGCTGACGACGTCGATCTTCTCGTCGCGCACCAGCTCGTCGAGCCCCTGGGTGGAGATGTCGCGCTGGTAGAAGACGGCGCCTTCGGGCACGTTCTCGCGCTTGCCGGTCGAGAGGTTGTCGAGGACGACGACGCGGTCGCCGTGCGCCAAGGCATCTTCCGCCAGGTGGCTGCCGATGAAGCCAGCGCCGCCGGTGATGAGCAGGGTGTGGGCCATGCAGAGATTATAGTGACCGAATGAACGACGATCGAAGTCGGAGAGCGGATTCCCGTTTGCCGGCGGATTTCTATCTGCGCCCCGCCGACGTCGTGGCGAGGGATCTCCTCGGCCGCCATCTCGTGCGCGAGCTGCCGCACGGGCGCATCGTCGTCCGCCTGGTCGAGACCGAGGCCTACGCCGGGCCGCACGACCGCGCGAGTCACGCCTACAAAGGACGCCGGACGCCGCGCAACGAGTCGATGTACCTTCCCGGGGGCCGCGCCTACGTCTACCGGATCTACGGTATCCACTTCTGCCTGAACGTCGTCACCGGTCCCGAGGGCGAGGGCATCGCGGTCTTGCTGCGCGCAGCCGAGATTCTCGAGGGCGAGGAGCTCGTCCGTGCCGGCCGGATTGGCCGGAGGGGTCCGATCGCCACGCAGCGCCTCCTCGCCGGACCGGGGAATCTCACTCGCGGGCTGGCGGTGGACCTGGCCCTGGACACCGTACCGCTCGACCGCGGCGAGCTGCGTCTCGCGGCGGGGGAGCCGGTCGCGGAGTCGGCGATCCTCACCGGCCCGCGGGTGGGCTGCGAATCGGCGGGAGAAGCGGCCGGCTGGCCGCTGCGCTACGCCATCGCCGGCAGCCGCGCGGTCTCGTCGCCGCGGCCGAAGCTGCGCTTCGAAGCTACGTCTTGTTGAGCCGGACGTGGCCGGCTTTGAGGAGCTTCCAGACAGCGAGCTGGACGTCGAGGGGGTTCATCGAGCTGATGTTGACGATCGACTTCAGGTCATAGGAACCGTTCAGGCGGGTGAGCAGGAAGCCCTCCTGCGGCGAGATCTTGAGCTGAGTGAGCTCTTCCATCGTCCGCGCAAGTACCGGGACGGAGGTCGGCAGGACGCCGGCCTTCTCGATGGCAGCGCGGATCTGCTCCTCGATTTTCTCGGCCTCGCCGGTGAGTTTCCGGCTATCGGGGTCGAGGGCGCGGGCGGCCCGCATGTGGCGGAGGGCGGTCTCGAACTCCCCTTTCTGCAGCGATTGCTGGGCGACGAGCGCCAGCGCGTCG
>JAYTAM010000094.1:0-22604 GCA_043737505.1 Thermoanaerobaculia bacterium
TGCGCGGAGCTCTCCTCGCGGCCGAGGGCCGAGTCGAAGCCGCGAGGAGCGACCTCGAGGCGGGGATCGCGGCGGCGAGGTCAGGCGGACGCATCGTCACCGAGCTGGAGATGCAGCTCGAGATGGCCGCGCTCGACCTCCGAGTCGGCGACGCCGGCCGCGCTCGTGCGGCGGCCGTCAGGATCGCCGACACTGCGCTGCCGCTCGGACTCGCTGCGCTGGCCGAGGCAGCGAACGAGCTCCGAGCCGAGGCCGCCCGGCGGCCGAAGAGCTGAACCGCGACGAGCGGCTGTCCCCTTTCTCTTGGGGTCGACGGTTGATCTGGCGATATGAACTTCGGCGGGCTCGATGCCGATGCGGAAGGGAATCTCGCCCTCGCCTTCGACTCGCCGTTGTTCGAGGGCGTCGATCGCGGCTACTGGGCGACCGTCGGCGACGACAGCCTGGGAGCGTTCTGCGAGATCGATCCCGGTACCTGGCCCGGGCAGGACCTGCGCGTTCTCGACCTCGCCTTCGACGACCTCGGACGCCTGATCGCGCTCGTTCAGCTGCACTTCAACGAGACGCTCGACCTCTTCGAGCTCGTCGCCTACGACTTTCCTGGCTGCGCCTTCGACCCGTCGTTCGGCGTCGGCGGCGTCGTTGTGTTGCCGACCGATCCGGACTACGACAGTGACGGCTTCTTCGAGGTCTCGGCGCTTTCAGAGGGCCATCTGCTGGTCACCGGCCGGTCATGGAACGGCCTGCCGGGGACGCCGGAGGGGCGCCCGCTGGCGCTCGAGATCGGACCGGTTGGAAATTCGATCACCGAGTTCTCGCCCCCCTTCGGCTCCTGGGAGGAGCATGCGGTGGCGGTCGACGCCGTCCGCGCCTCGAACGGCCACATCGTTCTCGCCGTCGACGAATGGGACGCCTCGCGCGACTTCGTCCTGCTCGACTTCGACGCCGACGGAACCTATCTCGGACCTCTGGTGATTCCGTTCGATCTCGGCGCCGACGAGAGCGACGCGCCGTTCGCTCTCGCGGCGCTCGACGGCGATCGCCTCGTCGTGGTCGGGAATGCGCGACAGTTTCCGCTCGGAGATCCGGCGCCGACCACGGCCGCCACGGTCGCCCTGGCGCGCTGGCCGTCGGCCGGCGGCCCGCTCGAGCTCGACACGACCTTTTCGGGCGACGCACGGTGGCACGGCACAGTCGAGGCCAACGGCACCTTCTTCGACGTACTGCGCCAGGGGGCCCACCACTTCGTCGCGGTGGGCGCCTCCTGGCTCCCGGATCAGACGCAGAAGATCCTCCTCTCCCGCTTCCTCCTCGACGGCACTCTGGACGAGACCTTCGGGGCGACCGGAGGGGGCGGCGGCGGGCTGTTCACCGAAGACCTGCCTGGAACCTGGCGCGAGCGCGCCTCTCGCCTCGTCTCGCAGAACGGCCGACTCGTGATGGGCGGCATCGCGGACTACAACGGCGGCGTGCGCGCCATCGGGCTCGTGCGGCGAACTTCCGAGCTGATCTTCCAGGGCGGTTTCGAGCAGTGGAGCCCGCCCGACTGGCGGCTCGAACGCTGAGCTCGCGGCGCCTCTTCTACCAGGCCCAGGTCGAGGCGAGCTCGAAGCCGTCGGCGAAGATGAGGTCGTTGGTCAGGCGGACGAGGGCGAAGCGCTGGCCGCCGCTCTGGGTCTGGGAGTGGCCGGCCGCCACCGGTCGGCCGCCGGACAGCGCGAGGGCGAAGCACTGGTCCCAGCCGTTCGTGACCGCGTCGATCTCGACGCGCTGAACCCCGTCGCCGTCGAAGCTGGTGTCCACCGCCCCGGACGAAAGCCGGCGTGCGAAGAGGAAGCCGCCGACCTGGGCGCCGGCGCCGTCGAACGAGGCGGCGACAAAGATCCGGCCCGAGCCGTCGATCGCGAGCCCCTCGACGAACGTCCCGTCGTTGTAGGCCAGCACCGGCTGCCCGAAGGCGGCGGCGTAGATGCCGGCGGTCGAGAAGCGCACCAGCGAGCCGGCGGCGATCTCGATACCGCCGGCGCGCTGCAGTGCCACGACGACAGCGCCGTCGACCGGGTCGACAGCGACGTCGCGCGGCGTCCACTGAACGGCGTCGGAGAAAGAATGGGTCGCCGTGCCGTCGCCCGCGAACGACATGTCGGGGCCACCGCTCGGGAGGAGGCGGGTGAGCCGCAGCTCGGGATCGCCGAAGCCCTCGACGTCGTCGCCGGCCAACAAAATCCGGCCGGCCGGATCGACACCGAGGGTCGAAAGCTGGCCGAGCGTGGCGCGATCGAGCGCCAGCCAGCCGTCGGAATCGAAGGCGGTGTCGGGCGCGCCGTTGGCGAGGGTGCGATAGAGAAAGTTGCCGCTGACGTTGCCCGGGCCGCACGCCGAGCAGAAACCGAAGAAGAGGAAGCCGTCGAGGTGAGCGGAGGCCGCCTGGGTGTCGACGTTGCCGCTCCACGGGTGCGCCGCGGGAGTGACGACGCCGCCGACGCCGAAGGTGCCGTCGAGATCCCCCGCGGCGTCGAGGCGGACGAGCAGCGGATAGCTCACGAAGCTCCCGCCTGCGAACTGTTCGGCCTCCTCGGCGCCACCGAGGAGCATCGTTTCGCCATTGTCTGCCGGCACGATCGCGAGCACCTCGTCCCAGCCGTCGACGACCCGATCGATCGGCACGGTCAGTCCGCCGAAGTCGCCCCACGAGCCGTCGATGCTTCCGTTCGCGCGGTAACGGATGACCAGCAGATCGGCGTTCGCACCGGTCATCTCGACGCCCCCCGCGAGCACTCCGCCATCCGGCAGCCCCACGACGGTGAAGGCGGCGTGAAAGCCGGAGCCGAAATTGGACGAGACGATCCCATCGCCGCCGAAGCTGTCGTCCAGCTCGCCGTCCGGCGGCTGGGCCATCGCCGGAATGGCGGCGAGCGCCAGACAGGCGAGGGCGATGCAGGCGCGCCGCTCGCGGCGATGGGAAGAAAGGCGACGGGGATAACGTGACATGGCCACTCCTTGAGCGGGGGCTGGCAATGGAACCGGCGCCACCCTCCTATGGAAAGAACGTGCGATCCACTTCAAAGGCGACATGAGCCAGGGGCGTGGTGATCCAAGGGGGGCTCCGGACAGCGTCGAAATTTAGGGCTGCTCCGCACTCCAGCTGCGCTCAGGCGGCGGTGAAGCGCACCATGAACTCTCCGGGATGAGGGGGACTCTGCATGCTCATCAAGGGTCGCGGGCAGCCCGAACTTGGTCTTGTCAGCTCGCCTTTGCGAGTGAGATCTTCGCGAGCTCGCTCGCCAGGGCGCGTTCCGCATCCCATACGTCGACCTGCTGCTGCATGCGGAGCCAGAGTCCCGGGCCATTGCCGCAGAACTTGCCGAGGCGCAGCGCCATCTCGGCTGATACCGGTGACTTCTCCGCAAGGATCTTGTGCAGCGTCTGGCGCGAGATTCTCAAGCGTGCGGCGGCTTCCGTTACGGTCATCTGAAGATCGGGCAGGACATCCTCGCGCAGGATGGCTCCCGGGTGGGTCGGTCGCCGTCGGCTCTGGGTACTCTGGATTTTCATCGCTCCGCTCCTAGTGATACTGCTCCAGGTCGACGTTCCAAGGCTCGCCGTCGACCCACTCGAAGGTGATTCGCCAGGGCCCATTCACCATGACGCTGAACCGCTTCGGAAGACCCCTCAATACGTGAAATCCGAAGCCCGGAAGGTCCAGGTCGCCGGGTTCTACCGCGCGGTCGAGCGCATCGAGCCTGCGCAGAATCCTGGCGACCTGATCCTGCCGCACTCGGCGGCTCTTCCCCGTATCGAACAGCTCTTGCAGCCCCTTGTGCGAGAAGCTGCGGATCACGGTCCACGGACTGTAGCGCCATGCGCGTCGCATTGTCAACAAGTTGTTGACACCCAGCGCGCGATGGCTTCGATACCTTTGGGTGCTACTTCCCTTCCGGCGGATCTCCCCCCGCGTCCTCGCGCACGACATGCACTATCTGCGCTTTGTTGAGCAGGCGGGTCATCTCTTCGATCTGGTCGAGTCTTACGGGGACGCCCATCATGGCGCCGAGTTCGAGGGTCAGGTAGGTGAGGATCGTTGCGAATCTGCGCTTCTTGGCCATGCGCTCTCCTGGTTGAGGGTCCGGGTCGTACGCGGGGCGAGCCCGGACGACGGAGGACCGCGCAGGAGTGCCGTGGCGGTGGGGCGGGTGATCGGAACGAAGTCGGGGGTGAGGAATTCGACCGGCTGCGACGGCACAAGCCAGACGAGCTCGACGGGCGCGCTCACGATCACTGCCGCGACCCCGGACCAGGTCGCCCATGTTCCGATACCCAGCGAGACCAGAACGAGCGCCAGCAGCGCGACGGTCAGGGACTTGCGCACGGAAGGATTCTAGCCCGGACTAGAATTGCGCTGCAGGCGAGGGACTCCACCATGCAAGTGCACAAGCTCGCGGCGTTCTCGGACGGTGACAGCGGCGGCAATCCGGCCGGAGTCGTCGTCTCGCCAGAGCATCCTGCGGTCGAAGAGATGCAGCGAATCGCCACGGAGGTCGGATTCTCCGAAACCGCCTTCGCCGCGCCCATCCCCGGATCGGCCTCCCACTACCGCGTGCGGTATTTCGCTCCCGCCTCCGAAGTGCCGTTCTGCGGCCATGCGACCATCGCGCTCGGCGCCGTACTGGCGCGGGAGAAGGGCGACGGAATCTTCCACCTGCAGCTGAACGAGGCGGCGATCACCGTCGAAGGGAAGCGGGTAGGCGATCTGGGTCATCTGATGTCGGCCGCACTCCAGTCGCCGCCGACGCGGAGCGCCGTAGCACCGCAGGAGCTGGCGCAGGAGTTTCTCGATCTCTTCGGCTACAAGTCCGGGGAGCTCGACCCGCACATTCCGCCGGCGATCGCGCACGCCGGCGCCGACCACTTCGTCCTCGGCCTGGCGACCCGCGCAGCGCTCTCGGCGATGAAGTACGACTTCGAGGCCGGGCGGCTGCTGATGAACCTCGAGGGGATCGTCACCGTCGTCCTCGCCTGGGCTGAGACGCCCCACCTCTTCCACACCCGCAACCCGTTCGCCTCCGGCGGGGTCTACGAAGATCCGGCGACGGGCGCCGGCACCGCCGCGCTCGCCGGCTACCTGCGCGACCTCGGCTGGGAGGCGATCGCCGGCGGCGGAGTCATCGGAGCCATCGACGTCGTGCAGGGCGAAGACATGGGGCTCCGCTCGAGGCTCCGCGCCGAGCTCACCGACATCCCCGGGAGCTCGATCCGCGTCTCGGGCACGGCGCGCTTCCTCGATCCGCTCTGAGGGCTCACCTCTCCGGCGGGAACGCGTCCAGTCCGCAGATCCAGTCCGGCACGGACTCTCCCCCGTCCTTCTCCACCGTGACCTCCCAGATCTTGCCCTCCGGCAGCGAGCCGACATGCGCCCGCGCGCTGCGCGTCGCTTCGGACATCAGGTCCCACGCCCAGGTGCGGTCGCAATGGCCGCAGTACACCTGCCAGCGCTCGTTCTCCCTCGCCACCACGATTCGCACCGGCTGACTCATGCTCCGCCCCCCAGCCCCCCGCGCCCTCCGCCCTTGGAGCTCGAAGGCCGAGTGTAGGACGAGCCGTCCTGTCGTCAAGCACGACTCGAAGTGGGCGGAACCGCCGCTTGCCGGGCGACTCACCTCGACGAATCGGCGCTGGATGTCGCTCCCGGTGCGCGGCCTCCGTTTTCAGCTCAGAGACCGGCTCGAATCGCGAGGTTGCGCCGCCGGCGAACAAAATCGAGGAGACCTGCCATGAACTACCGACGATCGCCAACAGGGCCCCGCACCGCGGGCAAGGTCTGGAGGACGCTCGCGCCGTGCTCCCTTCTGCTCTGGGGCGCGCCGCTGCACGCGCTCCCCGCGGAGCCGAGGCCGGGCTGCGCTGCACTGCTGACCCCCTCCGAGTGGAACGCCATCTCACCCGGGGCCGAAGAGATGAGCGCGATCGCGCGGGGCGAAGGACACTCGGAGTGCTCCTGGTCGTTGGCCGGCGGTGCGACCACTGCGAGCCTGACTTTCTGGGAGGCCTCCGGGATGGCGGATGCGCTGGTTCCCGCCGAAAGCCCGGAAGAGTTTTTCGAGATCCACGTGAAGTCGGCGGAGCAGGTGCGGGGCACGCCGCGCGAAACGCTGAGAGGGGTGGGTCAGCGCTCCGCGCTCTTCCGCGACGGGCCGGTGCGCGAACTGTACGTGCTCACCCGCTCGGGCGTCGCGCACCTCTTGACCGACGGGCTCGACGATGCCCAGATCACGGCGGCGGGGAAAGCGGTCGGTTCAGCGACTCCCTGACGACCTCACTCCGGTGGTTTGCCGATCTTCATATAGATCTTGCGCTGGCGCCGGTCGATATTCTCGACCACGATCTCGGCGACGAGCCAACCCGTCGTCTCCTCGAAGCGATTGAGCGCGACCGAGATCGCATCGACCGCCTCGAGGCGCGCTCGGCCAACCTCTTCCGGTAGCTCCGCCGAAACCTCTTCGGACGGGCCGGACTTTGGAGGGCCTGGTGCGGGAACGGGCTCCTCGGCGGGAGAACCGGAGCCTGCCGCCGGCTCGTCGAGCCGCGCCTCCGCCGCGATTGCCGAGCGCAGGGAAGCCAGAGCAGCGAGACCGCGGTGTACTTCCTCGTTCCCGGCCTCGTCGGGCGGGATTCCGGCGAGCTCGCCGACGAGCTCAACCTCGAGCTCATGCAAAGCCGCGTGACCCCGCGGCTCCCCCTCCTCCATGGCCCTGCCGACGCGTTCGACGAGAGCCCGCAGACCATCGAATCCGTTTTCACTCACCGCGACACTCTAGCGAGCCGTGGATTCGGCGCTCAAACGGCCTCACGACGGGCTGGATTCACCCTCGCCCGCGTTCTCGCGCTCCTTGATGGCTTCGGCTTCGCGCTCTTTGTTCCAGGGGCCGTTCTCATGGTTTTCGAGCAGGGCGTCTCCACTTTCCGGGTTCTCGCTGCCGTCGACCCGGTTTGGATGCTCACCCGGTTCGTCGGTTTCGCCTTCCGGGGCACTGCCACCCATGCGTCGGCCGACTCCGGTCACGGCGCAGCTCCCGCCGACTTCGTGGGCCGCACCTCCGGCTCCTCCGCTCTCGCTGTCTTTCCCCTGCTTGCCGTCCAGTACCTTGAGCTCGGTCATGTTGTACCCCCGGGATCTGTCCGCTTCATCGCCGACCGTCTTCGCAAGTGCAACCAGGGTGCCACGAACGAACTAAAGCAACACCGGGTCGAGGCCCCGGCGTTACCGAGAGCACCTGTCTATCCCTGCTCCGCGACGGGAACAAATTCAGCCTGGTTGGCCTCTTCCTCCTCGGGGGCCCCATTCTGCCGATGCACCAGGATTCGGGTCTCGGTCTCAGCCTGCAAGGTCGCAATGTGGGTTCTGACCGTCTCCAGCGCTTCTTCCTTGGTGTCGCAGAGCCAGGCATCCGCGCAGTGGTCGCATCTGGTCTGCCAGCCCTCTGCAGTCTGCGAGACGACGAGAGTCGTGCGATGGCTCATGGTGTCTCCGCAACGCGCTCGCGACATGGCGAGCCGTCTTTGAGAGTGCATGGAGGCTGCCACACGGAAAGGCCCGTAGAATCGCGATGTCGCCAAGCGTCACAGCGCAGAATGTGCAATGAGGGCGGCAGTTCGAGGCGCCGGTGGTTGCGATCGCGCCGCGCCGTGAGAGCGTCGGGCCGAAGCCTCAGACGTTGAACTTGAACAGAATGACATCGCCGTCGGCGACGAGGTACTCCTTGCCCTCCTGACGGACCTGGCCGCCTTCGCGGGCGCGGGCCCAGCCGCCGACGCGGACGAACTCCTGCCAGGCGATGGTCTCCGCCTTGATGAAGCCGCGGGCGAGATCCGAGTGGATGACCGCGGCCGCTTCTGGCGCGGTATCGCCGGCGTGGATGGTCCAGGCGCGGGCCTCCTTTTCGCCAGCGGTGAAATAGGTGCGCAGGCCCAGGAGGTGGTAGATCGATCGAATCAGCGTACCGACGCCGGATTCCGCGACGCCGTGCGAGGCGAGGTACTCGCTCGCCTCCGCTTCGGGAAGCTCGGCCAACTCGGACTCGATCTGCGCCGAGATGGTGACCGCCTCGGCGCCGTGATGCGTCGCTACCCAGCTGCGGACCTCCGCCACCAGCGGGTTCGAGTCGGCGGTCGAGAGGTCGCTCTCGGCGACGTTGCAGGCGTAGAGCGTCGGCTTCATCGACAGGAGGAAGAACGGCTGCGCGGTCGCGCGCTCGTCGGCGGACATCTCGAGAGTGAGCGCCGGCTTGCCGGCTTCGAGGTGCGCCAACAGGCGCGTCGCGATCTCGATCTGCGCCTTGGCGGCTTTGGCAGATGTGTCGCCGCCGCGGGCGACGCGCTCGAGGCGCTCGATCTGGCGGGCGAGCGACTCCATGTCGGCGAGCATCAGCTCGGTCTGGATGGTCTCGATGTCGGCGATCGGATGGAGATGGTCCTCGACGTGGACGATGTTCGAATCCTCGAAACAGCGCACCACCTGGACGATCGCATCCACCTGGCGAATGTGCGAGAGAAACTTGTTGCCCAGCCCCTCACCGCTCGCCGCCCCCTTCACCAGGCCGGCGATGTCCACCAGCTCGACGGCGGCCGGTACGAGGGTGGGGGTCCCGGCGACCTTGGCGATCGGCGCCAGCCGTTCGTCCGGGACGGTGACGATGCCGACGTTCGGCTCGATGGTGCAGAACGGATAGTTCGCCGACTCGGCCTTGCGAGTGCGGGTGAGGGCGTTGAAAAGCGTCGACTTGCCGACGTTCGGCAGGCCGACAATGCCGGCACGGAGCATGATTCGGATCCTTGGGAAGCGACGAGGTCGCTGTCGAACTGCGGAGTGAGCCCGCGCGCGACCGTTCAAGGTCAACTCAGCGGCGGAGGGAGATCAAATCCTATCACCCGTTCCGGGGTCCGGCCTGGTTGATGACCGTGCGATGGCGCCGGAGACCCGGTCCCTCGGGCGACCATCTTCATGAACTCGGACTCCGCGAGGCGCGACGGATGGACTTCGCCGCCCATCCCGAAGAAGCGGCAGAAGCTCATGAGGAGCGGCTGCCAGCGCTCGGGGTCGATGTGCGGGCACGTGCTGTGCTCGGCATCTCCCTCGACAAGGAGCGCTTCGTCCACGTGCAGCCGCGTGATGTGGATCTCGAAGGCGATCGCACTCACGTTCTTGCCGAAGGGGCGATGCTCGTGGACGATCCCCTCCATCTGCACCGGGCACTCGGCGACGCGCGGCGGCGCGACGGATTCGGACGCCTCGGGCGTCAGGCCGGCCTGGCGAAACTTCTCCGCCTCGAAGCGGTAACCCCACGAACGCTTGCGCTCCGGCACCGGATTCCTGCCCGTCGTGAGCGCCAGGCGGTCCACCGCCGAGACCTCACGGACGGAGGGAAGGTTGATGACGCACTCCCGGGTGCGGATCAGGTTGTCGGAAGTCTTCCCCATGCTGCCCAGACCCAGCATGCAGGTCCAGCCGAGCCACCAGGCCGACGACATCGGCGCCAGGTTCGCCGTACCGTCTTCGTTCAGGGTGGAGATGAGGGCGACAGGGGTGCCGAAATAGAGGATGGTCGGTTCGATCGTTCTGTGCATACGGGCAGGCTAGCGCCGCCCCACGCGCGCGTCTTCCGGAAAGCTGCGGCCGAACTCCTGGCGCCAGATTCCCAGCCCTGCTGTCCTGGCTGCGTTCGGCCTCGGAAAGCCGAAACCGTCGCCTTCCTTGCGCGTAGGACGGTGGGAAGTCGTTCCGGGAGGTTCTTACTTGCCAGAGGCGAGAAGCTGGGTTGTCTTCCTTCTGCTGGCGCAGGTGGTTCTCGCTGGCCGGCTCGCGGCCGGGGTCGCAGACTTGCAGGAGTGCGGGGGACAGAAGATCGACATCGGCGGGCGAGGTCTCTGGGTGGAGCTCTCCGGCGCGGGAGGCGTGACAGTAGTTTTCGAAACCGGGAATGGGGCTGATTCGAGCGTCTGGTCCGATGTGGCGGCGCAGATCCGCGCATCGGCCGTTCGGACCTTCCTCTACGACCGCGCCGGCACCGGCCGGAGCGATCCCGACCGGCGCCCCTACGCGCTCGAGAACGAAGTGGAATCGCTTCGTCTCGCGCTCGCGCGCTGCGGCGTCGACGGGCCTATCATTCTCGCCACGCACTCGTATGGCGGATTCATCAGCCAACTCCTGGCGGCGTCCGAGCGCGAGGATCATGCCTTTCGGATCGCGGGGATGGTGCTCGTCGACGCCAACATCCCCGACTTCTTCACCGACGCCGAGGTCGGCGCGATCCTCGCTCAGTACAGGCCGCAGTACGACATTCTCCGTCAGCAGGCTCCGGCGCTCGCGATGACGATCATCCCGATCCTCGAAGCTTACCCGGCCACCGCCCAGCGGATGCGGCGCGTTCGGCTCGCGGCGGAGTTGCCAGTCATCGACATCTACGCCGAGTACTCCTGGGCATCGTCGCCGGAAAGCGCCGCCGCGATGCGCCGTTCCCATGTGGTTTTCGCAGCGGCCGGCCGCCACCGCGAATCGGTCTTTGCCCCCGGAAGCTCACACCAGGTCATGCACGACCGCCCGGACCTCGTTCTCACAGCGATCGCAAAGCTGGTCGCGCGGGCGCGAAAGTAGACACTTGCCAAGGCTCGCACCCAACCGAGATCAGGCCTGCCGGCGCCGTTCGGCTACGATCCGTCTGGAGGTTCCGCCATGACCGACAACCCGTCGAGCGCGTCCGGAGCCATCGCCAAGGCCCAGCTGCTGATCCGCAGGCCGGCGGCCGAGATCTTCGCCGCGCTGGTCGACCCGGAGGCGATGTCGCGTTTCTGGTTCACCCGCGGCAGCGGCCGGCTCGAGGCCGGAAGTCGCGTGCGCTGGGAGTGGGAGATGTACGGAGTCGGCGACGACGTCGTCGTGCGGGAGCTCGACCCTGGCCGGCGCCTACTCTTCGACTGGGGGGCGGATGGCGAGATGACCTCGGTCGAATGGACTCTCGAGCCACGCGGCGCGGCCGACTCCGCCGCCACTTCCGAGTCCACCTTCGTCGTCGTCCGCAACTGGGGCTTCCAGGGCGACGCCGAAAAAGTCATGGCGGCGGCGCTCGACACCACCGGCGGCTGGACCTCCGTGCTCTCCGCGCTCAAGGCCTGGCTCGAGCACGGCATCGTGCTCGACCTGGTCCTCGATCATGCGCCCGACAACCTCCTGCCGGAGTGGATCGGCCGCGGCTCGCGCGGCGGGGTCGCCGGGCCGAGTAGCCACCCCATTCCCGAGCGGGGCTGATTCTCCCGCCACCGACAGTAGCCGCTCCACGAAGTCGCCACAAAAGAGAAAAACCGCTTCTTGTCACAAAAACACCCCCCTCGAACAACTACAAATACGAGGGTCTCCCTCACTGCAAGCACTGCAAAGGTCGGCAAGGAGGAAAGGTGTTGCAGGAACTCAATCGCCGGCGCAACAATACAGAAGGCGGGCAAGACCAATGACACTTGCGACCTATCTTCCTACGCACCCGATCCTCTTTGTGTTCGACTACGAGAACAAGGAGGTCGCCATTCCGACCTACGATCCCGATTCCGTTGCTTCGGCCACCCCTACTTGCATTTCAGTCAGAACGATTGCCGACGTTGACGGCTCGCTGACGGTCTCTCTTACCGAGTCCATGCCTCCAGGTGCGTTCGGCGTGGAGGTCTTCAAGGGAAGAGTCGCGACGCCAAGTCGAAGCATCTCCGTTGTAACTGCGCAGGACGAGGTGCTTGTTCGCCAACTCATCTCACAGGAGGAGGCCGCCGTCACGATCGTTGTCGACGATACTCAGCACCCGTCCAGGATTTGGATCGAAGCTCATTGAAGGAACTTCTTCACGGCGCAATCATCTTTGAGCTCTGTCACTCTCTAGCCTCCTAGCTCGAAGAATTCCAGGGGAAGCGGTTCCGGTCGTTCGGCGCCGCAGGGCTTTTGCCGACAAGGGCGCCCGGAGTGCAGAATGTCGATTGTTCGCGTGGCCCTTTACCGCTGAGGCCGAGGAAGAAGGTGGACGAGCAATGAGTCGCCAATCGCCGACGGACCTCACCGCTGAAGAGCGCGAGATGCTTCTTGGGGAGCAGCTCAGCTCCGTGACGTTCGTTCAGGACTACCTTCAGCTCGACTTCGACGGGGTTCAGCTGACTTACAACGTCTGGCCCTCCGTCTTGCTCGCCGAGGCGCAGTCGGTTTTCGGAGCTACAGGGTATCGGGACGCTCTTTGCTCCTTGATCGCGCACGTGGTCTCCGATGTCGCGGTCGACGACATGCGTTTCGAGGTCTAATTCGAGACTGGAGCGAGGATCTACTGCGATCTCGCCGGCCACCGGGAGATCGAAGGCGACAGAATTGTTCTGCAGCGCGCAGATCGGCGCTACTGGAACTCCTGGTAGGTTCCACCAGAGGATGTTCGGGGGCATCTCGGCTGCAACCTGGAAATCCCGCACCGCTGAGATGCGGTCGAAACGCCAGATCTCGATCTCCGCGATCAAAGCGGTTCGGCGATGACTGAAGCGCCGCATTGCACTGACGTCGTTCTGAGAGACGCCAACCAGCGAGAGGTCGTGGCGCCCGACCGCAGTGCGATCGAGGAGAGTTTGAGATTGCTTGATCGAGCGCCGTTTCCAGTTCTTTGCCTGACTTCTGGCGGCAGCGTTCTGGAGGCGGAGAAGAGTCAGCCGGAGTCCTACCTTCTCGCATTTCGGGCAAACTCGGGAGACGTTTCGCGGCCAGTTTGCGGGACCATGGACACCGACCTTGCCATTGAGGTCCTTGCCGCGTACGCCGAAGGTGAAGCCTCCTGGAATTCACGCCTCGAGTGGCGAAAGTGCGAGTGGCAGGAAGGTGCCCTGATTCAAGTCCCAGCGATCTCCAAGTGGCTCTCACAGTTGATGGCGAACGTCGAAAGTGGCGGCCGTCATTTGCCACAGGCACAACGAAGATGGGTGCTGCGCCGACTCGTCCGTGATGGCATTCGCAAGGGATTCCTCAGGGTTGCGCCTGGAACGCAAGCCGAAGAAGTCGAGGTTCGCTTTGAGATTGAGCAGCTGGTAATGGCTTTGGTGGACGAAGCGGAGCGCAACGAATTCGCGCAGGGTTGAGCGCCGCGGCGGTTTCGATCCTGTGCTCCAGACCCTGGAAGCGTGAGGAGCCTGCTCATGTCGAACAACACTCGTCGCCGATTCACCTTCCTGACGGAAGTACAAGGGACCACGCTAGTCGAACAGGTGGAAGCGGCCGATCTCGCTGAGTCCGTGCGGCGTTGGTACGCGGTTTCGGCGGCGCGACCCGATCGGAACGATGCTGTCGCCTACGAACTCGACAATCCTGTGAGCGTGCAAGACGTATCACTCGTCTGGTGCCTCTCGGGCCGAACGACGAGCGGGCAGGATTTCCTTGCCCACATTGTGGAGACAGCCTCCTAAACAAGCAGGCGGGAAGCCCGTCGAGCAGGTTGGCGCCGCGGGAGGCGCTCGCCGTTCGCTTCGACGCCGGTTCTGAGCAGGAAGTCGGCGAGTCCTGGTGACGTCCGGCCGAGCTCGAGCGAAAGAAACGACCCGGCCGCTGCGACGGATACGTCACAGCGGCCGGACGGACTGCCTGAGAGCTTACGGAAGGGTAGCGGTCCAGCGGGTGGTGTCGGTGGTGAAGAACCCGTCGTTGAAGATGAGGTTCGTGGTGCAGCTCTGCACCGCGATGTCGTCGAGCCACCAGCCGTTGTTGCCGGCCGCGGAGTCGCTGCCGAGGCGGAAACGCACGCGGATCGTCTGGCCGGCGAAGGCGGCGAGGTCGACGACCGTGGCGCTCATCGGCTGCGGGAAGCCGCACCAGGCCGGAAGACCGCTGAGCGGATTCGGCCCGCTGAAAACCGTCCCGTCATAGTCATCGCTCAGCACCGCATTCTGCAGCTGCGTGAAGCTGACGCCGTTGTTGGTCGAGACTTCGATGATGCCGCCGTCCCAGCAGCCGCCGGAGCCGGTCGGATCCTCGAACTCCTGGACGTTCCAGAACACCAGCTTCGGCTGTGTCGCCGGAACAACGATCTGCGGCGAGACCAGGCTCTGATCCGTGACCACGGAAGGATCGTCGGCATGGAGCGAGTTCACGCCGGAGTGCGCGTTCTGGGTCGAGATCGCCCAGCTGTTGCCCGTGCCGGAGCTCGTCCATCCTGCGAGGCCGTTCTCCCAACCCTGGTAGCCGGTGACGAACGGCGCCGCTCCTGGCGGGCACTGGTCCGGCGCGATCAACGTCGTGAAGTCCGAGACCGAAGAGAAATTACCGGCGCTGCAGAGGTTGGTACCGCGTACGCGCCAGAAGAACTGCGCCAGGCCGGGCAGGTCGAAGTCGATCTGGTGGCTGGTGGTGGTGAGCACCGCCGAGGTGTAGACCAGGCTCGAGAAGTCCGCGTTGTCGTCGATCTCGAGCACGTACGACTGAGCACCCGTCGCCGTCCACTGGAAGGTCGGACGAAGCGCGGTGTTCGTCGCACCGTCGGCGGGCGCGGTGAGCGTCGGCGAGCTCGGCGGGCCGTTGTAGACCTGCAGCGGCAGATCCTGGTCGTTGGCGGTGTCGCCGTTCCCGGTCAGCGTCATGTTGTAGAGGCCGGTCACTACGCCGAGGGTGTTGCCGACGGTGAGGTGCGAAAGCCCGGGGGTCGCGGGAATGGGATTGACCGTGAAGGTCGCCGTCGTCCCCACCGGGTTTCCGGCAAGCGCGAGCGTGACCGGTCCGGAGAACGACGTCCCGGCGCGGATGTTGTACTCGGCCGGAGTGCCGGCACAGATCGTCTGTGCCGCCGGGCCGGCGAGGAGGAAGTTGCAGCTGGTGGGAACCGCGAAGCCGTTCGTCACCGTGGTGCTGTCCGGGCTCGACGAGACGGCGTTCGAACCCAGGCCGAACTCGGCGAAGGCATCCCAGATGCGGCAGACGTCCTCGGCGCCGTAGGCCGCGGTGGCGGCGGCGATCACGCCGTCGCGCACGTCGGTGAAGGCCGGACTGCAGACCGTGTTCTTGAGCCCCTGGATGATGTAGTACATCGCCCGGATGTTGCCGTCATCGGCGCTCGAGCCGGTGTAGGCGTCGAGGTCGGCGTTGTAGCCGTGGGCGTCGATGAGCGCCCAGGTCACCTGCCAGTAGGCCTGCGTCCAGCGCGTGCCGACGCCGTGCGGAATCGAGCCGGCGCTGATCGTGGAGTAGGTCCAGATGTTCTCCTCCGGCTGCGGGTTCACCGCCGGATCGCCGTCGTAGTACTCGCCGCGAAGCCCGGCTCCGGTCACCGGCTGGCCCATCGAGTAGGTGGCGATGCTGCGGAAGCGGTCGATCGGGTCGGGCTGGGTCATGAAGATCGCCCACCAGTCGGAGAGGCCTTCGCCGGGCTGCTGACTGTTGCCGAGGCAGCCGACGTTCGCCGGCCCGCCCACCAGCCGGTTCGAGATTCCGTGTCCGTACTCGTGGGCGATGATCGTCGCATCGAGGTCGCCGTCGCGCTGCGGCGAGGTGGAGGTCCAGACGAACATCTGCATCCGCGGCTGCTCGCCATCCGGAGGCGTCCCGAAGTTGGCGTTGTTCGTGCCGGCGCCGTCCTGGGCTTCGGCGTTGACGGCGTCGCTGCCCAGGCCGCCGCGGCCGTAGTTGTTGACCTGGAAGTTGCCGCCCTCCTCGTCGAAGCCGTAGGCGTACGGCACGTCGTGCAGGAGGTTGTTCCAGTAGTAGAGGTTCGTCACCGCCGCCGGGCGATAGGTCGAAGGCGCATTGGCGAGGTTGATCGGAAAGTCGAACAGGAGGCCCGCGCCGCCGTCGGGCGAGCTGCCGGCGTCCGGAATGTTGTCGGCGTCGGTATCCGTGTAGGCGTGGACGTTGTTGCCCTGGGTGGTGGTGAACTCGGCGCCGGCGGCGCCGTTGGTGTCCTGCCAGGCGAACGGCGAGGCCACCGGGTAGGAGAGGGCCGGGTCGACCAGCAGCGAGCGGCCGACGACGTGCGGGCCCTCGGCCGGCATCGGATAGACGTTGTAGGAGTCGCTCTGGATCCAGTCGATGCGGGTCCACACGCGGCCATCCGCGGCGTCGACGTTGAAGTCGTACCAGTGCAGCGTGTCGAGCGTGTCGATCTGGAAGTTCCACACCAGGCGGGCTTCGCCGGCGCGCAGCGGCAGGATCTTGAGCCGCGCATCGATCGGCGAGCGCGCGAGGCCGGGGGCGGCGAATCGCCGGTAGGCCGCCGGATCGCTACCCGGTGCAAACGACTCTTCGAGGTCCTGGAGCTCGCCCACCGGCGTACCGAGATGCTCGGCGGCGGCGGCAATCGCCTCGGCCGCGTCGAGGTCGGGCGAAGTCGAGTTGAGAGCTCCGGCGAGGTGCGGCAGGAAGGTGCTGTTCACCGAGACGATCCGCCCCTGGCGGTCGAGGCTCACGTTCAGCAGGGCGTTGTAGACGTCGAGCCCGGAGTGCGTCTGCTGCAGGATCAGGTTCGTCGTGCCCGAAGCGGCGTGGCGCAGGAGGCTCGACTCACGCGCGGAGGCGAGATCCGCAGCGGTGAGCCCGAGGAGGTCGGCGTTGCCGGCGACCCAGGAGCGGCCGACTAGAGCCGCATCGCGCGCCTTATCGGGCGCGGTCAGGAAGCCGCCGTAGTCCTGCAGCTTGCGGGTTGCACCTGTCACCGAGTCGACCTCGACCGCGAGCTCGACCGTCGCGGCGCGCAGGTTTTCGATGGCTGCGCTCTGGGCGGCCGAGGGGGCCACCGACGGCGCGGGGAAGAGGGTGCGGCGGGCATCGAAGTTTCGCCCTGACTCCGCCTGCGCGGCGGGTGCGGCAGCCGGCGGATTCGCCGCGAAGGCGGGCAGCGCGAGCGAGGCGGCGAGGAGCGAGCACAGCACGATGCGGCGACGAGCGGAGGCGTTGGACAAGTCGATCTCTCCTTTGCGGAAGACCCAGCTGCGAGCGGAACGGGTGGTCGGAAAGCGAAACTCTATCGGGCGGCGGCCGGGGCTACAACCGGCCCGATGCCCGGCTCGCGCTGCCCGGTCATCTGCCAGCGGATGAGCGCTACCGGGATCATGCCGGCGGCGTTCACCTCAGCGAAAAAATTCTGCATGGTGAAGGCGTCGCCCAGCTGGTGTGAACGCACGCGGATCAGGTCCTCGATGAGGTACTTGCCGGTGACATAGCTCGTACCGTAGCCGGGTTGGCGAAGGTAGAGCTGCTGTTCGGCGCCCAGGAGGTCGAGGTCCGGGCGCATCCAGCCGCGCGGCGTCCACTCGACCTGGAAAGCCTTGGCCTGGGCGATGTCCATCTGATTGTCCTGCAGATAGAGCGACGCCAGACCGCGGGCGGCGCGTTGCGCCAGCATGATCCAGACGATCTCGCGCACTCGCGGAGTGTCGTCGTAGAGACCGGCGTGGAGGAGGAGCTCCTCCATCGCCGTCGCCATGCCCTCCGAACGCGTGTCCCAGATGTTCGAATGCAGGGCACCGCGTCGCACCGGGCTCGGGTGCGGCTCGTCCCGCATGCGCGCGGTGTCCCACCAGTGGGTGGCGTGGGTGTAGAGGGTGAGCGGGTCGTAGTGCATCGCGATGGCGAAGAAGTTGCGCGAGGCGAGCGGCACGTAGGCGCCCAGATGCTCGCGCAGCGCCGGCTCGAGGTAGGGGCGCAGCGGATAGAAGTTCCGCTCGCGGACGAAGGCGATGAGCTTCGAGACCGCCGCATTCGCGCGGCGCTGATACTCGGCGTCGTCCGCCGCCGGCACGAGCGGAGGCAGGGAGCGGTTGCGCTCCTCTTCCAGGCGGAGCGAAGCGTGCGCCCGCGCCAGCTCGCGCTTGAGCAGGTCGACCTCCTCCTCCCAGGTCATCGGCACGAGATGGACGTGGCGGAGATTCCACGTGTAGGCCTCCCTGCCCACCCCCGAGGGGCCGGTCTTCTTCTGCGCCTCGCCCTCCAGCCAGCCGACGAACCCCCCTGTCGCGTGGCGGGCGGAGGCGACGAGGTTTCGCAGCTCGTCGCCGGCGCTGGCGACTTTCGCCTCCAGGTCGCCGAGCACCGCGGCCTGAGCGCGCAGGGTGCCGATGCCGGTCGTCCAGAGGTCGAGCGCGTTGCCGGTGAGGTTCTCGCGCGCCTGCTCGAGGAACGAGGGGATCGGGCGCAGCTCGTTGGCGAGGAGCGCCTCGGCGGAGGGAGAGAGGGGAAAGGAGTAGGCCCACAGGTCGACGAGACCGGCGGGTGTCGGACCCTCGTGCGCCGGCGTGTCGGACGGTTCGGCCCAGACGGTGGCGTAGAAGGCCGGATCGCGCACCCACGGCTGAAGGACGCGGACGTCGAAGTCGAAGCCGTTCATCTCGGCGCGCACCAGCTCGAGGTCGATACGCTCGGCGACCGTCCAGTTGGCGGTGGCGTCGGTGTCGAAGGCTTCCAGCCGCGCCCGGTAGCCTGCGAGCCCGGCGTGCCGCCGCGCCACGGTCTCTGCCCTGTAGTCCGGCGCACCGCGGTGCAGCGGCGGCTGCTCGAACGCCCGCCAGTCCGAAAAAAGCGTGACGAGGTCCGCGTAGGCGCGCGGGGTATCGGCATCTGAGGTCCGCGGCAGGGCGACCATCGTGAGCCAGAGCGCAACGACGAACCAGGCGCGCTGACGAACTCCCGAACGGTGGTTCATGGTCTCTCCTCGTGAGGTCAACAGGGGCCAACGATATCCAGTCGGGAGCTTTGCGCGCACCACCCTCTAAAATGGCCGCATGCCGAAGCAATACGGCGCCGGAGGGCGCGTGCCGTCCACCCCGTCGGGGGGATCGCCGGGCGCGGCCTCTGGGGGCGCTGGGAGCGCTGGGAGCGCTGGGGGCCCCGGCGGCGTCGGGGGCGCCGGCCGGCCGGTAGACGGGCGGGCGCCCAGGTCGCTGAAGCAGCGCTTCTCGGCGCTGGCGAATCTCAAGCCGTTCCTCCGCCTGGTGTGGGAGATCCAACCGCGCATCGCCTTCGCCGCGATCGCCCTCAGACTGGTGCGGGCCCTCCTCCCGGTCGCCACGCTCTACGTCGGCAAGCTCATCATCGACGAGGTGGTCGCGCTGATGCGCGACCCGGGCCTGGCCGCGGCGCTCGCCGGTGGCGAGCGCTTCGCCGCCCTCCTCGAGTACGGCCGGCCGGTCCTCCTTCTGCTCGCGATCGAGCTCGCGCTGGCCGTCGTCTCGGACATTTTCGGCCGCCTGGTGTCGCTCTGCGAGTCGCTCCTCGCCGAGCGCTTCTCGAATACCGCGAGCGTCCGCCTCATGGAGCACGCGGCAACCCTCGACCTCGAAGACTTCGAGGACAGCGAAGTGCAGGACCAGCTCGAGCGCGCCCGCCGCCAGGCCGCCGGGCGTTCGGGGCTCCTCTCGCAACTCTTCGGCCAGGCGCAGGACGTGGTGACGATCGCCGCCTTCGCCGCCGGCCTCGCGGTCTATGCGCCGTGGGTGATCGCCCTCCTCGTCCTCGCCGTCGTGCCGGCCTTCCTCGGCGAGTCGCACTGGAATGCTTTAGGCTACGAGCTCGCTTTTCGGCGCACCCCGGCGCGGCGTGAGCTCGACTATCTGCGGGCCACCGGAGCGAGCGTCGAGACCGCCAAAGAGGTGAAGATCTTCGGCCTCGAGCGCTTTCTCATCGAGCGCTATCGGGTGCTCGCCGACGAGCTCTATCGCGCCAACCGCGAGCTCGCGGTGCGGCGCGCCGGCTGGGGGGGTCTGCTCACCGCCGTCGGCACGCTCGGCTACTACGGCGCATACGGCTATCTCGCCTGGCGCACCGTCTCGGGCGATTTCACCATCGGCGATCTCACCTTCCTGTCGAGCTCCTTCCGGCGCCTGCGGAACCTCCTCGAGGGTCTGCTCATCGGCTTCTCGCAGGTCGCCGGCCAGGCGCTCTACCTCGACGATCTGTTCTCCTTCTTCGACATCCAACCCGAGATCGTCTCGCCGCCCGATGCCCGCGCCTTTCCAACTCCGGTCCGCGAGGGCTTCGTCTTCGAGGACGTCGGCTTCCGCTATCCCGGTGTCGAACCTTCCGGGCGCTGGGCGGTGCGCCACCTCTCGTTCACCCTGCGCGCCGGCGAGATTCTCGCCCTGGTCGGCGAGAACGGCGCCGGGAAGACGACCCTGGTGAAGCTCCTCGCCCGGCTCTACGATCCGGACGAGGGGCGCATCCTCCTCGACGGCAAGGACCTCAAGAGCTACGACCTGGAGGAGCTGCGCGCGCACATCGGCGTCATCTTCCAGGATTTCGTGCGCTTCCACCTCTCGGCGCGCGACAACATCGCGGTCGGCCGGATCGAGGCCGCCGGTGAGCCGGGACGGGTCGAGACCGCCGCCGCCCAGAGCCTCGCCTCGGAGGTCATCGCCAAGCTCCCGGGAGGCTACGAGCAGTTGATCGGCCGGCGCTTCAAGACCGGTGTCGAGCTCTCCGGCGGCGAGTGGCAGAAGATCGCCATCGCCCGTGCCTACATGCGCGATGCCGATGTGCTCATCCTCGACGAGCCGACCGCGGCGCTCGACGCGCGCGCCGAATTCGAGGTCTTCGAGCGCTTCGCCGAGCTCTCACGCGGCAAGACGACGATCCTGATCTCGCACCGCTTCTCGACCGTCCGCCGCGCCGACCGCATCCTCGTCCTGGCGGACGGCCAGATCGAAGCGCTCGGCAGCCACGAGGAGCTCATGCGCCAGAAAGGGCGCTACGCCGAGCTCTTCGAGCTGCAAGCGGCAGGCTTCCGCTGAGGCGGCGAGCTCCGGCCGATCCCGGGAGCTACGGCGTCGCCAGCGTCCAGGCGGACGGATCGCCGGACTCGAAGCCGTCGACGAAGAGCGCCGGACAGGGGTCGACCCAGTGCTGTACGACGACGTCATCGCGTGTCGGTCCGAGCGAATTGAAGTACCCCACGAGCAGCCAGGAGCCGTCTGGCTGGACGAAGGAGGCCTCGACCAGCATCGGCAACACCTCGAACGGGAGGGCGCAGGCGGCGCCGTCGCGATCCCAGGCGGCGAGCCAGAGAGGCTCCGGTCCGGGATCGGGCAGAGGGAAGAGAGTGCTGGCGAGAAGCGCGGTGCCCCCGACTGAGGAGAGGGCCGTGCGAACTCCGGCATGCCCTTCCGTGAGCACCCGCGCCCAGCCGAGCGCGCCAGTTTGGGCGTCGAACGAGACCGCGACCGGTTGGAAGCTCGCCTCGGGCGTCGCCGTGTCCGCCACGCCCGAGGCGACCAGGCGTCCTCCCGCGAGCGTCACCGCATCCGGAACGAAGCTCTCGCAGCCCGGGAAGCCGTCTGTCGGCCAGGTGGCGTTCCACAGCGGCGTGCCGCTCACGGCATCGAGCGCCCAGAGCTCGAGCGAAAAGATCCCGCAGCCGTTCTCGTCAGTGGCCCAGAGGCGTACCGGATCGGCGCTCAGCAGGAATGCGCCGCTGAAAGCGCCGGCAATGACCGCGCCCGATTCGAACCGCCTCCAGGTTTCCGCCCCGGAGGCATCGAAGGCGACCGTCCACCAGCCGGGAACCGCTACGTTCTCCACCAGACCGGCGACGAGCAGGCCGCCGTCCGAGCGCGGGAGCAGCGACGTCGCCCGGCCCGCACCGTCGGGCAGGGACCAGAGAAGGTCAGGCAGGGGGTCGCCGTTCGCCCTGAACGAGATGACGATCATCGCTCCGCTGGCTCCGCTCAGGCCGGCTGGAATCCGCCAAGCGCCCTCTCCGCCGGTAGCACCGGGGTCCCAGATCGGCGCGGAGTACGGGCCGTTGAAGGGATAGTCGGAGGCGAGGCCACCGCGGCTCCGCGACCAGGCGATCGTCCCGTCGGAATGGAAGGCCGTCACCCACAGGTCGGCGGCCATACGGCCGATACCGAGGGCCGCTCCATCGGGACGCAGGGCGAGGGCCTTCGGAAACTCGAGCGCCGGCGCCTCGGTAGCCCAGCGCAGCTCGGCGTCGGGACCGACCCGAAGTAGGACGCCGCGCGAGAGCCCGAGGTCCGCGGGATAGGAGTCCGAGAGGATCCACAGATCGCCGCCCGCCCCGACTAGAGCGGCCACCGGCACGTCCGACCGGCCCGCGAAGTCCCAGACCAGCGGCCACCCGGCTCGGGCGGGCGGCGCAGCGAGGAACATCAGGATCGTGGGGAAGATTGCCAGCACGATGCGAGAGAGGAGGGCTGCCACTGGCGCGCACTGGCAGCTTGGGCATTGGCGGCGGATGTAGAACATGTGGCTCTACGCGCGATCCGCGACCGCCAGAGGACAGGCGGTGCGCTAGGGAGGGCCGAGCAGCCAGGCGGACGGATCGCCGGTCTCGAAGCCGTCGGCGAAGAGCGCCGGGCACGGGTTGTCGATCCGTTGCACGATCAGATCGTCGGACGTCCCGCCACCGAAAGAGAAGGCGTTCCCCACCAGAAGCAGGGCATTGTCCGGCAGGGCAAAGCTCGACTGGATCCGCGCCGGCAGGAGCTCGAGCGGGGGCGCGCACGGCGTCCCACCGCGGTCCCAGCCGGCGAACCAGAGCGGAGTCGGCCCCGGGTTCGGATTCGGAAAGAGAGTCGTCGCGAGCAGCGCGCCGCCGTCGCGAGAGGCGATC
>JAYTAM010000095.1:0-4355 GCA_043737505.1 Thermoanaerobaculia bacterium
GATGTCGATACCGAGCTCGAGGGCCGAGGTCGAGATGACGGCGTCGAGCTCGCCGGAGAGGAGCTTCGCCTCGATCTCGCGCCGCTCCTCGGGGAGAAAGCCGGCGCGATAGCAGGCCACACGCCGCGCCAGAGCCCGATCCTTGCGCTGCAGCCAGCCGTAGAGGAGCTCGGTGATCCGCCGCGCCTTGGTGAAGACGATCGTCTTCTGGCCCGATTCCACGAGACCGACGAGCAGGTCGAGAGTCACCGTGTACGGGCTCGCCTCCGGACGCACGAGAAAGAT
This sequence comes from Thermoanaerobaculia bacterium, assembly GCA_043737505.1. Taxonomy (GTDB): domain Bacteria; phylum Acidobacteriota; class Thermoanaerobaculia; order Multivoradales; family JAGPDF01; genus JAGPDF01. The sequence continues at coordinate 286 of JAYTAM010000095.1, forward strand.
CCGCCGCGCCTCCCGAGGCGCTCCCGAACCGGTGATCTCGACGAACGGCTCGGCGGCGAGAAGTTCGGCGAACTCACGTGCGTTCTGGGCCGTTGCCGAAGAGGCGATGATCGCCGGGTTCGCGCCGTGCGCCCTCGCCAGCCGGAGCAGGCGTTGCAGGACATGATGGAAGTGCGCGCCGAAAAGTCCACGGTAGACATGCAGCTCGTCGAGCACGATCCACTTCAGGTTCGCGAGAAGCTCTCCCCAGTGACCGGGATGGGCCAGGATCCCGAGATGCAGCATGTCGGGATTGCTCACCAGCACCTGCGGCGGACGGCGGCGGATCCGTGCCCGCTTGGCGGCCGGGGTATCGCCGTCATAGATCTCGCAGGAGAACTCGTCGGCACCGAGGCCCGCGGCCTGTGCGAGCGTCAGGAGCTTGCCGCGCTGGTCCTGCCCGAGGGCCTTGAGCGGAAAGAGGAAGATCGCCCGCCCCCGCCCCCCGGCGAGGGCCTCCTCGAGCACGGGCAGCTGAAAGACGAGCGACTTGCCGGACGCGGTGGCGGTGGTGACGAGAACATGGCTCCCGGCGCGCACGGCGGTGATCGCCGCTACCTGATGCGACCAGAGGCGGCCGACTCCCTGCGCCGCGAGTGCCGCGGCTACCGCCGGAGGAAGAGGCGGATCGAGGTCGTCCCGGCGGGCCGGCTCGCGCTCCAATCTGCGCTCGGCGACAAGGCGGTCGCCGAGGAGGTTCCGTAGCTGGACGAGGGCGGCGTCGAAGGCCTCGGACGGGAAGTGCGGCTCGTCCACTCTGTTCAGACCGGCGAATCCTTGGCTACCGGAGGCTTGGCCACCCCCTCGAGCTCGGCGAGGACGCGCGAGGGAATCGGCTCCAACCGCAGATGGACGATGTCGCGCGCGTGCGCCGCGAGGATCGCCACCGCCTCCGCTGGCGAGTCGGTGATCTGCAGCAGATCGACGTCCTCGGCGGCGATCGTGCCTTCCTTCACCATGCGGTCGCGAAGCAGCTCGTAGAGGTCCTTCCAGTACTCGCTGCCCATGAGCACCAGCGGGAAGCCGGGGATCTTTCCGGTCTGGATCAGGGTCGCAGCTTCGAAGATCTCGTCCAGCGTGCCGAAGCCGCCCGGCAGGACGATGAATCCGTAGGAGTACTTCATGAGCATCACCTTGCGCACGAAGAAGTAGCGGAACTCGAGGAAGAAATCGAGGTACGGATTGGGGTCCTGCTCGTGCGGCAGCATGATGTTGCAACCCACCGATCGCCCACCGGCCTCCCGCGCGCCGCGGTTGGCTCCTTCCATCACCCCCGGGCCGCCACCGGTCATGACCGTGAAGCCCGCTTCGGCCGCAAGGCGTCCGACCTCGCGCGCCATCTCGTAGTAGCGGTGCCCGGGCGGAAAGCGCGCCGAACCGAAGATCGTCGCGCAAGGGCCGACGAAGTGCAGCACTCGAAAACCGCGCAGAAACTCGAAAAAGATCCGGATGAGCCGGCGAAGCTCGGTGAACCGCCAGGAGGGGCCGGCGAGAAACTTGCGCTCATCGGGACTGCGGGATCGCTTGCCCCAGCTGGAGGGTAACTGCACGGCCGGAGTCTAGCAGCGCCTCCTCAACTGACGATGCCGCCGGTGTCCCAGGCCTTCACGAACGGGCGGAAGATCTGCACGATACGCTGGCGGCCGCGAGCGTCGCCCTCGAACGCCGGTTTGCCACCCTGCCAGACGACCTGAGGACGATCCTCCGGCCGGAGCTCGAGGTCTTCGCCTCCAGCGAGGAGGATGCAGAGAGAGTCTCCGTCGAGCAGCGCCTTGAGCACTCCCGGGAAGAGCGCCGAAGCGACGAACTTGGGCGCCGCGATGCGCGAGGCGCCCAGCGCAGCGTCGATCAGCGGACTCTCCTCGACCTTGCGCGCGAACTCGGCGTCGAAGAGCCGCACGACCGTCCGGGTCCGCGGAGACATCTCCTTCGCGGTCAGGCAGATGGAGAGATTCACGGCATCGTCGCCGGTGACCGCGAGAATGCTGCGCGCGCCCCGCACGTGCGCCTGTTCGAGCACCGAGACGAGGCGCGCATCGCCGATCACTACCGGCACCTCCTTCTCCATGCCGCCCACGAAGGGGCTCTCTCGATCGCGCTCGAGCACGACCACCGGCACGCCGGCGGCACAGAGCTCCTCGACCACCCGAAATCCCACGTTGCCTAGCCCCGCGACGAGCACGTGGCCTTCGTCGGGAACCGGCTGGCGCCCCAGGAGCTCGCGGACGCGCGCCGTCACGATCCAGTCGGTGATCAGGGAGTAGACGGTGGCGATCGTCGCCGACCCCAGGAGCATCATGAGCGAGCAGTAGACCTTGAGCCAGGTGGCGTGGTCCCTCACGGTGATATCGCCATAGCCGGTCGTCGTCAGGGTGGTGACCATGAAGTAGATCGCGTCGACGAGGGAGAGATCCATGCCGTAGCGGAAGACGAGCACGCTGGTCGCCATGAGCGCCACGAGGACGCCGAAGACCGCCCGCAACCCCGCCGAGGCTCCGGTCCAGGCGCCGGTGATGCGTCTCACGGCCTCGCGGAAACCCGGCCCCTTGCGCGCCGCCCGTGCGGCGCGGGCGGCCGCAACTCCTCCCGAGGCATCCCAGCTCTTCTGGCTGGTCAGGACGAGGAGCACCTCGTCCTCGCGCACGGGCTCACCGTCGTCTCGCCGGCGAACGAGGCGGGTACCGCGGGTCAGCAGTCGCCGACCGTCGGCAGCCAGCTGGTCGGCGCTCTTGCCGACAAGCTCCGGGTGCTCCGCCGCCGCCATCATGGCGACGACGAGATCGTCGCCATCGAAGGCAAACCGGCCCAGCACCTCGCTGCCGGTGGCCGCCGCTGCGATGCGCGGAGCAGCGACCGTGGCCATTCCGAGAGCTCGCCGGATCCGGAAGGCGACCTCGAGCTGGCGCGCCAGGTTCTGGTCGAAGAGGCGAAGGACGATCGGCAGGTCGTCGCGCAAGCGCTGCGCATCGAGCGCGATCTCCACGTTGACGACGTCCTTCGACGTCGTGACGATCAGCGCCCGCGCACCCAGGACGCCGAGTCGGCGCAAGACAGCGGGATCGCGTGCATCGGCGAGCTCGACTGTGACGCCAGCGGCGCGGGCCGCCTGGATTCTCTCGTCGTGGCCCGACAGCGTCACCACGACGACTTTCTCCCCCAGCCGCTGCATCAGCTCTACCGTGCGATAGCCGACGATGCCCAGTCCGCAGACGATGTAGTGGCCCCGCAGTGCGCTCGTTTCCGAAGTGTCCATCGAGGTCGTGAAGTCTAGCCGAGGTACCTCCGACCCGCCTCTCCCGGGACCGGGACCGGCGGTGACACTTGATAGGCTGCGGCGATGGAGAGTGCCTCGCGATTCTGCGGCTTCGCCCGCCTCGTGCCGCTGGTCGTTGCCATCGCCGCGGCCGGTTGCAGCCCGCAGGGCCGGGCGCCGACAGTGGCGGTCGAAAGCTACTCCATGCGCGGAGAGATCGTCCGCCTGCCCCCCCCGGGCACGCGAGAGATCGCGGTCCGCCACGAAGCGGTGCCGGACTTCCGCGACGAGAGCGGCAAGGTCGTCGGCATGGGAGCCATGACGATGCCGTTCACCCTGGCGCCCGAGGTTTCGCTTTCGGGGCTTGCGCCGGGCGACCGCATCTCCTTCACGCTGGAGATGCGCTGGAAGGAGACGCGCGATATCGCCCGCATCGCCGGGCTGGAGAAGCTGCCGGCGGAGACGAAGCTTTCCTGGGAGGAGCCCGCGGCGCCGGAGTCGATCTCTCCCCCCGGATCGTCCGACAGCACGCCGAAATAGGCGGCGGCGTGCGATCCCTTCCCCTCCACGAGCTCGCTGCACTGCCGCGCGCGGAGGCCCTGCAGCTCTGGCGCGACGAACGCAACGCTGCGGTCGTGAAACCGCTGCTCTGGGGCTTCGCACCGATCGCCGTCATCATGACGATCGTCGAGATCAGCCGCGGCGACCTGCTGCGGGCCGGCGGTGCCGCCCTCGCTGTGGTCCTTCTCGTCGCGGGCATTTTCGGCCTGCGCAGGGA
>JAYTAM010000096.1:0-4354 GCA_043737505.1 Thermoanaerobaculia bacterium
GGCCGAGATGCCCTTGCTGACGATGGTGCTGCGCGTGTTCTTGCCCAGGTGAATCATCTTGGTGCCGGTGTCGGCCTGCTGGTGGTGGTTGGTCACCGCAACCGAATAGAACTCGCCAACCGAGTTGTCGCCACGCAAAATCACCGACGGATACTTCCAGGTGATCGCCGAGCCGGTCTCGACCTGGGTCCAGGAGATCTTCGAGCGCGCACCTTCGCATTTGCCGCGCTTGGTGACGAAGTTGAAGATGCCACCCTTGCCCTCTTTGTCGCCGGGGTACCAGTTCTGCACCGTCGAGTACTTGATCGAGGCGTCGGCGTGCGCCACGAGCTCGACGACCGCTGCGTGAAGCTGGTTCTCGTCGCGCATCGGCGCGGTACAACCCTCGAGATAGGAGACCGCGGCCCCCTCTTCGGCGACGATCAGGGTGCGCTCGAACTGGCCGGAATTCTTCGCGTTGATACGGAAGTAGGTCGACAGCTCCATGGGGCATTTGACGCCCTTGGGCACGAAGACGAACGAGCCGTCGGAGAACACCGCGCTGTTCAGCGTGGCGAAGAAGTTGTCCGAGTACGGAACCACCGAGCCGAGGTACTTCTGCACCAGCTCTGGATGCTCGCGGACCGCCTCGGAGAAGGCGCAGAAGATGATTCCCATCTCGTTCAGCTTCGCCTTGAAGGTCGTCGCGACCGAGACCGAATCGAACACCGCATCCACGGCGACGCCGGCGAGCGCCGCCCGTTCGTGCAGCGGGATGCCGAGCTTCTCGTAGGTTTTGAGAAGCTCGGGATCGACGTCGGCGAGCGTCTGCGGGCCATCTTTCTTCGACTTCGGCGCGGCGTAGTAGATGATCGACTGGTAGTCGATCGGCGGATAGTGGACGTTCTGCCAGGAGGGCTCGGTCATCGTCAGCCAGTGGCGGTAGGCCTTCAGGCGCCACTCGAGGAGCCACTCCGGCTCCCGCTTGTAGGCGGAGATCGTACGCACCGTCTCTTCGGAGAGTCCGGGCGGCAGGGTCTCCTGCTCGATGTCGGTGACGAAGCCGAACTTGTACTCCTGCGTCGCCAGCTGCTCGATGGTCTGGGTATCGGTCGTGGTCATCTGGTCTCCAGCTTCAATGCGATTCGATCCGTCCGCCGCGCCCGCTCGGGCTACCGGACCCTTCCTGACTCAACCCGCCGCGCTCGATCCGGTCGCTCCGGTCGCTCCGAGCGCCCGACTCGAGGCGCGCCAGCGCGCCGGCGAGCCCCGGCCCGAGCTGCGCCAGACGGGGAACCGTCTCCTCGGCGAGCTCCGCCAGCGTCACCCCGGCGAGCGCCTCGAACACCGCCTTGTTGATGCGCTGCCAAGGTCCGCGCACAGTACAGAAGTGCTCCCGGTCGCACTCCCCCGGCGAGCCCTCGATGCAGACGGTCAAGGCCACCGCCCCTTCGAGCGCCCTCAAAATCTCCGCGGCATGGATCTCGGTCGCTGGCCGAGCCAGCTGATAGCCCCCCTTGACCCCGCGGTGCGATGCCAGCAAACCCTGTCGTACCAATAGTTTGAGAATCTTGCTGACCATCGGCAACGGGAGCCTGGTTTCGGCCGAAAGCTCGGGTGCATTCATCGCCGTGCCCGGCTCGACGGCGAGCCGGGTGAGCAGGACGAACCCGTAGTCAGTCTGCTTGGTCATCCGGATCATGGTTGGGCGCCTCGGAGAATCAGGACTTGGGCAGTCCGCTTTCTTCGCAATGATACGGACTTGCGGGCGAAAGTCAACGACGACGCCCGCCGTCAGACCTCCGCCAGTTCTCGCCTGATGCTCCGGAGTGCGCCGCCTCGGCTACGGTCTCTCGAGCGACGGCCGCTCGAGGTTCGCGGGCGCATCGTCCCCGGCGGGCGCCGCCGGCACCGCGGCCCGGGCGTGGCCGGGCGAGTCGAGGAGAATCGCGACCCAGCCCCAGGTGATCGAGCGCTCGAGCAGAATCTTGATCGTCACCGTGAGCGGCACCGAGAGCAGCATCCCGACCGGACCCCAGAGCCATCCCCAGAAGATCAGCGACAGGAAGACCACCAAGGTCGACATGCCGAGCCTTCGGCCCAGCAGCGCCGGTTCGGCGAGATTTCCGAGCAATGTTCCGATGACCAGATAGCCCGCGCCTACGACCAGCGCCTGGATCAGGTCGAACTGGATGAAGGCCAGGAGCATGGCCGGCGCCGCCGCCAGGACCGCGCCGACGTTGGGGATGAAGTGGCAGGCAAAGGCGACGAGGGCGCAAAGCACCGGAAAGTCGACGCCGAGGAATCCGACCCAGAGCCCGATCGCGACGGCGATCACCGCCGACATCGCGGTCTTGATCAGCAGATAGCGCTGGAGCTCACGGGAGACGGCGCCGAAACGCGACAGCGCTTCGGCGAGATGCGGGGGCAGCCGAACGAGCTTCTGCGGCACGACCAGCGCCTCGAACAGGATGAACACCAGCGTGAGCAACACGATCATCGCCTGCGAGAAGAGGTGCAGCAGGCCCTTCACCGTGCCGCCGGCGAGCTCCGCGAGGGTCTCCGGCTGCCGCCACTTCGACGGCACCCAGTCGAGAATCGAGATCCCTTTCGCCTGCCACCATTCGACGGTGTAGGAGATCCGCGAGTTCATCTGCTGGTAGTAGTGGGGGCCGACCTCACGCAGCTCGCTGACCGTGCCGAGAAACAGCAGCACGAAGAGAATCGCCACCGCCGCCAGCAGCAGCATCGTCACCAGCACGGCGAGGAAGGCCGGCCAGCGCCGAGCGACCAGCCAGTGCATCAGCGGCATGGCGAGAATCGCCAGGAAAAGGGCGAAAGCGATCGGGACGAGGACCGGCGCGCCGAGCTTGAGGCCGGCCACCACGATCACGCCGGCGGCGAGGCCCATCACCGGCCCGAGGGCGGATGGCTCGCGAGCTGGCGAATTCGTCATGCCGGCGAGTGTATAACTCCCCTGGCTGTTCCCTTCGTCGTCATCCCAGAAGTTCCTTCAGGCGGGCATGGCCGGAGCGCGAGACCGGGATGCGCGTTCCGTCGGCGAGGATCGCGATCCAGCTGTCCTTGGCGTAGAGCTCGAGGCGTGCGAGGCGCTCGATGTTGAGCAGGTAGGAACGGTGGACGCGCACGAAGCGGCCGCCGTCGAGCTGCGACTCGAGCTCCCCCATCGTCTGCTGCTTCTGCAATCGCCGGCCGGCGACGGCGAACGACAGGTAGTCGTCTTTGGCCTCGATGTAGTCGATCTTGGCGAGCGGAAGCACGTGGACCCTCCCCTCTTCGCGAATCAGCACGCGTTCGATGGGCCGGCCGGGCGGTCGCGCCGCGGCCGCGACGGCGGTGGCCGACGGTCGGATCTCGGCCACCGCGAGGCGGGCCGCCGCGCGCGCGATCGCCTCGCCGAGCCGGGCGGGCTCGACCGGCTTGAGCAGGTAGTCGACGGCATGGACGTCGAACGCCCTGAGCGCGAACTCGTCATAGGCGGTGACGAAGACGACGGCGACCTTCTCGCCGAGAAGCTCCATGACCTCAAAGCCCGAGAGCTTCGGCATCTGAATGTCGAGGAAGAGCAGGTCGGGCGCGAGCTCCTCGGCGAGCTTCACCGCGGCGAAGCCGTTGCCGGCCTCGCCGACGATCTCGATCTCCGGGTGCGCGGCGAGGAGCTCCCGCAGCACCGCCCGGGCGAGCTCTTCGTCGTCAACGATCAGGACCCTCATGTCGGCGATCCTCTCACTCCGGGATCCCGGCTCATCGAGCCGCCGGCACCGCGGGCAGGAGAAGGCGAACCCGGTAGCTCTCCGGCAGCGCCTCGACGTCCACCCGCGCTCGATGCCCGAACAGCGCCTCGATGCGCGCCCGCACGTTGGCCAGACCGACGCCGGCGCCGCGCGACGCCGGGCGGTCAGGATCGCACGGATTCTCGACCACGAGCTCGAGGTGCTCGCCGGCCCGCGCGGCGGCGATCGTCACCTCACCGCCCTCGACGAGATGGGCGATGCCGTGGTGCACCGCGTTCTCGATCAGCGGCTGCAGCATGAGCGGCGGCACGGCGAAAGTGAGCGTCGCTTCGTCGATCTGGAAGCGGGCACGCAGCCGGGCACCGAAACGCACCTCTTCGATCGCCAGATAAGTCTCGGCGAGATAGACCTCCTCGGAGAGCGGAATCTGCTCGCGCTGGCCGAGGCCGAGGCTCTTCCTGAAGAAGCCGGCCATCAGATAGCACATCCTCCTCGCCGCCGGCGGGTCCGAGCCGATGAGCGCCGACACCGAGTTCAGGCTGTTGAACAGGAAGTGTGGATCGAGCTGCGCCTTGAGCGAATTGAGCTCGGCCTCCCGAGCGTGCACCTCGCGCTCGAGC
>JAYTAM010000097.1:0-4346 GCA_043737505.1 Thermoanaerobaculia bacterium
CGGCGGCAGCGGCGAGGCGGTCGTGAAGCTCCCGGAGAGCCGTTGCCCGGCGGCGTAGGGGGGCTGGGTGACGCCGTAGACGTCGCCGGTATAGGTGTAGGTGGTCGCCTGGGCCATCACGCCGGCCGGCAGGAGGGCCGCGAGTCCACAGAGAAGCGCCCAGCGCAGGGCGGGCTTGTCGAGACGAGTCATATCCACCCTTCCGCGATCCGCAGGGACAAGGGGACAGCCGACGGGTCGGCCCGATGCCGACCTCAGCGCGTGTTCACGGTGAGCGGCCAGAGCCGGACCTGGCCGCGGAACGTGGAGACCAGGCCCACCGTACCGGTCTTCTGTGGAGGCTTGCGAAGGAGCTCGAGCGTCAGTTGAGCGGTCTCTCCCGCGGCGACTGTCGGCCGGTCGAGCCGGAGCTCGAAGTAGCGTTCGCCCTCGGGTCCGCGCGAAAGATCGATCGCCGACACCGCCCAGGCGGCGTCGAGACCGACGGACGCCGCTTCGAGGACGACCGTCGCGCGGTCGCCGACTTCGCCCAAAAGCACCGAAGGCTGCCGCGGCACGAGGGCGGCGAACGGCGCTCCGGACGAGTCCGGGCCACAGGGGTCCAATCCGAGGGCCGCCGCGCGATTCGACCAGGCCCGTTGCACTGCGAAACCCGACTCCACCGTTCGATGCGTATCGCGCGTGATGAGGCCGCACGGATCCATCGGCTCGACGCCGGCCGCGGTGAAGGGAAGGCCGACGGAATCTGGCTCGACGGCGAAGCCGCGTCGCGACGTATCCGGATTGGAGGCGAGCTCGATGAGCTCATGACTCGCGGTCGCGGTGAGCTCGGCTTCCTCGCCGCACCGCGGAATGACGGAGAAGCCGTTCTGACGCCCTTCGTAGCGCAGCGCACGGTGGAAGGCACGCGGGCCACCAGCGCAGAAGTGCTCGTGGTCGGCGTCGAAGAGAGTCACTCCGGCGGGCAGGTAGACGACGAACACGTTGTCGGGGTCCGGCGCGCCGAGACGCCCGGCGGCCGCCTCTCGGCGTAGGAGCGCCGAGATATCGAGGCCGTGGACCCGTGCCGGCAGCGTTTCGCGGAGTCGCACTGCGAGCCCCGGACGCCCATCACCGATGCAATCGTCCGGGCTCGCACAGTAGCCATCGACGGCGGCGCGCCACCAAGGGGATCGAGGCAGGCTGTCGCCCAGCTTCTCGAGACGGGCGACCAAGGCCGCGTCGTCGCCGGCGAAGGTGATCGTCACTACGCGCATGCGGCGGAGAAAGTGCCCGCCGCGATAGGTTACCCGCGGTAACCGGCTGGCGAGGAATTGCGCACTGCCTGAAGGCGCGGCGTGGGGCGCTGCTGAGCCCGGCCCGTCGACCGCCGCGGCGCTCGGCGACGGTCGAACGCCGTGTCCGAGCAGGAGCATCAGGACGGCGGCGCCGGCCGAATGCGGGCCCATGCGACGGCTCACCAGTTCGCGATGGCGACGTTCGGGTTCACCGGCTTCCAGGTGATCAACGACTTGACGTTGACAAGCCCGGGCGCCGGCAGGCTCCTGGTCGCCGGCCGCTTGGCGCCGGGCGCCTCGAAGCCGCTGCTGATGATCATGTGGCAGTACCCCTCACCGCTGAAATAGTTGCTCGTCTCGTCGCGCTCGGTGCCGTTGATGTCGTTCAACGCCGAACCGGAGCCCAGGTAGCAGAAGACGTTGTGCATGAGGCTGCCCTCGAGGGCGTAGCTCCGCACGGGAAAGAGGCCATCGGGATGAGGACGCGACGCCGGGTCGTTGGCCGCACAGACCTCGTGGTTCGAGACGTTCCGCAGCGGAGCCCAGCCGTAGGTCGAGAGCAAGTTCCACTCTTGGCCTATCTCCTCCAGCACACAGCTGCCCGCGAGGTCGACGCCTTCCGCTACCCAACCCGCCGTATCCATCCCGGTGGGCTCGGTGCAGGAGACACTGTTGTCCGGGTTGACGCGCGCGGCGACGATGTACTCCCCGCCCCGCTTTCCATCCAGCGACACCGCCTGGCCGATCTGGGCGAATCCCCCTGCGGGACTCTCGAGCCACTTGCCGCTCGCCGCGTCATCGGCGGTGGAGAAGAGGCAACTCGCGATCGTACCGTCCTCGACGTGCATGCAGGGGACGCGGCCGTTCTCGATCCGCGCCAGGCGCGTGTGGGGTTGGAGCTTGCCGCCATGGACCGTGCGCACCTCGATCGGAACACATCGGGAGACCCGAGCGTCCGCGGCGGCGGCCTGCATCGCGAACCCGATCGAGCCCTCCGCTTGGGCAGGCAGGGCCGCGGGCAACAGGGCGAGCGCGCCGCTCAGCAAGGCGATCGCCGGGTAGATCTTCGAGCCGCTGCGCATGCATGCCTCCGCTTGAGGAGAGTGTCGCAATCGCTTCTCCCTGAACTCTACCGTCAAACCCCCGAGGATCGGCAGTGCGGCCGCTGGCGGGGTGCGGGGCAGCGGTCGGCCCCGGCAAAGAGATAGGCTGGCCCGGCTTTTTGGGAAATCCTGTTGGATAGCGGAGCGACCTCCTATGTTCATCGCATCCTCGATTCCGCGTTCGCTGCAGCGAGGCACCTTCGCATTTCCAGTCCCACGGCTTGCCTGGATGGCAGTCGCGGCTCTGGCCCTGGCCGCTCCGCCGGCACCGGCCGACCAGACCTGGCTCGCGTCGCGGGCCATTGCGAGCGCGACTCCTTCCGGCTGGACCCAGCCGCAGGCGATGAGTCCCGACGGCCGGTTCGTCCTTTTGAACTCCGGCGCGACCGGCTGGGTGAGCGGAGTCGTCGACGGGAACGGCAGCCCGGACGTCTACCTCTGGGATCGCCTCACCGGTAGCCAGACTCTGGTCTCCCATACGGCCGGCGACGCTTCGACGGCTGCGAACGCCGGCTCCTATCCGGTCGCGCTCAGCAATGACGGGCGCTACGTCGCCTTTTTCTCGACCAGCAGCGACCTGGTCGATGGGCAGATGGACACCAACGGCCTGGCCGACATCTTTCTCTGGGACGGCGATAGCGGGCAGGTTCTCCTCGCGTCGCACGCGGCCGCCGGCACGACGACCGCCGGCAACGAGCGCTCGGTGCCCACAGCGCTGAGCGCCGACGGGCGCCATCTTCTGTTCCAGTCGTTCGCGGACGACCTCGTCGCCGCGGCCGGCGATGGCAACCAACTCGGGGACACCTTCGTCTGGGATCGCGATACGCAGGAGGTCACGCTGGTGTCCCACGCCTTCGGTGCGGCCGGAACGGCGGCGGATCTCGAGTCCCAGCCCGCAGCCATCAGCGGCGACGGCCGCTACGTCGTCTTCTCTTCCTACGCCACCGATCTCCTTGCTGCGGGGCTGGACACGAACGGCGTGCAGGATGCCTTCGAGTGGGATCGCTTCACCGGCGAGGTGACCCTGATCTCCCACGCGAGCGGCTCGACGTCGGCCGCCAACGGTGCGTCCGCCGCGCGCGCGATCACCGGCGACGGACGCTACGTAGTCCTCAACTCCAGTGCGAACACCCTGCTCCCGGGCCCGCCGGGGTCGATCGCCTCCCAGACCCTGTTCGTCTGGGATCGACAGGACGACAGCATGCGGCTGGTGTCGCGAGTGCCCGCGAGCAGCACTTCTGGCCTCAGCGCGGAGTTCGGAGCCATCACCCCCGACGGCCAGCACATCGCCTTTGCGTCCGAGACCACCGGGCTCGTCGCCGGCGGCAGCGACTCGAACTTCTCGAGCGACGCCTTCATGTGGAACGCCGACACCGGCGGGGTCGTGCTTCTATCGCACGCCGCGGCCTCGACGACGACCACCGCCAACCACGCTTCTAATCCGGTCGCGATCAGTGACGACGGCCGCTTCGTGCTCCTCGAGTCGCGGGCCGGCAATCTCGTCGTGGGAGGAACCGATTCGAACGTCGAGACCGATGCCTTCCTGTGGGACGCCACCACCGGCGAGGTGAGCTTCGTTTCGCACTCGAAGCTCGCCCTGACGACTGCCGGCAACCGCGCCTCGGCGCCGCATTCGATGAGCGCCGACGGCAACCTCGTTGCCCTTTCCTCCTACGCCGACGACCTCCTCGTGGGAGTGAGCGACGGCAACGGCGCCGACGATGCCTTCCTCTGGCAGCGCAGCGATTCCGTGGCGAGCCTGATCTCGAGTGCCACGGCAGCGGATGTGACCCCAGGCAACGCTCTGGTGGTGCCGGTCGCGGTGAGCGCCGACGGACTCCTCGCGACCTTCCATTCACTGTCCACCAACCTCGTGGCTGCCGAAGGCGACGCGAACGACGGCTACGACGTGTTCCACTGGTCGCGGAGCACCGAGACGACGACCCTGGTCTCGCACGCGGCGGGC